>NZ_JAGGPC010000022.1:0-358317 GCF_018614005.1 Streptomyces sp. ISL-99
AACAGAGCGCCTCGTGGCGCACTGGGAGCGTTCGACGACCCAACGCCGGGGCAGGACTACGAACCCAGGGGGGCATCGGGCGGCTGACGGTCTTGATCGTCAGGTTCAGGTATGTCTTCGCCCAGCTCACGAGCTGTCCGGCATAGGCAGAGTCGGCCCAGACGGTGGTGATCTCGGGGTGCAGCAGCCGCAGCCGGAAGAGCATTTCCTTCGCCGCTGTGCGTTCGGTGATGTCGGCCGGGGTGACCATGACGAATAAGAAGTCATCTCATTTGGCTAGTTCGGCAGGCTGCGGGCGGTGGTGGGGATTGTTGAGCGGGCTGGTGCCGGATGAGTTGTGGGAGCTGTTCCAGCGGATGGTGCCGGAGGCGTCGTCGCGGCCTCAGGGTGGTGGCCGACGCCGGCATGGGAACCGGGAGGTGCTGGCTGCGATCGTGCTCGTGGCCACGTCGGGGTGCACGTGGCAGCAGTTGCCGTCAGCATCGTTCGGACCGTCGGGGGCGACGCCCCACAGGCGCTTACTGAGTGGACGAAGGCCAGAGTGAGGGCCAAACACCACCGCCTGGTCCTCGACGAGCTCGGCTCGCGCGGCGAGTTGGAGTGGTCCTGCTGCGCGATCGACTCGGTGAACATGCGGGCCTTGAAAGGGGGGACCTGACAGGTCCAAATCCTATCGACCGGGGTAAGTACGGCTCGAAGATCCACTTGATCACCGAGCGGACCGGTCTGCCCCTGTCCGTCGGAATCTCTGCGGCGAACCTGCACGACAGCCAGGCCCCGATCCGGGTCGGTCGCTGATCTTGTGACGCGGTCACCGGTGAGAACGCAATCAGCGGCGAACCCTCCGCTCAGACGGCGTGGAGTGGCCGGTAGATTGGGGATCTTCGGCCGGTGGGAGCCGCCCGGAGTCCTCGAAGGGCGATCCTGCGATGAACATTGATGAGACCCGCTTGCGTCTTGACGACGCGCTGGACGCTTTGGCCGTGGCCTTTCAGGAGATGACCGCCCACCCGGATGAGCGCCAGTGCGACTGCCACTGGGGCAGCGCGGAAGAGCTCAAGCTGTTGAAAACGGCGGATGTGGAGCTTGACGCCGACCTCCTGAACCGCACCTGGCAAACGACCGACTGGGGGCACCGCGCGGCCGTCTTGTGCCGCGTCCTCCCACAGTTCGCGACGGCTCTGGTCAGCGGCTCCATCCACCCCGTCAGCTCTCTGGGGAACGCCGGGTTCGTGTTCGCTGCCGGCGAGTGGCAGCAATGGCCCGCCCCTCAGGCCCGAGCGGTTTGGGAGTTCCTGCACGCCTGGTGGGCACACACCCTCAACGACGCGCATCCTGCCGTGCTCGCCCACGGAGTTCTCGTTGTGTGCACCGAGGCAGCCTGCACGCTCACGCCATGGCTCTCCGTCTGGGGACAGCAGCGCCATCCCACGGCCAACCAACACCTGGCCGAAACGCTGGACGTCTGGGAGTACGACCTGCTGATGGACGAACTTCCCTGGCGTACCGACCGGGACGAGGACGATGCGGAGGAGACACGGGTGGAGCTCACCACCTGGATGATCCGCCATGCCCCCGCCCGGCTGCGGGCCCAGCATGCTTCCGAGCACCTGCTCCACGCGGTACGGCTACTCGGCCTCACCGGCCCCGACCGCTGGTACGACCCTCACTGGTCTGTCCCGCCCTGCCCCCGCGTAGACCGACCACGGAATGACACACGGTGGCGGGCCGCGTCAGCTCCACCACACGCGTCGCCCAGTAGGCCCGGAGCGCGGTGCCGGGATTGCTCCCAGCTCGTTTCTCCGAAACCTCTCGCCGAACCCGCCGTGCGCCTCTCAACGCCAACGGGCTCTCCACGGTTTCTGCCGTCAGACGGGGTTCGCAGGTTGCCATGGCGGACAACCGTTCTCCGGCGGCGGAATCGCCGGGCCCGTCCTCGCCTACTGGCTGCGCCGCCACGGCTTCGCCCCCACCGTCGTCGAACGCGCCCCGGGCCAACGCCCCGGCGGCCAAGCGGTGGACATCCGCGGCGTCGCGCTCGAAGTCGTGGAGCGGATGGGCCTGCTGGAGCAGGCAAGCCGCGTACGGACCCGGATGCGCGGCATGTCGATCCTCGACCCCGACGGCCACGAGGTCGACCGCTCCACCGAGGCGACCTTCAGCAGCGGCCGACTCGACAGCGAAGACATCGAGGTGCTGCGCGAGGACCTGGTACGGATGGTGTACGAGCACACGCGCGCAGGCGTCGAGTACCTCTTCGGCGACAGCATCACCGCACTCGACGAGGACGGGACCGGCGTGCGCGTCGACTTCGCGCACGGGCCGTCCCGCACCTTCGACCTCGTGGTCGGGGCCGACGGCCTCCACTCCACCGTACGACGCCTGGCCTTCGGTCCGGAGGAGCGTTTCGCCCACCACCTGGGCAGCTACCTCTCGTTGTTCAGCGCGGACAACTTCCTCGCCCTGGACGACTGGCAGATGTGGCTGCGGGACGGCGACATGGGGTTCGGCATCATGCCCGTACGCAGCAACACCGAACTCAGGATCGCCTTCGGCTTCGAGTCCGCCCCTCTCACCCACGATCTCCGCGACGGCGGCGCCCTGCGGCGGCTCGTCGTGGACAAGCTCGCGTCGATGCGGTGGGAAGGGACTCGCCTGGCCGAGGCCGCCCGGAAGGCGCCCGACTTCTACTGCGACGCCATGGCCCAGATCCGCATGGACCCGTGGTCGCGGGGCCGGGTGACCCTGCTCGGAGACGCCGGCTACTGCCCTTCCCCCCTCTCGGGGCAGGGCACCAGCCTGGCCCTCGTCGGCGCCCACGTGCTGGCCGACTGCCTTGCCCGAGCCAACGGCGACCACCGCATCGCGTATGCCCGCTACGAGAGGCGGATGCGCCCCTTCGTCACCCTCAACCAGGCACTGGCCACCGAGAATCCCGGCGGACCCGCCTCGGAAGAATCCGCCGCGCACGCCAAGAACGCACTCTCACTGGACAGCTGATCCCCCACCCCGAACGGACATCCAAGCAGGAAGGAACAGCACAGAACCGCTCCCGCGCTCAGCGCCTGCTGTCGCCAGGGGCCAGCAGGCTGGTCAGCTCGGCGATCGCCTCCGGGGATGGCTTGAAGTAGCGGCGGACGTTCTCCGGCTTCTTGTGCCGGGACTTCGCCATGAGCATCAGCAGCGACCCGCCCTGTTCACCGAGGTGGGTCAGGGAGGAGTGGCGGTACTCGTGCAGGTCCCAGCCCGTTCGGGGCCCGCGCACCGCGGTGTGTTCGTCCAGTAGCGCGCGGGCCTGCCCGTACGAGAGGCGGGCCAGCCCGGTGTCTGGGCAGACGTCGCGCGGGCTGACGAGTTTACCCGGCCCGGGCGGCGGTGGGTGACGAACACCGGCCCGTGGTGCGGCCCTTGAAGAGCCGGGGCAGCAGCCGGGCAGTGCCGGCGTCCCAGTACACGGGCTCCATAACGAAGTCCTCGCGCGTCTGGCCCCGGCGGCGGGCCTTGCTCGGGGCGCCCTTCGCCTTGACCGGGCAGCGGCGCCCGGCGAAGTCCAGGCCCTCGATGTTCACGCCGAGGATCTCTCCCGCGCGGGCGGCGGTCTCGTACAGCATCCGCCACAGCGTCTTCTCTCGCAGGTGAACCTCGCGCCGCGCGGTCAGCCGGTCGATCGCCATCTTCGAGCGGGCCGGGGTCTCGGAGTCCGGCACCGTCAGCCGCTTCACCCAGGCCGGGACCATCGGACCGTCGTAGCCGTGCTCCCGGCACCCGCCGAGCCAGGACAGCGCCCCCGCCCGACGGGAGTTCCACGTGTTCACCGCCGCGGTGCCCCACAGCAGTTCCAGAGCGTCACCGATCTCGCAGTCCGCGACCGACGCCAGCGACCGAGCCTCGCCGAGCCGTTCGGCGGTCTTGCCGACCTCGATCCCATAGTTCCGGACCGTGTTCGGGTTGCCGAGCGCACGATCTGACATGGATGTTCATCAAGCCCCGACCACCGCTCATGTGCCCTCGACCACCTCGTCGGCGCTGCTGTGGCCACGCCTGTTATGCACGCCGGTAGCGAAGTGCGCGGTTGAGGCGAGCCGTCACCGTTCCGAGGAGTGAGGCGCTGATGAGGAGTCCCATCCGGTTCACATCGGCGAGGCCGTCCCATGCCAGCTCGCCCTGCTGGTGAATCACGAAGCCGTCGTAGAACAGCCAGCACACCGCGGCGATAAATGGTGCTGCATGAAGATGCGCGTGCACGCTCACGATGGCCGTAAGTGTGCAGTAGGCGGCCAGGGCGGGCGCCGGGTGTTGCAAGCCGCCGGTCAAGCCCAGCACGGGCAGCAGCCCCGCTGACCCTGTGAACATGAACGCACATACTACGGAAGTTGAATATGTGCACGGCCCAAGGCGCTTGCCAGCACGGACTGTAGTCCTGCGCGCGCGACGCGGTGCGTAGACCATGGCGCCTCCTCTCGCCGGTGAGCCGGCTGGCTCCACTCCACTGTGCGCCGGAAAGAGCGCTGGAAAAACGGCAGGATCAGCCAGGTCTCGCAGCGGGGGCTGCTGTTTTCAGCCGGTCGACAACGTCCTGGTCACCGCCGTTGAAGTGGGTGAAGAAGGGATAGAGGTTGCTGTCCGCTCTGCAGAGTCGGGGGCGACCGCGCTCGTGTGCCGCTGCCCGCCAGGGGCCGTACCCGACTGCTGCGACCTGCTCGGCCAGTCCCGCTCGGCGATCAGGGCGGTGACGCTTCCCCCGGCCATCGGGTCAAGGCCACCGCGACGGACGACACGGGCAAGCGTGGCGCTTGGGCTTCGCCGCACGGGCGCCGTCATTCTTCGCCGTCCCTGGGCCGCCGTAGGGCATGAGCCAGGTCGACGCCGGGCTGTTCTGACAGCGGCCACGAGGATCTCCCCACAACGGCCAGTTGCGGATGTGACGTTCAGTGACCATCTTCGGTGGGCGTCGGCCCGGGCGAGTTTGATTCGGGTTCAGGCCCGGAAGGCCTTCCGGAGGAGTTCGCCGAACTCGGCGGGGTGCGTGGTCAGGCCGGTGTGCCCGCCGGGGAAGTGCCGGAGTTCCGTGCTGAGACGCTCGGCCAGGAAGGCGGCCGGACGGTAGGGCAGCTCGCCGCGTGAGCCCTGGCCGCAGGCGAGCACGAGCCGGTTCGACAGTGCCTCCAGCCGGTGGAGGTCCGGGGCGTAGGACATGAAGCTCGGCACGATGCGCCCAACGAAGTAGGGCAGGTTGGTCATCGTCCGCTCAACCCGTGCCGCTGCCTGCGGTGGAAGCTTGATCTCGGCCTTCGGCTCGGTGGTGTCGCCGTCCTTCTTCAGACCCGCGGCGAGCACGGCCATCGCCGGCATGAGCCCCTCTGTGTGGAAGGTTGCCTGTACGCGTGCGATGAGCGCGCGGTGTTCGGGGGCGTCTGGAAGGACCTCCACGACCGGCGGCTCGTGTGCCACGAGGCGTTCGATGCGTTCGGGATGGGCGGTGAGCAGGTGCAGGGCGGCGATCGCGCCCGAGCTGGAACCGAACACCCGGGCGGGCTCATCGGGCGACAGCAGGTCCAGTATCCGCAAGGCGTCGTCGGCGTGTTCGGCCACGCGCTGCTCGGCCTCGGGGTCGTCCAGCGTGCTTCGGGACATGCCGCGCGGGTCGTAGGTCGCGACGGTGTATTCGGCGGCCAGGTCGTCGGCGATGCCGTCGAAAGAGGCCGCGCCGCCCGTTCCTCCGGGAATCAGGAGCAGGAGCGGGCCGTGGCCGCGCACTTCATAGTGCAGGGTCGCGCCGTTCACGCGCAGGCTGCCGATGGTCGGGTCGGTCATGCGGAGTCTCCTTCTCGGGACGGGGGCCAGTGCTCCAGGAGGGTGTGGAGGGCGTCGAGGGCGCGGACCCAGGACTGCTGCGGCGAACGCTCGTGCGCGAACCCGCCTGCGGCCTCCAAGGCAACGAATCCGTGGAACGTGCTGCGCAGCAACCGGACCGCGTCGGTCAGGTCGGGCTCGGCCAGTCCATAGCCGCGCAGCATGCCGTAGGTCAGCTCGACCGCGCGCCGCGGTCCGGCCGCTTTTGCGGCCAGCTCGGGGTCGATCCGGATCGGGGTCTGCGTCGCCGTGTAGCGGCCCGGATGCTGGTGGGCATACTCCCGCCATGCGTCGGCAAACGCGAGCAGCGCGTCCTTGCCCGCCTGTCCGGAGGTCGCCTCCGCGATACGGATGCTCTTCTCGTCCGCCGCCAGAAGCGCGATCCGTCCGCGCAGATCCTCCAGGCCGCGGACATGCGTGTAGAGGCTCGCGTCCTTCACGCCGAGTCGCCGCGCCACCTGCGACATGGTCACCTGGTCGAGCCCGACCTCGTCCGCCAGCTCGGCGCCCGCGATCGTCACCCGCTCCGCCGTCAGCCCTGCCCGCGCCATGCGCCCTCCTCATGATCCTAAGACCCCTAGTTTTAACCTATAGGTCCTAGGAATTACAAATGGGAGGCATCACTCACGCCGGTACTGCTGTTGCGGATGGCTCACCGTGTGCCAGGCCACGGTCGGATGTGCCTCTCCGTCTGCGGCCAGTCAGCCTCGTCGGCGCTCGGCGTGCATTGCCGCCTGGGCTTCGCCATGCTGATCACCCACTGCGACAATCGCGGCCAGATAGCTCCCCGCTAAGTGGCAGCCAGCGGGGAATCAGAACTGGCCACTGACACTGCTCACACTCGCAGGCGGATCACGAGCGGCGTAGACGCCCGCACCTGACCGTGTCGAAGGTGGCAAAACCTGTCTACAGACCTATCTCCCACAGGAAGGGGGGCAGTTCTGCCGCCTTGCAATAGACATCCACTGCCCAGGGGAACACGGCGGCGAGGGGGTGAAGACGCGCGCCAGGGCGGGTCGCCAGAAAGCGAGCCGCGTGGCAAAGACAGCCAGTTATCTCGGTCCCGTCGCAGTCGACGATCGTCACGGCGCAACGTGGACCCTCGCATGGTGCCGAGTCCTTTTCGTGTGCCGCGACGCACCGCTGTGCCGGAATCACTGCTGATCCGCTCATCACGTCCCCGGTTCGCACCCCAACCGGGGTTTCCCCCAACTTGGCTTGATCAGGAGGGCGTTGGGGAAACCGTGATGGATTCAATGGGGGGTCCATTACCCGCCCAGCCGCCTGGGGTGCGGCAGTGCCGTGAACGGCTGGAACGCAGCCGTTGGAAAGCAGCACACACGCGGGGCATGAGTTCTGCTCGAATGTGGCCGGCCCAGGTTCTCCGCCCGCCCGGGCCGGCTCATCGGGCCTTCGTACGCCTCCACCGTCTGCTCGCCAAAGCGCCACGGCGCCCAAAGCGCCCGCATCATCCGGTTGCCGGTGCGCTACCGCGACGCCGCCAGGTCGACGACGTCCGACCTCGAGGCAGCGCATGGCGCCACCGAAGTCCAAGGTCGATCTGTACGCGGCGATCCGCCGTGATGCCCGGGCAAGGATGTCCTACCGGGGAGTCGGTCTGGCCGGAGCCCCGGAAGAGACCACGGCCTCGTGGGACACGGCTGTATGCGTACAAGCCGTTGATCGACCAGATGCTGCCCAATGACCTGGACGCCCCGCGCAAACAGCGGCGCCGGTCAGACGTGTCTGGAGAAGGTCGGCCGTGCTCAAGTCGGAGCCACGCAAGTCGGCCAGGCGCAGGTCGGCACGGCGGAAGACAGCGCCGCCTGCGTCGGCCTTGCGCAGGTTCGCCTCGCGCACGACAGGTCGAGGTTGACCTCGTGCAGCCACAGCCCGTCGCAGTCGGCCCGGCGCAGGTCCGTGACGCTGAGGTTGACCCAGGACTGCTCCCGAGGTTGCAACAACAACACGCCGAGCCCGGTCAGCGCCACCTGGGCGTCGGCGGCACGGACCTCCAGCGGCACGACGTCGTTGACGGGCACGTCCGCCGCTGGAGCTCCCGGTCCAGCGGGCGGCCAGGGCAGGTGGGTACGCAGGTAAGCACCCTGGATGGAGATGACGGCCTCCCGGTCGCGGGCGGGGTGCTCCGCGATCCGCCACAGCGCGTGGAGCCCGCCAATGCGTGTTTCCAGCTTGTCACTGCCGAGCTGATCGACGGCCGTGCTGAACCGGTCGGTGACATAACCCTCCTGGGTGGCGCGCAAGCCGTCCTGGCTGACGCGTAGTTGCCGCCAGGTGGCGTACGCACCGAACAGCACGACCATGCCGCCCACGGCCTGCAGAAGTGTCGTACGGACGTCGTTCACCGCTTTCAGCCGGTCCTGCGCGGCGACGCTCGCCCCGGCGAGATCGTGGTCGACCACCACACCCGGCAGGACGACGAGCACCGCTCCCAGAACGGCCGGCCCGCTGTCCCGGCCAGCCGTCGTCGCCCTCGCCAGGCAGCGGGACCAGAGCCCAGGTGAGGTGACCCCCGGAGTGTGGACACAGGGGTTCATGCTGCGAGTGAGAGTTTATCTGTCTTGTGGTACTGCTGTTCGAACTCCATCGGGGAGAGGTAGGCGAGCGCGCTGTGGCGTCGGCGGGCGTTGTAGTAGGTGAGCCACTGAAAGATCTCCAGCCTCGCCTGTCGCATCGTCGCGAACAGTTTCCCGTGCATCGTTTCTCGCTTCAGCCCCTGCCAGAAGCTCTCGGCCAGGGCGTTGTCGTAGCTCGAGCCGACCCTGCCCATGCTCCTGCGGATGCCATACCGGTTGCAGACCTGGGCGAACGCGGTGGACGTATATTGACCGGGTTCAACCAGTCGTAGCAACACTCCTGATCAGAGAGGTGTGTTGTGGGACGACCAGCGGGTTGGATGGCGGAGTTGACGCGTCGATCACCGATGAAGTCGCCGGGGCGGCCCTCGACTCGGCGAGAGATCGAGCGGCTGTTCTGGGGCGAGATCACCAAGGGGCTGACCAGTGAGGATGCGGCGGTCGCTGTCGGAGCCGCGCCAGCGGTGGGGACGCGGTGGTTCCGGCACGCTGGCGGGATGCCGCAGATCAACCTGACCGTCTCGGGCCGCTATCTCTCGTTCGCCGAACGGGAGGAGATCGCTCTACTACGCGTGCAGGGCGCCGGGATACGGGACATCGCCGGACGGCTGGGCCGGTCACCATCGACGATCTCCCGGGAACTGCGGCGCAACGCAGCCACCCGTGGCGGCAGACTCGAGTACCGGGCCTCGGTCGCGCAGTGGAAGGCCGACCTGGTGGCAGGGCGCCCCAAGGAGGCCAAACTGGCCGCGAACGAGCGACTGCGGGAGTATGTCCAGGACCGCTTGCTGGGCGTGATCCGAGCCCCGGACGGTAGGGCGCTTCCCGGTCCGCAGGTGCCCGAGTGGAAGGGACGCAACAAGCCGCATCGCAATGATCGTCAGTGGGCGAATGCCTGGAGCCCGGAGCAGATCTCAGCCCGACTGAAGATCGATTTTCCTGAGGACGAGTCCATGCGGATCAGCCACGAAGCGATCTACCAGGCCCTTTACGTCGAGAGCCGCGGCGGCCTCAAGCGTGAGCTCGTGGCCTGCCTGCGCACCGGCCGCGCGCTGCGTGTTCCACGGGCGAGGAGCCGTAGCAAGTCGGGCGGTCACGTCACCGCGGAGGTGTTGATTAGCCAGCGGCCCGCGGAAGCTACCGACCGTGCGGTGCCTGGCCACTGGGAAGGTGACCTGATCATCGGGCTGAACCGGTCGGCGGTCGGCACGCTCGTGGAGCGCACTACCCGTTACACGATGCTGGTTCACCTGCCACGGGCCGAGGGCTACGGCACGATCCCGCGCACCAAGAACGGGCCTGCGCTGGCCGGCTACGGCGCCGTGGCCATGAAGGACGCCCTGGCCACCACGATGGCCACCTTGCCCGACCAGCTTCGCCGATCACTGACCTGGGATCGCGGGAAGGAGCTCTCCGCTCACGCCCAGCTCACGGTCGAGACTGGACTACCGGTCTACTTCGCGGACCCGCACTCTCCCTGGCAGCGCGCCACGAACGAGAACACCAACGGGCTGCTACGTCAGTATTTTCCCAAGGGCACCGACTTGTCCCGATGGGGCACCGACGAGCTGACCGCCATCGCCGCGGTCCTCAACTCCCGTCCCCGCAAAACCCTCGGTTGGAAGACACCCGCGGAGGCCCTCGACGAACATCTACAATCAGCGCACCCCGGCGTTGCTACGACTGGTTGAATCCGCCTTGCGATCCGCGGTCCGCGTGGAAGATCACTCCGGCGGCTTGCCCGCCGCGGGCCGCGACCGCGGCCTGGAGCGCGTCGATGACGAGCTCGGCCCGCATGTGCGGGGCCATCGACCAGCCGAGTACCCGGCGCGACCGGATGTCGATGACGCAGGCGAGGTAGAGCCACGCGGCTCCGACCTGCACGTATGTGATGTCGCCGCACCACTTCTCGTCCAGCGCGCCAGCGGTGAAGTCCCGCTGGACCAGGTCCGCTACCGGCGGCGCGACGCGGTCCGGGATCGTGGTGCGCTTCTTCTTCCGCAGGTGGCGGCCGATGATGCCGTGCTTGCGCATCAGCCTGGCCACCCGTTTGTGGTTGACCGTGTGGTCGAAGCCGCGCAGTTCAGCATGGACTCGAAGGGCACCGTAGTTACCGCGGTGTTCGGCATGGATTTCGCGGATCTCCTCGACCAGGGCGTCCTCGGCACCCTGCCGCTCCGCCCGCGCCTGGGCGTCGGCGATCCACCGGTAGTAGCCCGAGCGGGAGACTTCCAGCACCCGGCATATCCGCTTGATGCCGAACATCTCGGCGTGGGCGGAGACGAAGTCCCAAGCGGCGGTCTTCACTTCATCTCCCGGGCAAAATAGGCGGCTGCCCGTCGCAGGATCTCCCGCTCGAGCTGCCATTCCTTTTCCGCCTTGGCCAGCCTGGCGTTCTCCGCCCGCAGCCGGGCCAGCTCGGCCTCAGTGTCCTGCGACGCACTGGAGGCGGCCGGGCGGTCGTCGGCGTCACGCACCCAGGTCCGCAGCGTCTCGGGGTTGACGTTCAGATCGGCCGCGACGTCTCTGAACGTCCGCCTGCCGGCCGAAGCCCGCCACAACGCGATCGCGTCAGACCGGAACTCCGCACTGTACTTCGAGGGCCTTGCCACGTGGATCTACACCTTCCAGGATCAACAAGATCCATTGTCAGGTGTGTCCACACCGCGGGGGTCTCCTCAAGGGCTGCCGGGCCCCAAGCAGTAGGCTCTCGCAGCACTCTCACAGATGAACACTCATGAGAGTGGCTCTCCGTGCGCAGGTCAGCGACGGCCCCAGGACCACAACGACGAAGTTGCCCGGAACGCTTTGCGTTCCGGGCAGACTATGTGGGCGTCAGCCGCGAAGCGCTGGGGCAAGTTTGCGGGTCTCAGTCGTCTCAGGCCGCGGCCATTGGGTTCGTCACTTCGGCGGTGCGGCGGTGTTCGGCGTTGATGCGCTGGGCTTCTTCGAGCTGGTCTTCGAGGATGACGATGCGGCACGCGGCCTCGATGGGGGTGCCCTGGTCGACGAGTTCCCGGGCCCGGGCGGCGATGCGCAGCTGGTAGCGGGAGTAGCGGCGGTGTCCGCCCTCGGAGCGGAGCGGGGTGATGAGGCGGGCTTCGCCGAGGGCGCGGAGGAAGTTCGGTGTGGTGCCGAGCATGTCGGCGGCACGGCCCATGGTGTAGGCGGGATAGTCATCGTCGTCGAGGCGGTCGTAGGAGTCGTCTGCGGTCATTGCACCTCTCTATGGAACGCGTGGAGGGGCCCTGGTGCCGTACGGCACCAGGGCCCCGAAGGAACTGCTACACCATCTGCCGACCCTGGTACTGCACCGGCCTTCTGTGTCCGCAGACCCGACCGAGATGCTGTCGGGGGTGCGGGGATCGCGGTTGCTTGACCGGAGACCACCTCACTATCGATGTCCTGCGGTACCCGGGCTCAAGACTTCCGCCCGGGCGATCCTGATGGCGCCTGGTTCCTCCGTTTCTTCCCTCTGGGATCAACTGCTTACCAAGCGGGGTACTGCGTACTGCTCTACTGCGTACTACCGGTGATGCGAACTGCTCAGTGGCCCACGAAGCGCCACTCTTCGGCAGCCAGCCCCGTCGCCCGTCCTGCGTCTACTCTGGCTTAGAACCCCACTGCCGAACCTCCCGGTGCGCGCGCCCGCAGCCGACGCCTTCACCGAGGTGCTGCTCACTGACTTCACTGCTGGGTACTACGAACTGCTCTATCTGCGGTACTGCTCACGGCGGCCCCTGATCACTGCGGGCCACCCGGTCCGGTCGTCAGTCCCGTCGCCGTCTTGCAACAACCCTGGCTTCGACACTCCACCACCGCACCGCTCTGCGAACTGCAACTGCGGTACTGCTTCCCGGCAGTTCGTCCCTGCCAGGCCCTGCGGTCTCTCTGGGCTACGAGAGAAACCATAACCACACCACCACCCAATGTCTACTCCGACGGGCATAGATTTCCGCTCTTGAGAGGTAGAGATACTTTGCGCCGGCAGCCAACAGTCCCTGATGTCCGACAGCCCCCAAGCGATCCGGACCGGTCCAGACCCGCCACGACCAGCTATTTTCCCCGGGGCAGCCGCCGCACCGGCCCCGCCCAGCCCGACCAGGCCGGAGCCTGACCCAGCCTTGGAAGCCCCGTCAGGGGTGCCCGTTTCTACTACTGGGCGGGGCCGAAGTGGACCTCCGTGGTCGGGCACTGCCCGGCAAGGTCGAGCAGCTCGGCCTGTTCCTGCCGGTCGACGGCGACGTTCCAGCGGAGCTTGGGCGCGGTCCATTCCGCGGCGTACTGGCAGTGGAATTCACCAACGGGCGGCATCCAGGTGCCGAAGCCCTGGTCGGACTTGCTGCGGTTGGAGCGGGCGGTGACGCCGACCACCGAAGTGGGCGCCCAGGTCGTTGGCGTACGCCTCGCGGCGCTGCGCGGTCCAAGCCGATACGCCAGCCGGCGGGGAGCGTCATTCGAACCGTGCAGTATGAAGTCCCTCTCATGGCTTTAACACGCACAGGAGCCGACGGCGCAGCCCAAGTCAAGTGCAGTGACTCCTCGCGCCCCTACCAAACTCGTACGGAGGATGTGCGGGCCGGGAAAGAAACGGAAGGCTCGATACCGCCCCCGGCAGATGGCGACGCAGAGGCCAGCGGCAGTGATTGTCGCGGTATCCGCATGCTTTTCGCAGAACCCGCGGCGTGCACGGGCTCGATCACCTAGGAGTGCCATGACGAATTCGGCTGGCGGTGCGCCGCACGCGGAAGGCCAGGACCCCGCAGGGGTGGCCGACGTGACATTCGCTTTCTCCGCGTCCAGCCCGACAGAGGAAGCGGCTCGGCGAGCGATGATGCGGGCCGCGAATGACTTGCTGGCCCGGCAGCATGGCGAGGGGTGGTGGAAAGGTCCTTTCAAAACGGACGTGAGTTATGACGCCCGTGATCTTTTCCTGCGTTACTTGCTGGGTGTGCTGGACGAGCGTTTGGGAGTGGCCGATGGATCCGTTGCCAGCAGGGCGCGGACGGTTCCTGGCCCCTCGTCTTCGAAGGGGCGGGCCATCTGGGGACCACGATTCAGGCGTATGTGGCTCTCCGGCTCGCCGGGGACAGCCCGCATGAGGAGCACATGCTCCGGTGTGCGGCGTGGGTACGCGAGCAGGGTGGTGTTGCGGCCAGCCAGCTGACAGCACGTGTTTGGCTCGCCATGTTCGGCCGGTGGGACTGGAACGATCTTCCCGTAGTCCCACCGGAAACCACTGTCCTGCCCAAGTGGGCGCCCTTGAACATCTATTCCTTCAGCGCCATCATGCGTCTGGCGCTCGTCTCTCTGAGCATCATCAGCGCGCAAAGCCTGTGCGTCCGGCTCCCTTCAGCATCGACGAGCTCTTTGCTACATCCGACGCTTCCGTGCGCAGGCCGACGCCAGCACCGATCAGCGGCTGGGAGAAGGTCTTTTAGCATCTGAACGCTTCTGTGCGTACTTGCTGCAAGAGCATCCCCCGACCGGTACGCAAAACCGCGATGAACGCTTGCGCTCGCTGGCTCCTGAAGCGTCAGGAGCGGGATGGCAGTTGGGGTGCGTGCACTCCGATGACGACGTGGGTAATTCTTGCTCTTCACCTGCACGGTTGCCCGTCGGACCATCCGGTGCTCAAGGCCGCCTGGGGTCTTGGAGGACTGCGTCACGTGGCCCGAGAACGGTATGCGGGCGTTGCAGACCGTCCACAGCCCCGTTTGGGATACCTGTCTGTCCTCCACCGCCTTGCTGGATGCCGGCCTGGCCACCGACCACCCAGCGCTGGTCAAAGCCGCCGACTGGTTGCGCACCCGGCAGACCGACCGGCCTGGTGACTGGGCCGTACGGCGGCCCTGGCTGGCTCCCGGCGGCTGGTCCTTCCAGTTTCACAATCAGAACTACCCCGACACCGACGACACCTCAGAGGTGGTCCTCGCACTGCGCCGTGTCAGCTCCCCCGTTCGGAAACGCATCGACGAAGCGGTGAGCAGGGCGGTGCGGTGGTGCCTCGGCATGCAAAGCCGCAACGGCGGATGGGGGGCCTTCGATGCGGACAACACCAGCATCCTTCCCGGTAAGGTCCCCTTCTTCGACTTCCGTGAGTTCTGCGCCGATCCGCCCCACCGCCGACGTCACCGCCCACGTGGTGGAGATGCTGGCCGCCCTCGGGATGGAGCGCGACCCCCGTACCCGCCGTGCCGTCCACTGGCTGCTCGACCAGCAGGAAGCAAACGGTGCCTGGTACGGGCGCTGGGGCGTGAACCACATCTACGGCACCGATTGTGTCGTTCCCGCCCTCATCGCCGCCGGAGTCCCTTGTGGCCATGTTGCCGTCCGGCGCGCCGTCACCTGGCTGACGTCGACGCAGAACGCGGATGGCGGCTGGGGCGAGGGCTGGCAGTCGTATGCCGATCCGACCTGCACCGGCCGCGGGCCGTCCACCCCTTCGCAGACCGCCTGGGGTCTGCTCGCGCTGCTCGCAGCGGGAGAACACGACAACGCCACGGTCTGGTCCGGAGTGCACTGGCTGACCGAACAGCAGACGGATCACGGCACCTGGGAGGAACCGCACTTCACCGGCACGCTCGTTCCCCGGGCCGTGGCCGTCCACTACGACTACTACCGGCACGTCTTCCCCTTGATGGCGCTGGGCCGCTACGTCCTGCGCAAAGGCCACTGAGTTGCGATGGCCGGTGGGCCGGCTCCGATGTGACGCGACCAGGCCGGAGCAGTGATCGGCCTCCTTAGAAAAGGTGTCTTGCCATGAGTGCTGAAACGTTGGCGGTCGAGTCCGACTTCTTCGCGCCGCGTACCGCGATCGACAACCTGTTGTTCGAGTTCCTGGCGGAAAAGGCACAGAGCACTTCTGTGCCTCACCAGTCGGTGCTCACCCTCATGCTGCGCGACTTCATGTCCGGCGGAAAGAGGGTCCGTCCTCTGCTGTGCGTGACCGGATGGGTCGCGGCAGGGGGGCAGGGCGATACCGCGCGGGCCGTCAGGCTGGCCGCCTCCATCGGACTGGCGCACACCTGCGCACTCATTCACGACGACATCATGGACGCGTCCGACAGCCGCCGCGGGCGCCCCACGGTCCACCGGGCGCCGGCCGACCGGCACCACGCACCGTGGACGGCGCAACAGTACGGGGTCGGCGGAGCGATTCTTATGGGTGACCTCGATCTCGTCTGGTCCGACGAGTTGCTGCACACCACGCCCATGCCCGACGCTCACCGGGCCACCGTACTGCGCTGCGTCGACCGCGCACGGAGCGAATTGATCGCCGGCCAGCACCTGGACCTGCTGACCACCGGCGACCTGCACGCCAGCGTCGAGACGATGATGAGCATCATCCGCTATAAGACCGCCAAATACACCATCGAACGCCCCTTGCAGGTGGGAGCGGCCCTCGCTGGTGCTGGGCGGGAGGTCATGCAAGCCTGCACCGCCTACGGAGTACCCCTTGGCGAGGCGTTCCAGCTCCGGGACGACGTGCTCGGCGTGTTCGGGGACCCGGACCGGATGGGCAAATCGCGCCTGGATGATCTCCGCGAGGGCAAGTGCACCAGCCTCGTCGTCCATGCCCTGCGCGCCTGCGGCCCGGCCCAGGCGAGTCGGCTGCGTGAACTGATCGGCGATCCCGATCTCGGAGAGCAGGAAGCTACCGAGATCCGCGATCTCCTCACCGACACCGGAGCTCGGACCGCGGTCGAGCGAATGATCGAGGAGAGATACCACCAAGCCCTGGACTCCCTGGCCTCCGCACCGTTCCCGCCCAACGCCACCCGCACGCTGAAGGATGTCGCGGAGGCAGTCGTACACCGCACGGCCTGAACCCCGGCCCAGCCAGCGGCTGGCACCAGGAGATGACCCGGCCGTCCACCGCCTGCCGACCACGGAGCACGGAGCACGGAGCCCACAGCGATGACCACGACGACGACCGCACCCACGACGGTGTTGCAGACCGCCTGGCGTGAGATCCGCCTGAGCTGGCTCTTCATCAGCGCCGACCGCTGGACCACCATCTTTCCCGCGACCTGCTTCGTCATGGCGGCCGTCGTCCACGCCCGGCTGTCCGCGCCCGAAGCCGCGATCACCCTGGCCACAGGCGCACTTTACTTCTGGCTGTTCGTCTACGAACACACCCTGGCCAACCAACTCGTCGGCGTCGAAGAGGACCGCGTCAACAAGCCCTTCCGGCCCCTGGTCACCGGCCAGAGCAGCATCCGGGGCGCCCAGCTGCGCCTGATCGCCGTCCGGATCCTGTTCCCCCTGTACGGGTACTGGCTCGGTGTTCTGGAGTGGGCCCTGATGTGGCAGATCCTCTCCCTGCTCCAGCACGAGTACGGCTGGGGCCGACACTGGCTGGGCAGGGGACCTCCGCGACATCACCGGCGACCGCGCGGTCCACCGCTCCACCATGCCTTTGGTCTTCGGAGAGACACGCACCCGAATCTTCCTGTGCACCGGCTTCGCCATCGGTCCCGCAGCCATCCACCACTTCCTCATGGCGCCCGCCGGCCCGCAGTGGTGGATCATCGCCACGGACGTGCTCCTGGGCAGTCTGAGCCTCCTGCTGTCCGTCCGGGTGGTGCTGTTGCGTGGACAGAAGCAGGACCAGCGCAGCTATCGGCTGGTGGAGCAGTGGTACACCCTCGCCCTCGCCGCTTCCATCTACACACTTCGCTGACCGAAAGGGCTCGACGTGCCCGCAAAGCCCACGCAACACGCGCAACGGCAATCACGGCCGCGGATCAGCAACGTATGGAAGGCGTACGGCCGCAGACAGATTCTGCGCGGCGCCGACCTCGACGTCCCCCCGGGGCACTGATCGGCATCGTCGGCGAGAACGGCACGGGCAAGAGCACACTACTCCGGATCGCCATGGGACACCTGGCGCCCGACCGCGGCACGGTAGTGCGCACCGGCAAGGCGGGGTACTGCCCGCAGCAGGCCGTGCTGAACGACTCGTTCACCGTCATGCAGCACCTTCGGCTCTTCCAGGTGGCCCACCGGCTGCCGACTCTCACGCGCGCCCATGAGTTGTTGAACCTCCTGGCGTTCGCCGACTGCGGGCAATAGCGAGCCGGGGAGCTCAGCGGGGGGACGCGGCAGAAGCTGAACCTCGTGCTCGCTCTCATGCACGATCCGCAGCTACTGGTGCTCGACGAGCCGTACCAGGGCTTCGACTGGGACACTCATCAGCGTTTCTGGTCACTCGCCGCTCAGCTGCGTGGCCGGGGCCACTCCATCGTCGTGGTCTCACATCTGCTGCACGACCTGCACCACTTCGACGTGGTCGGACACCTAAGCGACGGCCGCCTCGACTTGGAGATGCCCACCAGATGACCTTTCACCTGGCCGCGTTCACTGAGATGTTGCGCTGCACTCTCCTCGGCCACCTGCGCAGCCGTATGGCGGTGCTCTTGGCGGTCGCATTCATCCCCGCCTGGATCATCGTGGCGCGCCTGTGCGCGCCGGACCGAGCCGTACGCTTCTCCCTGCACTCCGTGAGCACCGATGTCTACGCCGCCCCGGCGAATCACGTCGGCCAGGTGGTCAACGCCCTCGCCGCTGTCACCTTGGTCACTGGTTCCTCGTCGTTCATGGAGACCTTCAAAGCCGGGGAGATGGACCGCCGACTCGTACTGGCCGGCTACCCACGGTTAAGATGCTGCTCGCCAAGGTCACCGCCGTCACCCTGATCGCCACCCTCATCGCCGTGTACAGCACGGCCGTGCTCCGAAGCTCACTGCCGGTGAACCAGTTGATGCCATTGGCCCTCGCCGTTCTCGGCGCCGGCCTCGTGTACGGCGGCATCGGCCTCCTGCTCGGCTCGTTGGTACGTGGCGAGCTGGAGGGCTTCTTCCTCATCATCATGCTCAGCCTGGTCGACACCGGACTGCAGAACCCGGTCCTCAACGTTGCCGACCTGGCCGGTCTGAGCGCGCTTCCTCTGTACGGTGCGTGCCAGGTTGCGCTGGCCGCAGCGTTCACCTCCTTCACCTCCTGGCCTTACGGTCTTCTCTCGTTCGCCCGGGCTGCCTCAACCAGTGCGCTGGCTCTGCTTGCCTTCCATGCGCGGACCCGCTCCCACTGCCGGATCGCCACAGACGCGGATGTCAAAGCTCCTCGCCGGTGACCGCAGCAGCACCGCGGCGACACGCTGCGCGAGTTCGACGGCACCGGCTTCCGTCGCGGGGGCATAAGTAGCTGACGCTGTTGAGTGGGAGCTCGACCCCGTCTCCCCCACAATTGGGCTGTTCCCCTGCTTGCGGGCTTGCCGCTGGGTGCTCGTTCTCCAGGATCATGCCGCTGTTACGGTTTCGCGAACGCCACAACTGCGTCTCACGGTGCTGAGGTGGTGGATGGTCCTTACGTCACCCCGCAGCAGGGTGTATCCCTCCCGGTGCCAGTTCGAGGGATCTCTGCTCCGCGCCGCCGACGTGACTGTCACGGTGAAGCTCCGTCGCACCGGAGGGGACCGAGCTGTGCATTCAGCCCCGTACCGGCTCGAAGCTCTTGCGTCCGTCGCGCCGGCCGTCGTCCCGGCGGGGCCGGTAGATCAGCCGGAATCTGTGGCCGGGCTTGTAGCAGGTCAGTGCGGCGATGGATATTCGTCTGCGGGAGCGGCCGCGGACCCTGACCACTGGCGTGCGGCCTCGCCTGCCCCAGGTCTTGGCGTGCGGCGGCGTCATGGAGAATCCGGCTTCGTCTTCGAAGACCAGCCAGGCTCCACGCCGCCGCGAGTCTTCCGCGCAGGGCCACACCGCCTTGACCCACCCAGCGACAGCATCGTCATTTCGTTCCATGGCCCGGCGGGCAGGCTCAGCCTCGGCAGTGACACCGGCCCCTGCGATCCCAGAGCTCGCGGACCGCCCTCGTCCCACGCCTGCCGCCATCGCTGCACCGACCGGACACTGACGCGCAACTCCTTGGCGATCAGCGAGCTCGCCTCACCCCGGGCGAACCGCTCGGCCGCCCGGAGTCGTAACGGCTGACCTCGCGCTGGCGGGCGTACACGCGCCGGTTCGGCACGATCTGGGAGACGCCTGTCGAGCACGAGCCCTGGCCGTTGTCCGACGCCACTGTTGACGTGCTTGAGGAGACGCTGACCACCGCGGCAGGCCTCCCCCCTCACCGAGCCCGTGGTGCATTTCTCGCAAGGAGTCAGGCATGTGCGCCTCGGGGCCTCCCGGCTCTGCGCCCGTCTTCCTCGGTGCGCTGCTGATCGGCGTAGGGGCGGCCGGTCTGCTGGGCGCGGGTTCTTCCGGTTCAGATCCGGTACGCGGTGACCCTTGGGACAATGGTGAGCGGGTCGGTCCGCCTAGGCTGCGTGGAGATCCGCCCAGCGAGTGATCCCGCCGGGGTGGATCCGTATGCCGCAACGGGCTGAGAGAGCGGTGACGATGGCGATTCCCCGGCCGTGCTCGTCCGGGTCCGGGGAAGTCCCACCGTCGGCCGGGAGCGAGGGGCCCGCGTCGGTCACTTCGACGCGCAGAGCTCTGCGTTCGTCGACGCGGACCCACGACAACCGCAGCGTCGCCGGTGGCAGGGCGTGGACGAGTGCATTGGTCAGCAGCTCCGACACCACCACGAGCGCGTCCATGGTGACATCGGGGGAAAGGCCCCACTCGGCGAATACGGTGCGGAGCCGTCCGCGTACGGCAGCTACGGCCCCCGAGGCGTGAGGTACGGGGCAGACGTGATCGACCGGTGCGGGGCCGACGGTGTGGAGCAGAGCGGTCATCTGCCCTCCTTGACGAGCGGTGCCGATGGATGTCGGGCACCAGACACGCTATGAAGCGATAAGAATCACGTCAACGAACTGCGGTCGGCATTACCGAACGGCAGCCGAGATTGGTAAAAATCACCGCACGATGCCCCATGTGGGCCGGTGAAGCGGACCTAGAATCGCGGTATGGCCGGTCCCGTCCAGTCGATCGAACGGGCGGCGGCAATTCTCCGCCTGCTCGCCGGCGGTCCTCGTCGGCTCGGACTGGGCGAGGTGGCCGCGTCGCTGGGACTGGCGAAGGGCACCACCCACGGCATTCTGCGCACCCTCCAGCACGTGGATTTCGTGGAGCAGGACGCGGCGACGGGAAAATACCAGCTCGGGGCGGCCTTGCTGCACCTCGGAAGCAGTTACCTGGATGTCAACGAACTGCGCTCGCGCTCCATCAACTGGGCCGACGCCCTGGCCGCCCGCAGCGGCGAGGCGGTACGCCTGGGCACCCCTCTGGAGGGCAGGGTCCTCATCATCCACCACGTTTTCCGGCCGGACGACACGCTTCAGACCCTCGACGTCGGTGCGCTTCTGCCCCTGCACGCCTCCTCGCTCGGCAAGGTCCTGCTGGCGTTCGGCACGGCGAACGTGGAGTCGGCGCTCGGTACCGGTTTGGAGGCGTACACCCGGCACACCCTGGCCGACCCCAAGGAGCTCGCCCGGGCACTCGTCGAGATCAGGGAGAACGGCTGGGCCGCCGAGGTCCAGGAGATGAGCATGGGCGACGCCGGCGTCGCCGCGCCCATCAGGGGGCACGGCGGCCTCTCGGTGGGCGCCATCGGCCTGTCCGGCCCGGTCGAGCGGATCTGTGATGCCAGGGGCCGGCCCGAACCCAGGCTGATCACGCTACTCCGTGAGGCCGCCCGGGCGATCTCACGAGACCTGGGGGCTGCCCGGTGGTAAGTCCCCGCGAGTTTCCCGACGCGTCGGAAGGAGGTCCGGATCATGGTCGGACGGTATGTGATGTCCATTGACCAGGGCACCACTTCCACCCGTTGCATCCTGTTCGACCACAGCGGGCGGTTGGTGTCGGTCGCCCAGCGCGAGCACCAGCAGTATTTCCCGAGGCCCGGCTGGGTCGAGCACGACGCCCTGGAGATCTGGCGCAATCTGCGGCGCATCGTGCCCGAGGCCCTGTCCGGTGCCGGCCTCCCCGTCGAAGCGGTCTCCGCCCTGGGCATCGCGAACCAGCGCGAGACGACGGTGCTCTGGGACCGGCGGACCGGCACCCCGCTGGGCAGAGCGATCGTCTGGCAGGACACCCGCACTGCTCCGCTCGTCGAGGACCTCAGGAATCACCCCGGCGGCGACTTCTTCATGGCGCGCTGCGGCCTGCCGCCCTCGACCTACTTCTCCGCGCCACGGATCCGCTGGCTGTTCGACCATGTGGCCGGTCTGGAACAGCGGGCCACGGACGGCGAGGTGCTGTTCGGCACGATGGAGACCTGGCTGATCTGGAACCTGACCGGTGGGGCGGCGGGCGGCCGTCACCTCACCGACGCGACAAACGCCAGCCGCACGATGCTCATGAACATGCGCACGCTCCAATGGGACGAGGAACTGCTGGAGTTCTTCGGGGTCCCGCGCGCCATGCTGCCCGAGATCCGGTCCTCGGCGGAAAGATACGGTGAGGACCGCTCGGTGCTTCCGGGCATACCCATCACGGCCGCGCTCGGCGATCAGCAGGCCGCGCTCTTCGGGCAGACCTGCTTCTCCCCGGGGGAGGCGAAGTGCACGTACGGAACCGGCAGCTTCCTGATGCTCAACACCGGCACCGACGTCGTACGGTCCCGCAACGGACTGCTCACCACCGTTGCGTACAAGATCGGCGATCAGCCCGCGGTCTACGCGCTCGAAGGACCGATCGCCGTCACAGGGGCCCTGGTCCAGTGGTTCCGCGACCGTCTCGAACTGATCAGCAGCGCACCGGGCATCGAAACCCTGGCGCGCACCGTGGAGGACAACGGCGGCTGCTACATCGTCCCGGCGTTCTCCGGCCTGTTCGCACCCCACTGGCGCAGCGACGCACGCGGCGTCATCGTCGGCCTCACCTCGTACGTCACCAAGGGACACCTGGCCAGGGCCGCGCTGGAAGCCACCGGCTGGCAGACGCGCGAGGTCGTCGACGCCATGAACGCCGACTCGTCGCTCACCCTGAAGGAGCTCAAGGTCGACGGTGGCATGACATCCGACAACCTCCTCATGCAGATCCTGGCAGACGTCCTCGACGTGCCGGTGGTGCGGCCCATGGCCGTTGAGACCGTCTCATTGGGCGCCGCCTACGCCGCCGGGCTGGCCGCCGGTTACTGGGCGGACCTGGAAGTCCTGCGGCGCAACTGGCACCGAGCGGCCCAATGGCTGCCGGACATGGACCCCGCGCGGCGTGCGTCGGAGTACGAAAACTGGCAACGGGCCGTCGAGCGGTCCCTGGGATGGATAAGACGGCCGAACGGCCCTTGATGCGCACACCGCGCCTCCGGCGAAGACCGTGAGCCGGTCGAAGGCAGCCTTCCAGACCCCGTACGTGATTTCGGCAGGGTGATCGGGTTCAGGCACGGATTCCGTGAATGTGATCACGAGGGAGTTACGGTCTGTGGTCGGCCGGAATCTTCCTCGGACAGCTGTGCTGGGCAAATCTCTGTGAGGGAGGATGCTCGGCATGACGACTTGAAGAGCACCGGCCGGGCGACAGCACTGGCGGAAGGTCGGGAGCTGGGACACGATTCCCGACGGTGATCGACGAGTCTGCGCCGCCTGCGGAACGCCCGCCTGCTCGTACCCGTATCGCTTCCATCCACCCGAGTCCTCCATGTTCGAGCGCTGCATCGGACTCGCCTGGTGTTCCGGCTGCAGGATCTACTCCGGCCACATGGTGTACGTCCCGCGGAAGCGAGTCCTGGTCGACCTCCTCGCCTCTCTTCCTCCTGAGCAGCGAGAGCGACTTCTACGTTCGGAAACGCGAGTGATCGAGTTCCTGGACCGCCAGGCCCGAGGCGGCAGGGGTTAGGGTCGCCGGCTGGCCGCGATCAGGAGGAGCCGCTTGCGCAGCAGCGGCGGTTTCGCTCTTCCGAACATGCTGTGCTTGAGGGCTTTCAGGTCGTTGACGCGGCCCTCGACGGGCCCGGACGACCAGTCGGTGCTCATGCCGTAGACGACGGCGTCGAGGTCGGGTAGCAGTCCAGCGGCGAAGCCGGCAGGCCGCACTGCTCGTCCGGGCAGACGTCGGCGATCCAGTGCCGCAGCCGGTCTCCTTCGCGGTTGGTCATGATGGTCGCGAAGGTGCGGACGTGGCCTGCGGCGGCCGTGAGCTCGGCTGAGCGGGCCAGCAGGTGCTTGAGCTGCTGCTGGTCGTCCGGGCGTAGGTGGTCCGGGTGTCGCATGATCCAGCCGGTGGCCTCGCGGGCTGAGGGCGGCCTCGCGATGGGCGGTGGGCGCCCGGCAGCCCGACGGTCGGGACGTAGCGGCCGGACGTAGTCGCGCAGGGTGCTGTAACTGCAGCGTGCCCCGCGTTTTTGCACCTCGCGGTGGAGCCGGGACACGTTCGTGCAGTCCTCGGCGATGCGCTGATTGAGGTAGGGCTTGAAGGCGTCGCGCTTGCTGGTCCGGTTCTGCCACTGACCCTGCAGCATCGCCTCTGGACTGGCCGCGCGGGCGTACTTGCGGACGGTGTTGCGCCCGAGACCGAGTCGTCTGGCGATCTCGCGCAGATTCAGGCCCTGTTCGACCTCGGCGCGGACGGCGGCGTGGGTGTCGCGGAGCCGGTCGGGGAACTTCCGCTGCGGGTAGGGCTCGGGCGGTTTCGACCAGGTCGCGCAGTAGGGCGCGGTGGCGGGAGACGAGGCGTTCGACGGCCTCGGCGAGGTTGTGCCAGACGTGCCATTTGTCCGCGCAGTGCTGGGCGTTTGGGGCGCCGGTGCGGGCGCCGTCGGCGAAGACCTGCGCGCGCTCGCGACAGATGATCTCGACGCCGGGGTGCTCGCGCAGCCAGGTTGCGACGCTGTCCGCGTCGCGGTCGGGCAGCAGGTCAAGTGGCTGGTGGGTCTCACAGTCGACCAGCAGGGTGCCGTAACGGCGGCCCTTCCTGGTGGCAAACTCATCGATGCCGAGCACTCGTGGGGTCGTCCAGCCAGGGTCCGGCAAGGCCATTACCACGCGCAGGACGGTCATCCGGCTGATCACGATGCCGAGCAGCAACGCCAGACGCACCAGGCGCGGGCCGTGAGCACCAAGCCCAGCGCTGCCAGCATGCGCTGCAGGACAGGCGTCCGGCGTCCGTAACGGCAGGTCAGCCCGTCTATCTGCTCGGCGAAGGTCACCCGCTGGCACTCGCGGTTGTCACAGAACAGCCGGCGCACCGACAGTTCGATCACCACGCCCCGCCCGCTGCACGGTGCGTCCGCCAGGCGCCGACCGTACCGGCTGTGCACCCGGACCAGACGGCGCTCCGCAACCGGGACACGGCATGAGCACGTCCTCCGGCGTCAACGCTTCGATTACCACGCAGCCGTCCCGCACCTCTATGCACTCGCCCCGCATCCCCACGAGATGCGGAAGCAGAAGGAAGATCTCCTCACACTCGGTCAGCACCCACTCTGAGATGACGGAGCGTCACCGGCGCACGGAAGCGTGATCACATTCACGGAATCCGTACCTGAACCCATTCATCCCGCCAAGAACATATGGGTGCTCTGATCGGGCACCTGGCTACCCAGGAGCGCAATCCCCTCGACATGGTCCGCTCCTGTCGGCCGGGAGGAGCTGATCGGAAGCGCCAGTCGTGCGTCAGCCGGTCGCTGCCCACTGGCTAGTGCTGCCTCGGTGAACGGCGGCGTAGTCACGGTCGCGCAGCAGGTTGGCGTCATGGTCGGTCAGTGTCCGGTGAAGGGGGCGAAGGATCACCTTGAGCAGCACGTTTTTCTGGTCCGGTCGGGCGCCGAGCCGGGCCAGAGCCTGTGGCGGGAGTTTCTCGCACGGTGTCTCCGCCAGGATTTCAACTGACTCCACGCCTCGCAACGGTGGGGGGCGCCGAGGAGCAGCCCGTCGAGCAAAGCGGTGACCATCTCGTCCAGATCGGCGGATGTCATCCGGCTTGGGCGGCGGGTGACGCGCCACAAATCGAGCTGGTGCGGGGTACCGATGTGCAGGCGGTCGATGGCGTCTCTGCGGTAGACCAGGCCGGGACAGATCAGCAGAACATCATCGGCGGGGTCGGCGGCCAACGCTCGCAGCGCCGCAGGGATCAACGCGCTGGAGTGGCTGCGGAGCATCCGCGGTCGTCGACATAGCGGGTGTAGCGAGCGTCGCGGTGATGTCGTCGGCAAGAGATCGCTACGACGGACACAGAGCGACTGTAAGGGCAACTCGGGCACTGTCACCACGATTTTTCCCGGCGGATTCGATGCAGGTCAGGCCGTATGGGGCCCCTCACCCACGGCTGTCACCTTCCCGCAGCTCGCGGGCGACTGTCAGCTTCAGCGGGTCAGTCGCGACCATCCCGTCGATCGCGCGTCGCAGCGCCTTGGGGCGCCGCTGGGCATCAGCCAGCGCCGGTTCAGAGCATCGTTTGTCCGTAGCCGTGTCACTGGGCACGGTGGGGAGCGGGTACACACGCTTTGCCCACCAAGCGCGTAGGGACGACCTTATGAATGCACGCGAGCGGTCGGCCGGCCTTGTACTCTCCTGGTCGTCATCGGCGCGGCCAGCGCGGCAGCACGAGGCAGGCCTGCTGCCGGTCGACCTCGCAGCCGCTGGCCGGATCATCGGCACCCTCATGGGCGAGGGCGTCCACATCCCGCCACCCGTCCGGTATGGGAGCCACCACCACTCTCCTCATCCGCACCAGCGAGGGCGACCTGTTGGCCGAGCCGGGTGACTGGCTGGCGCGCGGTGCCGACGGCAACAACTAGCAAGTGATGAGCGCCAGTACATTCCCCACTCGCGAAGAGCCCACAGATTTCACCGCCCTGGCGCACACGATCAGGCCCTGATCGACCCGCGCTCACCCCCCAGCGCCGCCCCCCGCGCGGCGCCCGGGGGGGCCGACACTCACTCCAGACCCGGTCCTTGCCGCCCCAGCCGGGCGCAATGTGGGTGACGGACAATTCCCGCCTGCGGGCCCGCCGTGCTCATCCCGCACCCCTCTCGTTCCGTTCGAACTGCGCGAGAGGAGACGGGCCGCGCAGAGCTCCCGCCCTGGCAGACGGTGATGGCGCCAACGGGCGGCCGAGATCAGTCCTCCGAAGTGTGCAGTACCCAGACGTGCAGGGCGTCACGGGACTCGGACAGTGTCAACCAGGCGCCGTTCCCCAGCGCGGCCGGTTGGCAGGAGACCGGCGTGGGATAGGCCACCGGCACGAGCCCTCTCGTACCCGAGGTGTCGACCAGCCAGTGCCGGCTCTGCCCCCACTCGTCGTCGCTCTCGACAGTCGAGACGAGCAGGGTCGTCTCACCGACGAAGCCACCCGCCCAGTCCCAATAGACAGGAATCTCGTCGTCATCGCTGGAAGGAGCGTCCGGGTGCCTGGGAATCACTGACTCGGCATCCCACTCCAGCCCCTCCACGACGGCGCCACGGGAGTCGCGAACGGCGAGCGAGTCCTGGTCATGGGAGACGGTCATGAGCCACTCGCCTGAGGGACTCACACTCAGCAGGCAGAGGTCGCCCTCCAGGTAGTCCACGTCCAATTTCTGCCCGTCCCACCGGCCCCAGCGCAGGGGCGCCCCGTCCTGCCCTTCGCCGATGCTCAGCCCCATCTGATGCGGATCGGACGGGTGGGAAAGGTGGAAGCTGCCGGCCGCCGCGGCCTCGGCGTTGACCCGCGCGAGCACTCGACCGTTCTCTGCGTCGAGAATTAGCCACTCGTCGACCGTGTCCGGGTTCAGCTCGCCCTCGGGCAACGGGCCGCGTACGTGCGCCCAGACGAGTTTGCCGTCTGCTGAAAACCCGACTGAGCCGCCGTCCGGGTACCGATGGTCCTGGCGATCCGCGTACTCGTCGTACGACTCGTGTATCTCCTGGCATGCGCCGTACCAGCATCCATGCCGGACCTCCCAGCGCGTCGCACCCGACGGCTCCACCGCCCGCACAGCATGGACCCCGGCGAAGACGGCCACACTTGCGTCTGGCGCCACCTCCCACGTCCCGCGGTGCCGCGGCCAGGGCGCGGGGAATCGGACGCTCGCCCCGGGGCGTGCGACGAAGGCGTCGTCCAGAGCCTGGGCCACGATCTCGTCGTCGCTCCGCTGGACAAGGATCCTGCGCCCTGGCAACCCGGCGATGTCTGGCGGACCGGCCTTCGACGAGGACATGAGAGCGGAGATGGTGGCACAGAGCCGAGCACGAGCAGACATACGAATCTCCCAGGTCAGGCAGACTCCGGGAACAGTACGGCACACCTCAGACATCGGTCCGTGCGCCCAGTAGTTCGCATGTCCACAGCACTCGATCACGCCCCCGGAGCACTCCCGACGACTCATCTGCCACCGTCGCCTCCGGCTACGACCCCCGGGGCCCGCGGTGTGTCCGAGCCCAACCTTGGTGCCGTCGATCCCTTGCGGTCGGCAACTGGCGCCCCATCACGTTCCTGCCGTGAGGCACATGACAAGGTCACAGCCCGTTTGATCCACCCGGCGAAGGCGACGGCATGGCGCTTGATCAACACGTCTCGTCCCGTGGCAGTCTCCGGACCAGCACAACGACTTGGAGCCGGAAGTCGCACCGCGTGGCGGCGAACAGTAATCCCACCGTCAGAAGTCGCCGCCTGGGAGCCGAGCTGCGCTCCGGGCCAGTGGGCCAGTGGGCTCAAGGCCACCGGAGTGGCCGCGCGACTCATGGTCTCCCAACCCAAGATCACCCACGTGGAGACCGGGCGCCGCGCCATCAGCCCCCGCGATGTACGCGACCGGTGCGCGCTCTACGAAGTGACGGACCAACAGGTCATCGACTCCCTGATGGAGATGGCCACGGAATCCGGGCAGCAGGGCTGGTGGCACGCCTACGGCGACATCCCCCACAGCGTCTACATCGGCCTGGAGACGGACGCCGCATCCATCCACTCCTACGAGCCCATGGTGATCCCCGGCCTGCTGCAGACTCCCGCCTACGCCGATGCGGTTATCGGGAAAACGATTCCCCCGCTCACCGCCGAGCAGCCCGCCATGCGCCTTCGGGTGCGGCTTCGCCGCCAGCACCGGATTTACGACCCGGCCCGCCCACTGCAACTGTGGGTCGTCCTGGACGAAGCGCCCCTGCGCCGCGTCGTCGGCAGCCGCAACATCATGCGCGAACAACTGGAACATTTGCACGCCCTCGGCGCCGGGCCGCACATCACCGTGCAAGTCCTCCCCTACACCGCAGGAGCCCACCCGGGCCTCTCGGGACAGTCCTCCATCCTGCGGTTCGCCGACAGCCCCCAGGCAGGGGTAGTGCACCTGCAACGGTTCACCAGCGACCTCTACCTGGAAAAACCACCCGACGTACAGCACTACAGCGTGATGTACGACCATCTCCAGGCCCAAGCGCTCAACCCCGACAGCAGCCACCACTTCATCACCGACACCGTCAAGTCGCACATCGACGCGACAAGCGCCGTTGAGTCCTTCCGCGAGACAGCCTGAACCGCGTTGCTGAGGTGCGAGGCTGAGCCCCAATCTCGGCCAGCGCTCTTTCTCAGCTGCGGCTTGCCTCGAGCTGCGGGATACCAGCGGTTCGGGAACGGCCAACTGTGGGACTGTAAATCGTTCGGCTCTGTCTCACTTTCGTTTGACAGACCCCCCTGCCCCCGCTGACCAGGCAAAACCCACCCTGATCCTTTACATCCCGGAACGCGCCCGCGAAACAACCCCACCCAGCCACTAACCCCAGATCAGCCCACCACCACACCCACCACACCCGTTCTCAACCAACCCACAAAACCCCAGCCCACACCCCACCACACACACCAAACAACACCCCCAAAAGACACCGTGCCGCTTCGCGTGGTCGTCGAGGACACCGTCGTCCTCGATGACAGCAACACACGTGCCCCACGCCCCACTGTGTTGGAGGAGCTCCTGGCCAGCGCCGACACCCAACAGAAGGCCGTGATCGTCACGGCAGCGGTCTCGGCCGGGCGACGTTGCCCGAAGCGCTGATGGACGAACCCGCGCGCCGCGACGAGATGTGAGGGCCCGCCCGTCGCGCCGGCGTGGCGGATCGGGGAGATGTCCACGCCCCGGCCCAGCAACTACTCGCGGGCCACCTCGATGTCCGTCACACAGAGCTGAAGGCCATGAAGAGTCCCCGGTTTCATCTCCTTCAACCGGACGCCGTGGGCATCCCGTGGAGCATCGCGATTGAGCACCGGGAGCCTGGCGGTGTCATCTGGATGATGCGCATACCGGGGGCGATTTCGTCGTCGAGGTCCACCGAACCGATCGTGCCCGGCGAAGCCGGACAGGTACGGTGCGATGGCGAACGCCCAGGCGAGTCCACCGTCGCCCATGAAGAAGCCGCCGCGCTCGCCGACCCGCCAGTACGGTCCCTACTCGGGGTCGCCGGCTCGCGGGCCGTCAGCCGGGGCGGTCGGTCGGATACGGCCCGAGCGTGGTGCCGATGCGGGCGGTCAGCAGGGCGATGTCGTCGTCGGCGGAGGCCGGAACCAGACGGGTGATCAGCGAGTCGCACAGGTGGTCGAGCGGCCGTTGGGGCTCGGTGAGCAGCCGCGTGAGGTCGGTCAGGCGTTCGTCGATGTCGCGGCCGCGGGACTCGATCAGGCCGTCCGTGTACAGCACCAGGACGCTGCCGGGAGGCAGCGTGACGTCGGTGGTGGTGAAGTCGATCCCGCCCACTCCCAGAGGCACGCCGGGCGGGGTCTTGAGCAGGCGGACGGTTCCGTCGGGCGCCGCCGCGGCGGGCGGCGGGTGCCCGGCGCGGGTGATGGTGCAGCGGCCTGTGACGGGGTCGCAGACGGCGTACAGGAAGGTGGCGAGCATCGGCTCGGCGAGGTCGGCGAGGGTGGCCTCCAGCTGGTGCAGCAGTTCGGTCGGGGGCATGTCGAGGCGGGCGAGGGCCCGGACGGTGGCGGAGAGCCGTCCCATGACGGCGGCCGCAGCGATGCCGTGACCCATGACGTCGCCGATAAGCAGGGCCGCTTTGTCGTCGGGCAGGTGCAGTACGTCGTACCAGTCGCCGCCGACCTCGTTGACGTCGCTGGCCGGAAGGTAGCGGTGCGCCACTTCGATGCCCGGCGGCGGGGTGATGTGCTGCGGCAGCATGCTGCGCTGGAGGACGACCGCCGTCTCATGTTCACGGTGGTAGAGGCGCGCGTTGTCGATACTGACGGCGGCCCGGGCCGCGAGTTCGCTCGCGAGGGTGACGTCGTCGGATCCGAAGGGGCCGACGGGCCGGGTGCGGTAGAAGGTGGCGACCCCGAGGACCAGGTCCCGGGCGACAAGCGGAACCATCATGAACGAGTGCACACCGGCCGTGAGCAGTTGGGCCGGGGCCGTGGAGTGGCGGGCCGCGGGGGCGATGGCCCGCTCGTCGAGCCGTGCGATCAGGAAGGGCTGGCGAGCGGCGAGCGCCTGGGTGTACGGGGCCGCCGCCGGGAAGGTGAGGGTTCTGCCGAGCGGAGCGAGGATGTCGGTGATGGTGGACCCCGTCAGCGGAGCCTTCCCCAGGCGCCGCAGCGCGACGCCGCCGCCGAGGCCCATGCCGGGCTCGTCGCCACGGGCGAGGGTGTCCAGTATGTCGACGGTGACGGCGTCGGCGAGGTCCGGGACGGCGACGTCGGCCAGCTCCTGGGCGGTACGCTCCAGCTCCAGGCTGGCGCCCATGCGGACGCTGGCCTCACTGAGCAGCGCCAGCCTGCGCCGACCCGCCTCGGCCTCGATTTGGGCCCGCTGCTGCTCGGTGATGTCGAGCAGCGAGGCGATCACACCGATCGGCCGGCCGCCGGGATCCTCCACCCGTACGTACGAGCACGACCACACCCGGTCGTGCTCCGGATCGGCAGGTGTTCGCCCGACGCGGCGCCGGTCGAGGACCGGTTCCCCGGTGTCCAGCACCTGCCGCATCGCCTCCTCCATCTCGTCGGCGTTCACCTCGGGCAGCAGCTCGGCGAGGCGACGGCCCACGTGCGCGGACTCCGGGAGCCCGTTCATCGCTTCCAGCGCGGGGTTGACCTGCAGAAACCGTAGATGGGTGTCGAGGATGGCGATACCGACCGGTGAGCGGGAGAACAGTCCGTCCCACACCGCCGACGACCCTCTGATGCGGCGCGCCGCATGGGCATCGGCCGCGAAGACCAGCACCGCCGAGGCCCCGAGCCGCCCGCTGTGCACCGGACAGGCCCAGATCTCCAGCTCCAGCGGGTGTCCCTCGCGGTGCCAGGCGGTCACCGTGCCCATCACCCCCCGGCCGGTGGCGGCCGTCTCCCACAGCGACCGGCCGAGGCTGCGGTCGGCCCCGGAGTGCAGAAGATCGGCGATGTGCCGTCCCATCACCTCGGGCGGGGCGTAACCGAGCAGTTTCTCCGCCACGTGGTTCCACCGCACGATCGTCCCGTCGGCGCCGGTGGCCACCTGCGCCACCTCCAGGGCACCCAGCCACCCGCCGGCGTCCTGGGCCGCCCCGCTGATCAGCTCCCCGATCGGCGTCTGCTCATCCATCCGCGACCCGCCCCCTCTCGAACGGCCGGGAGTACGCGCTTTTGCGGCGGAGTGTTCCCGCGGTGGCGCGGCGCGAGGGCACCCCACATACCCCATCCTGGCCCCGTCGGCCCCGGAGCGCCCTTCGGCGGCGCGCGCAAAGGCGTTTTCGGCGGGTCTGGTGCGCTTGCCCTGGCAGATCGACATCGTCACCCAGGACACCCCGGTGCTGACGAACGCCACCGGTACGAACGCGTCGTTCACCGTCCCCACCCAGTGAGACCGCGACGCTGGTCTTCCACTTCTACAGCGGCGCCACCGTCACCTACCAGGTCACCAAGTCCGGAAGCTCGGTCACCGGCACGGTCTCCTGACGTACCGCGCCCTTGTTCTGGCCGCCCGCTCCCCCGGGCGGCCAGAACAAGTCCCCCGTGGGCTCACTCCTCCTCGGGCGGAGCCGTGCTCGGCCGCGGGCGGGGCGGATCCATCCAGGTCACGGCCGATACGTCGTTGAAGCCCACCACGCTGAGATCGTGCGGAATCCGCAACCCCAGCTCGCGTGCGGCCTGGTAGACAGCGAGCGAGCGCTGCAGGCTGTCGCGGTCGCCACGACGGCCCGGGCGCACCGGTACGACGTGCTGCTGCTGACCGGCGAGGAGGGTCCCGACGCCGTCCGCCGCGTCGCCGGCAGTGGGCTCGCCGACGCGATAATCCTGATGGATGTCGAACTGGACGACGACCGGCTGCCGTTGCTGCGCGGCACCGACCAGCCGTCCGTGCTGATCGGACTGCCCGCCGACACCTCAGGACTGACCTGCGTCGACCTCGCCTTCAAGGCGACCGGCGCGTTGTGCGTCGAGCATCTGGCGATGCTCGGCCACCGCGACATCGCTGTCATCGGCGAGTCCCCCGCGGTCTACGAACGGCACACCGGCTTCGCCGAGCGCACCCTCGACGGACTCCGTTGCCGGGCACGGGAGTTGGGCGTCAGGGTCCTGCACCGGCGTGCGCGGTCGGCTACGACGCGATGGGCCGTCACCCTCGCCCGCATCCTCGACGAGCGCCCGGGCACCTCCCGGCCCGTCGTACAGAACGAGCAGGCGGTCGAGCCGCTGCTCGCCCTGTTGCACCGGCAGGGCCACGCCGTGCCCGAGGACGTGTCGGTCGTCGCGGTCTGCCCTGAACAGGTGGCCGTCCAGGCCTCGATGCGGCTGACGTCGGTCTCCATCCCCGCACAGGAGATGGGCCGGCACGCGGAGGAGCGTCTGGTCGCCAAGCTGGAGGGCTGCGGCACCGACGACGTCGTGCTCATCGCACCCGAGTGGACTGTACGGACGAGTACGGGGTCGACGCCCCCAGCCGCCTCCTGACCCCGACAGCTGCGTCCGTCATCCCGTGGTTGCACACCGGCAGGCGGCACAGGCGCATGTGCGCCGGCATCTCACCAACCAGGCCCGCGTGCGGCGGCTGATCGCCGGGCATCCGGAGATCGAGCGGGAGCCGATCGAAAGGCCGGTGTTCGTCGTGGGACTGCCGCGCACCGCGACCACCGTCACCCACGCCGTGCTCCCACTGTCGGACGAGCACCGCTGCCCGCTGTTTGGGGAACTACTGGCGCCCGGGCTGGAGTTGTCGCCCCGGCAGCGACGGAAGGCGATCACTGCCGGGCGCCGCATGGTCCAGGGCACCGACCTCTTCGCACCGCGCTTCCATGACATCCATGCGATGGCGGCCGAGGGGCCGGAGGAGTGCACGTTCGCCCTGCCGCACGCCCTGATGCCGTTCTCCCAGGCCCGTGTCCCCGAGTACCGGGCGTGGCACTGCGAGCGGGACTTCGTCCCCGACTACCGGTACCTCAAGCAGGTCTACCAGGTCCTGCAGTACGGCCGCCCGCGCCGTCGCTGGGTGCTGAAGTCCCCCATGCATCTGGAGAACCTGGACGCGCTGCGCACGGTGTTCCCCGACGCCACGATCGTGTGGTGCCACCGCGACCCGGTCACCGCTGTGGCGTCCTTCTGCCGTCTGATCGAGCACGGCATGGCGGTCAGCACCCGCCCGCTCGACCTGGGCGGCATCGGCGCCGCCTGGCTCGACCTGCTGAGCCGCGCCATGACACGCGGCCTCTCGGCCAAGGGCCGCCATCCCGCCGGAGCAGCTGGTGAACGCCCCGTACTCCTGGCTCGGCTCGGACCCCGCCGCCGGCGCCCCGAAGCTCTACGCGGCCGTCGGCACCCCTTGGACGGAGGCGGACGCGGCCCGGCTGCCCGCGGCCGTCGCCCGTCCCAAGGGGGTTCGCAAGCACACCTACGACCTGAGCCGCTACGGCCTGAGCCGCGCCGACGTCGAGGCCGCCTTCGCGGACTACAACACGCTGCGGGCCGAGGTCGACCGCGTCTGAGCAGGACGCGGACCGGCCCCGGCCCTGATGTCGGATCAGCCGCCGTTGATGGTCAGCTGGTTGGTGTTGAAGTTGAGTCCGCCGGACGACGAGGTGATCGCATAGCCGAACTGGACGTCGCCGATGGTCTCGTTGCCGGGCATCCAGCCCTTGGTGTAGGCGATCCAATGGAGGATCGGCTTGATGTCCACGGTGCCGGAGTTGGAGTCGGACGTCCGCAGGAACGAGAACACCTGGTTCGACCCGTTGGTGCCCTTGTAGACGTTCCAGCTGTGGCCGCCGAGCGTGACGTTGGCCTGCCAGGTGCCGATCGGGCCGACGGCTCCGTTGTCGTTGACCCAGAGCATGATCTCGTACTGGTGGTCGGTGTCCCAGATGTCGTACGACGTGTTGTACGCGCCGGCCGACGGGACGCTGACGTTGTAGTTGCTGGTGAGCCGGCCGAGGGAGTTGATCGTCTTGTTGATCGTTTTCGTTGAGTTGGGGTAGGACTTGATGCCGCCGGTGTTGGGGTGGTTGGCCCATACCCCCCAGCTGGTCCCGGAGTTGGCCCAGAGGCACTGGCTGCCCGCGCCGGAGCCCCAGATGTTGTTGTAGAGCTTGTAGCCGTCCAGACTGGTGCTGCCCCATCGGTCGCAGGAGTTCCAGACTGCTGCCGAAGCGGGGGCGGAGGCGAGGCCGACGGTGGCACCGAGAGCCATCGCCGGCGCCAGCACCGCCATGGTGACCTTGCGTATCGCGCTTTTGACCATGGTGTCCCTTCCACGGGTGGGGGGAAATGTGGGGGTGTTACCACGCCTCCATGCGGCCGGGCGCCCAGGTCAGTTCGACCTCGGCGCCGAACCGCGTGCGTACGCCCGCGAGCCGACCCGCAGGGAGGGACGGCGGCACCGCGGGCAGGAGGACCAGCCGGTGGGGGGTCGACTGGAGAAGCATCTCGATCAGTACGGCGGGCAGGGTGTGCGCGGCGTCGGCGTTGTAGACGTGGCGGTTCGGGTAGTGCGCGCTCATCAGGGAGGCATGGAAGAAGTCGCCGTCCAGGACCTGGCCGAGAGCGTGGGCGACGCGGTCGCCGTCCCGGAGCCGGGCCGCGATGAGCGCGTGGTGCAGATGGCCGTGCGCGGAGTCGTTCTCGGCGCCGCGCAGTTCGAGGGCGCGGTGGGCGGCGGCCGCCAGGTCGGGGGTGTCGTAGGGGGTGATCTCCTCGAGCGGCCAGACGCCGTAGAGGTGGCTCAGGTGGCGGTGGTCGTAGGAGTCCGCCAGGCCCGGCCACGCCCACTCGGCCAGGGCCCCGTCCTCGTTGATCCGGTGTGGCGGGACCCGGTCGGCGAGGGCGCGCCAGCGGTCGGCGTCCGGGGTGTCCGGGTGGTAGTCGGCCGCGGTGCGCAGGGCGTGGCGGGCCGCCGAGAGGTCCATGGCGGCGTTGATCGTCACCCAGCTCGCGCCTGCGGGGCGGTTCTCGGGTGAGTAGGAGGGGACGACGACGAGCCGGCCGTTGTCGTCGGTGCAGGTGAGGAAGTCCTCGTAGAACAGGGCGACTTCGGCGAGGGCGGCGGCGGTGCGCGGGTCGCGGAGGCCGAGGGTCTCGTCGTCGTCGACGAGGGGCTTGAGCAGCCAGTCGGCGCCCGCGGTCCACAGGTGCAGTGGGTACTCGCGGCTGAAATGGTACGAGTGGCCGGACTCGCCGTCGGTGTGGGCGGGGGCGACCACGCCCCGGGTGCCGAAGACCGCGCGGGCGTTGTCGCGCCAGTCGGGCAACTGGCGTTGGATCAGCGCGGCGTGGGCCTCGGTGACCTCGGGCAGATCGGCGGACGCGGCGGAGGCGGTCTGGAGGTTGAGGTTGGCGTCGTTGGTGAACGCCCCCGACCAGGCCGTGTTCCAGTTGCCGGTCCACAGGCCGGTCAGGCGGGGCGGGAAGAGGCCGGCGGAGGACAGCAGGTGGTAGCGGCCGGCCGCGAACAGCCGCTCCAGCAGGGCGGGGTGGCGCGGGCGCTTCAGCAGCTCCGAGCCCGGCAGCGCCCGTTCGGCCGCGTCGGCGGCGAGGTCGAGGGTGACGCGCTCGTAGGCGGGGCGGTGGAGGGCGGCGTGGCGGTCGAGAAGCTCGTCGTAGTCCTTGGGCAGGTCGCGCAGAGCGCGGCCCTCCGCGGTCACGTCCAGTTCGCCGGTGTGCCGCCGGACGCGGGTGAGGAGCAGCACGGACCGGGCTCTCTCGACGTGCGCGCAGGGCGGGGCGAGGGTCGTCGTGCCGCCGGTGACGACGACGAGCGTGACTCCGGTGAAGGCGCGGTCGCCCTCCGGGTAGTCGGCGCGCAGGCTCAGCAGGGCGCCCTCGGGGGTGAGGACGGCTCCGTGGCCGACACTCAGTCCGGCGGGGGTACCGGGGAGCCGGTGGTCGAGGGAGATGTCGAGGGTGAGGCCGGGCGCCGTCACCTGCTGGACGATCACGTCGTCGGGTCGGGAGACGAAGACCCGGCTGGCCAGCCGGCGGAGGTTGCCCGTACGACGCCCGTCGTGAAGTCGATGTCGCGGCGGTAGTTGCCACCGTCGCCGGCGGGCCGGACCAGGCTGACCTGCAAGGCGGGGTGGAAGGGCTGCGCCCACTGGTGCGGACGGCCGTCGGTGAACCCCTCAGCGGCGGTGTGGTCGCCTGCCAGGAGGCGGTCCTGGAGCGCGGAGAGTCCGGCGGCCAGCCGGGGCGGCCGTCGGTGCACGCCGTTCCCGCTCGGCCGCACCAGGGTGTGATGCGTGACGACGACCCGCTCTGCGTTCGGATCACCGAACGCAAGGGCGCCGTGATGGCCGTTGCCGCTCAGGAAGCCGTCCTCCCAGCGGGCGGCCGGGTGCGGCTCCCAGGTGCCGGGTACGGGCCCGTTGATCATGGTCATGGCCGGAGCACCGCCACGCCGTAGCGGCCGAGGGTGATCCGGTCGGTGACGGCCGTCCCCGTCAGGAGGTCGTGGTGGGTGCCGGGCACCTCGACGGTCACCGGCTCGCGGCCGTGGTTGAGCACGAACAGCGCCTCGCCCCGGCGGACGGCCTCGACCTGCTCGGGGAGGCCGTCGAGCACCGGCCGGACGCCCGCGCCGGAGGCGATCCGGGCCAGCAGGTCGCGCAGCGCCTCCGGCTCCGGGAGCGTGGAGACGTACCAGGCCCGGCCCTTGCGCAGGACGGCGGGCAGTCCGTCGAGTTCACCGCCCTCGTACGGCACGGTCTCCTGGGCGGTGCCGTCGGCCTCCAGTTCCTCGGACCACAGGGTTCCCGGGAAGTCCTCGCAGGCGACGGTCTCCCCCGCGTCCAGCGGCCACCACTCGTGCAGGGTGCGGATGCCGAACAGCTCGCGCAGCCGGGCGTCCATGCCGCCGGGGCGCACCCGGTCGTCCGCGTCGGCGACGCCGGTGAGGAAGCCGCAGACGAGGGTGCCGCCCTGGCGGACGTAGGCGAGGAGGTTCTCGATCGCCGCATCGTCAAGGAGGTACAGCTGCGGTACGACGACGAGCCGGTATGAGGACAGGTCGTGCTCGGGGTGGGCGAAGTCGGTGGTGAGGAGGGCCTGCCACAGGGCACGGTGCCAGGCCTTGAGGACGTCCGCGTGGTCGACCCGCTGGGACAGGCGGCCGTCCTGGGCGCCGGCCCACCAGGCATGCCAGTCGTGCAGGACGGCGACGTCGGCGGTGCCGTGCCGGCCCGAGACCTCCGGGGCGATCCGCGCGAGGTCCGCGCCGAGCTGCTTGACCTCCTGGTACGTACGGCCCTCCTCCCCGGCGTGGCTGACCATGCCGGAGTGGAACTTCTCCGCGCCCTGCCGGGACTGCCGCCACTGGAAGTAGCAGACGGCGTCGGCGCCCCGGGCCACTGCCTGGAGGGACCAGAGCCGGTTGAGGCCGCGCGGCTTGGGGTGGTTCACGCCCCGCCAGTTGACGGGCCCGGCGGCCTGTTCCATGAGCATCCACGGCCCCCGCGCCTGGGAGCGGGTCATGTCCTGGACGAGGGCGCCGCTCTGGGCGCCCAGCGGGTCGCGCGGATCCGGGTAGATGTCGACGGAGACGACGTCCTCCTCCTCGGCCCAGCGCCAGGCGTCCTGGCCCATCCACAGCGGCATGAAGTTGCTGGTGACCGGCGTGTGCGGGGTGTGGCGGCGGACGATGTCCCGCTCGGCGACGTAGCACTCCAGGAGCATGTCGGAGGTGAAGCGGCGGAAGTCCAGCACCTGCCCGGGGTTGCGCATGTAGTGGGGCAGGCGGGGCGGCAGGATGCCGTCCCAGGTGTCGTAGCCCTGGCTCCAGAAGGCGGTGCCCCAGGCCTCGTTGAGGGCGTCGAGGGTGCCGTACTTCTCGCGCAGCCAGCGGCGGAAGGCGCCTGCGGCCTCGTCGCCGTAGTCGAAGGTGCAGTACTCGTTGTTGATGTGCCACGTCGTCAGGGCCGGGTGGCCGCCGTAGCGGGCGGCGAGGTCCTCGGTGATGGCGGCGGCGTAGCGCCGGTAGGTGGCGCTGGAGTGCGAGAAGTGCTGCCGGCCGCCCCACCACTCGGTGCGGCCGTCCTCGGTGACGGGCGGGGTGTCCGGGTGCAGCCGGCCCATCCAGGGCGGGGGCGAGGAGGTCGGGGTGGCGAGGACGACGCCGATGCCGTTGTCGTGCATGAGGTCCATCAGCGCGTCCAGCCGGCCGAACTCCCGCGCTCCCGGCTCCGGTTCCAGCGTCGACCAGGAGAAGACGCCGAGGGTGACCGAGTTGACCCCGGCCGCCTTCATCAGCCGGACGTCCTCGTGCCAGGTCTCCTCGGGCCACTGCTCGGGGTTGTAGTCGCCGCCGAAGAGCAGACGGCCTCGTGTCACGTCACTCAGGTCGGGCATCAGACGGGCTCCCCGTACTGCACGCCGCGCCCGTTGGTGGCGAGGTAGACCCGGCCGTGGACGCGCGGATCGCCGGTGATGGCCGCGCCGGTCCAGCCCCACCGGTGCCGGTCGTCGTTGATCCGCGTCCAGGTCTTCGCCTCGTCGTCGGAGCGGTAGACGGCGTTGAAGTCCTCGATCCCGCCGGCCATGTAGATCGCCGGGTAGGAGGCGCCCTTGGCGGCCTTGCCGAAGCCCAGGGTGTGCGAGGCCCGGCAGCTGCCGACCTGGGTGAAACCGGCGCCGCCGTCGGTGGAGCGGTAGAGCCCGTTCGCCTTGACGCTGAGCCACAGGTCACCGGAGCGTCCGGGGGCCGCGGCCAGCTGGAACCCCGCGTCGCCCGAGCTCAGGCCGGTGGCCCGGGCGGTGAAGGTCAGGCCGCTGTCGGTGCTGGCGTGGAGCGTGCCGGCGCTCGTGTCGTAGGCGTAGAAGCACGTCGGGTCCACGGGGTCCGCGACCAGGACGGCGCCCTTCGGGAGGGAGGCGACCTCGGCCCAGGTGGCGCCGTTGTCCGCCGAGCGGTGCGCCGGATACACGGTGCCGTCCCAGTGCGCGAGGGACCACAGCAGCACACTGCCGTCGGCGTTGGTGACGATCGGGCCGGGCGCGTCCTTGGCGACGGCCGGCTGCGACGCGAAGGGCTCCCAGGTCTTTCCGCCGTCGTTCGACCAGGCGCCGTTGCCCTGGTCGCCCGAGCCGGTGCGCACGACGTACGAGGGCCTGGCCGCGGCCTGGGCGAGTGCGATCGAGGACCCGAACACGGGGTTCGTGGCCATGCCGCGTGACGGCGAGGCGGTCAGCCGCTCGTGGTAGAGCACGCCGATGTCCCGCGACCCGCTGATCAGGTGGGCCTCTCCCGTCGAAGGCGACACGATCGCCACCACGGACGCCTCCTCAAGACCGCGGATCTGCGGGGCCCAGCGCTTGAGGTCGCGCGTGCCGTACAGGGTCGCGCCGGTGCCGTAGACGACGTGCTCGGAGTCGAACGGGTCGAGGCCGACCGCCTGGATCCACCAGCCGAACTTGGGCTTGTCCTTGCCCCAGTTGAGGTAGGGGGTCTCGGAGACGTCGAGGACGGCCTCGTCCCTCAGGGACTTCCAGGTGCGGCCGCCGTCGGTGGAACGGAAGACGTTGTCGAGCTCGGACCAGCGGTTGTTGGTGGACACGACGAGCGTCCCGGGCCGGCGGGCGTCGACGGCGACACCGCCGTAGCCGAAGGCGTCGGTACCGCCGTCGCTCGTCGCCCCGCCGGGCTTCACCGGGGTGACCTCGGTCCACTTCCCGTCCGTCGTACGCAGCTTGTGCACGCTGCCGTCGGACTGCCCGTTGGGGCCGGGGGCGTTGGCGTACGTCACGTACAGCTCGCGGGTGAGGCGGTCGTACGCGGCGCGGATCGGCACCTTCGCGGCGGCGCCGGTGGGCTGCCCGGGGACGGGCTCCCAGGTCTTTCCGTCGGACGTGCGGTACAGGTTGGGGGTGTCGGCGGTGCCGTCGGAGTCTCCCCAGCCGGCGTAGACGCTGCGGCCCGCGGCGACGAGGAGGGTGATGCCCTGGCCGGTGGCGCTCGGGGTGGCCGGGAAGCTCACGGCCTTCCAGGTCGCGCCCCGGTCGGTCGACTTGAGCAGCCCGTCGTGCCGGGTGCCGAGCCACAGGGTGTCGCAGTTCCGTGGGTCGACAAGGAGTCGTTCACCGCATCCACGCCCGTCCTCGTTGCCGCCGAACTTCACGGTGAGGTCGGTGCGCTTCCAGGTGCCACCCCGGTCCTCGGACCGCAGCACGGCCCCGTTGCCGGCCCAGGGCTGCGTGTACGTGCCGAGGGCCAGATACAGCCGGTTCGGGTGGGTCGGGTCGACGGCCATGGCCTCGACGCCGAGGAGGTTCCAGTCGTCCCAGCCGAGGTAGTCGGTCAGCGGGATCCAGCGGTCGGTCCGGTCGTCCCAGCGGTAGGCGCCCCCGATGTCGGTCCGGGCGTAGGCGAGCCCCCGCACCGACGGGTGGAACAGCACCCCGGAGATGAACCCGGTGCCGCCCATGACGGCGTTGCGCCACCGGTAGCCGCTCTTCGCGACAGCCGCGGGAGCGGCTGCCTGAGCCTGCCCCGAAACCGTCGGCAGGGCGACGACCGCGGCGGCGGCAGCGGAACCGGCAAGAACGGAGCGTCGGCTGAGGTGAAACGTGCTCATGACATACCTCGGTCTTTACGAAGGGGGAAGTCGAGCTGGGATCAGGGGTGCGGGACCGCATCGATGTGCGGCTCCGCCACGTGGGCGCGCAGAGCCGCGTACGGCATACGACGGAAGGCACTGCGGCGGGACTCGGACCAAAGGGCTTCAGCCCTTGATGACGGCATACGGGTCACGGAACACGGCCGCCACCAGCTGGACCTGCGCCATCCGGCCGCCCGCGGGCACCTCGACCGGGCCGTCGACCGGATCGTCGGCGAGTGGGGCGTCGGCTACCTGAAATTCGACTACAACATCACGGTCTCCCCCGGCGGGCCCCTGCTCGGCCACGCCCGCTGCTGGCTCGACTGGCTGTCGTCCACGCTCGACCGGTACCCGGGCCTGGTGATCGAGAACTGCGCGTCGGGCGGTATGCGCATGGACGGCGCCTCGCTCGCCGTCACCCAGCTCCAGTCCACCAGCGACCAGCAGGACCCGCTGCGCTATCCCCCGATCGCGGCTGCCGCGCCCACGGCGGTACCGCCCGAGCAGGGCGCCGTGTGGGCGTACCCGCAGCCTGGTTTCACCGACGAGGAGATCGCCTTCACCCTGGGCGGCGCGCTGCTCGGCCGGATCCATCTCTCCGGGCGTCTGGACCATATGTCCCCGGGCCAGCTCGCACGCGTACGGGATGCGCTGGCGACGTACAAGTCACTGCGCCACGACCTTCCGCGCGCCGTGCCCTGCTGGCCACTCGGCCTGCCCGGGTGGACGGACGACTGGCTCGCGCTGGGGCTGCGGGCCGGCGGGACGACGTACGTCTCGGTGTGGCGCAGGGGCGGCGACTCCCAGCAGCGCCTTCCGGTACCGCACCTGGCGGGCAAGGACGTACGCGCCGAGATTCCGCACCTTTCGGCACCGGCGGGCACGGCGACCTGGCGGCCCGATTCCGCCGAACTCACCGTCGAACTGCCGGCGAGCCCGGCGTGCGTGCTGGTCCGCCTCACGGTTCAGGAGAGGCCGCGCCATGACGCGGCGGACGCGGCCGTGGCGGCGGTCGCGACGGCGACCGCCGCCAGACGCCCGTAATCGAGGGTGTCCGGGGTGTCGGTCGGCCGGTGGTAGTGGGGGTTCCGGAAATTCGCCGTACCGGTGAGCATCAGGGCCGGAATCCCTACGTTCCAGAAGGACGCGTGGTCGCTGCGGTCGAGGTGGATCAGCGGGGGCGCCGCGAGGCCGGCGAGCGCGCCCAGCAGGCCGTGCGGACGCGGGTCGCGCAGGGTGACGGCGGACAGCCGGGGCTCCGCGGCCTCCGCTGCCCGCCGCCACGCAGCGGCGGCCGCCTCAGTGGAGCGCCGGTGCACCACGAGGGTGAAGTCACCCCGCTGCCCGCCGGAGCGGACCCGGGCGGCCACCTGGGGGAAGGCCGCCGCGAACCCGGCAGGCATGAGCTGGGTTCCGGGCCCGGTCGCGAAGTAACCGACGGACTCCAGGCAGATCATTCCCGCGACCTGCCCGGTTCGGCGGAGCTGCTGGGCGGCGACCCGGGAACCGATCATGCCCAGCTCCTCCATGTCGAAGAACAGGAGGGTGACGGCGGGCGGTCGCGGCAGCCCGCCGAGGAGCCGCGCGATCTCCAGCAGCGCGGCGACTCCGGAGGCGTTGTCGTCGGCGCCGGGGCTGCCGTCGACGGTGTCCAGATGGGCTCCGACGACCACGGTGGGCCGGTCGTCGGCTCCCGGCAGGCGGGCCACGAGGTTCGCGCCGGTCAGCCGTGTGTGCAGGCGGAGTTGGAGCGCGATGGCCCGATCGTTCTGGCGGTCGGTGCCGCCCAGTCGCCACCGTACGTCGAACGGCTGCCGCTCGGTCCGCCACCCCGCGGCGGCCAGTTCACGCATCACATGGGCCTCGGCGCGCAGCATGGCCTCGGGGGCGCGGGTGCGGCTGCGCGGGCGGTCGGCGAGGTATTCGACGTCGTGCCGCAGGCGTCGCGGGTCGGCGCGCCGGTTCAGTTCACGTACGAGCGCGAGCACCACGGCTTCACCGCCTTAGCCCTCGTCGGTGCGGAGCAGCCTCCTGTCATCGATGATGGTGCATGTCTACGACGTTCGCTCCTTGGGACCGGATCGATCCGGCACCGAGCTGCTCACAGCGGTCGAGGCTGCCGTTCCCACGCCTGTCGGCTATCCGTGCCGTGGCCCGCTGCCACCGAGCTTTCCTGTGCAAGGTCGCCGCACCACGCCGTCGGCAGACGGCTCAGCCCGAAGCACCGCGCTGATCCCCTGCAACCTATTCACGCGCAGCGACGACAAGAGGGTGACGCTTCACAACTCCCCCGTCAGGAGGGCCAGATGGGCCACAGCAACGACAATCCGACTCCGGCTCCGGCTCCGGCTCCGAGCAGTGCCACGAGCCGCAGGCGCTTCCTCGTCGCGGCCGCCGCGCTCGGCGGCGGCATCGGCCTGAATCTCCATCTTCCCAGCACCGCTGCCGCGGAGTCCGGGCGTACCACCGCCGGCGCAGCGGCGACCGCCACCGTCTATATCGCCGGCGACTCCACCGCGCAGACGTACCGCTCGGGTTACCACCCCCAGGCGGGCTGGGGTCAGACGCTCCCCGGCTTCTTCACCCAGAACATCACGATCGCCAACCACGCCATAGGGGGGCGCAGTTCGCGGAGCTTCATCGAGCAGGGACGGCTGGCCGCCATCCACCAGGCGATCCGGCCGGGCGACTACCTGTGCGTGCAGTTCGGACACAACGACGCCACCGTCAGCAACCCGGACCGCTACACCTCACCGGCGGACTACAAGGAGTACCTGCGTAACGACTACATCAGGGCCACCCGCGCACGCGGCGCGACACCCATCGTCGTCACACCCGTCTCCCGCCGCTCCTACAACGGGTCGACCGGCGAGTTCAACGTCTCCTTCCCCGCGTACGTGAATGCCGCGCGCGCCGTCGCAGCCGAGGAGAGAGCCCCGCTGGTCGACCTGTCCGAGCTCAGCCGGGTGTTCCTGACGAAGCTCGGCGTGGAGGCGTCCAAGAACATCTTCCTGTGGCTGTCTCCAGGGCAGTACCCCAACTTCCCGAACGGGATCCAGGACAACACCCACTTCCAGCTGAAGGGCGCCACCGAGATGTCCCGCCTGGTCGCCCGGGCGGTGGCCGGGCTCGGTCTGCCGCTCTCCGGCGAGGTGATACCGACTCGTCACCGTTCATCCCGGTGACGGGGCGGGGCCGGGCCGCTCTGTCCGCCGGGAGCGCCTGCTCGGCCCAGACGGTCTTGCCGCTGCCGCTGGGCCGGGAGCCCCAGCGGTCGGTGAGCTGGGCGACCAGCAGGAGTGTCGACATGGCGCTTCATGTCCCCGGAATCTTCCCGGCCCCGTACACCGCCGTATCCGGCGTACCGCGCTCAGCTGTACGGGCCGGCGAATTCCCTCAACGTCGTTTCGTACCGGCCGCCGAAGTCCACCCGCGTGATGTCCCGGAAGCGGAATGTGGTGTCGTCGGCGTGCCACCGTGCGCCGGTGTCGACTTCGCGCAGTCGTACCGACCTCGGCCGCAGCCGCGTCACCGCGCCGATCCAGCAGGCGTCGGGCACCTGCCGTTCCCTGTGCACCGAGATGAGGCCGAACTCGCTGCCCGCGGTCTTCAGCAGCGCGGTCGACTCGTCCAGGGGAATCGCGGCGGGTACGCGTACCGGCCACTGTCCGCGTCGGCGCAGGGCTCTGATGGTCAGGCAGGTCTCGTCTCCCTGTCGGCGCACCTTGGTGATGTCGGCGGTACGGAGCGCCGACCAGCCGTCAAGCTGGATGTCCGAGCACCGCGCCAGCAAGGTCCACTCGGCACTCGCGCCGATGACGAATCCCTCGATCCACTCCACGCGAGGGATCGACCGGTGGACGCGCACCAGCCTTCCGGTGGTGACAGCCTTGTCGAGCCGGCGCAGTACGCCGTCGTCGACTGCCGTCTCCCGCTCTGCCTTCTTCACTTCGCGCGCCTTCGCCATCCTCGGATGATGCCCGGGCACGATCGGTCCGGTCACCTTGTTTTCCCGCCCGGTGCGCGGCAGCGACGGCCCGCTGCCTGTCATGGTGTCGGTCGATACGAGGGCAAGGGCGAGCAGGGCGTCGCCCCGGAACTCCGCCGTCGGCCTCGGACCGCCTTGCCGCCGCGTGGACGACGGCGGAATCCTCGAGCAGGTGCGCGTGGGCGGCGTACGCCTCCAGGCACTTCGTGGTGGCGGCCGCCAGCACGGGGCGGCCCTGGAGAGCTCCGGCGAGGTCATCAGCGGCAGCGTACGGGCACCCCGCATCGCGTACCCGCTCACCACACGGTCCGGGTCCGCCAGCCGGGCCGCCAGGAAGTGGCCGAAGAATTACGGCGTGCCGTGGTTCGGGGCAGGCTGGCCTGAACCAGCGCATGACGTGCGAGCCGTGGCGGCAGTCGGTGGCCACGACCGACGATCCCGGATTCACCGCCGTGCCATGGCGTGCGGGCACCGTTGCCGGGCAGCAGGGAGGAGAGCCTGTCGGCAGCCGTGCGTCGAGGAGGCGGCCGATGCGGGTGGCAGGGCGGAACGGAGTGGTGGTCTCATGGCGGTCGGTGTCCCCGCAAGCGGTTCGGCGCGCGGTGGCGAACGCGGTGCGTACGTCAGAGCCCTGGCCCGTACGCCGGTCGCTCTGTGGGAGGACGACGTCACCGACTGGGCGGCCGCGTTGACGTACTACGCGGTCCTGGCGGTCTTCCCGGCCCTGCTGGTGATCGTCTTCGCCATCGCGCTGCTCGGCACGGGCTCGCCCGAGGATGTCATCGCGCAGTTCGGCGCCTTCGTACCGCGCACGGCCCGCCCGGTGCTCGAACAGGCTCTGGGCAGCCGGCCGCAGGGGGCTTCGGGCCCCTGGCTGCTGGTCGTGTTCACCGGCGGCGCGGCGCTCTGGTCGTCCTCCAGCTATCTGGCCGTGTTCCGGCGCGCGCTGCACGCGATGTACGGCGTGGCGGACTGCCGTCCGGCGTGGCGGACTCTGCCCGCCATCCTGCTCAGGGCGCTCACGGTCCTGGCGCTGCTGGTGAGCGGGGTGCTGACGCTGACCGCCACCGGAAGGATCGCCCGGGCCATCGGCCGGGGGACAGGGACGGACCATCAGGCGGCCCTCGTGTGGGCGGGCTTGAAGTGGCCGCTGCTGTTCCTGGTGGTCGTCGCCCTGGTTCTGCTGCTCTTCCGGTCCGGGCCGCCCGAGGCCCGGGGGCTGCGGCAGACGGTGGCCGGCGGGGCGCTGGCGGTGGTGCTGTGGCTCGTGGCCTCGGCGGGCTTCGCGTTCTACGCCTCGCACATCGCGACGTACAACCGTCTCTACGGTTCCCTGGCGGGTGTGGTGGCTTTCCTCGTCTGGCTGTGGGTGTCCCACGTCGTACTGCTGGGCGGAGCGCAGTTCAACGCCGAACTCTCCCGGGACGGACGGCCGAAAAGGCCTGATCCCTGCTCTCCCCCGGTGTGACGCGATGTGATGCGATGCCATGCGATGCCATGCGATGCCATGCGATGCGGTGTGATGCGGTGTGATGCGCCCGGCCCTCACGGTTCATCCGGCCGCGACGGGCAACACGTGGGGCATGACGACGGGTAGCGGCGCGGCCGCCGGACGGACAAGACCCCTGCTGCTGTTGCCACCCCTGTGGGCACTGATGGTGGGAGCGGGTCTGCTGATCACCGGCCCGGCCGCCACCCGGTGGCCCCTGTCGGCAGAGGGCGATGTCAATGCCTGGTTCGCCGGGCATCGCACCGGACCGGCCACGTCGGTGTCCGAGTGGCTGACGCTCATCGCCTCCACCGAAGGCGTCATCGGCGTCACCCTTGTCTGCGTCGTCGCGCTGGTCGTCCTGCCGCGCGTGCCGCGGTGGCGGGAGGCGGTGTTCCTCGGCGCGTCGGTCGCAGCGCAGTCGGCGCTCTTCCTGTTCATCACCCTGTGCGTGGAGCGGCCGCGCCCCGTCGTGTCTCATCTCGATCCGGCCCCGCCGACCTCCAGCTTCCCCTCCGGCCATGTGGGAGCGTCGGTCGCGCTCTACGGCGGTCTGGCCACGCTCGCGGTCACCCGGCTGCGCGGCCCCTGGCGGTACGTCGCCGCGGTGGTGCTGCTGGTCGTTCCACCGGCTGTGGCCGTCTCCCGCCTGTACCGGGGGATGCACCATCCGAGCGATGTGGTGGGCGGCCTGGTCAACGGCGCGTGCACCCTGCTCGTCATCGGGTACGCGCTGCTGGCACCGCGTGAGCGTCCCGCTCCGGCGCCTGCCGGCCGCGAGGGTGCCCGGCCGCCCCTCCCCCGGTCCGCCGGGAGCGCCGACGGCGGCGTCCGGGGTGGCCGCCGCGTCGTCGTGGTGCGCCATCCCCTGGCGTGCGCGGAGAAGTTGGCACAACAGGTACGCGATGTCCTGGTCCGGCACGGCTGCACCGATGTGCGGTGGACATCGACGACGGCCGAACGCCCCTGCGGCGACCTCGCCGCGTACACGGCGGCCGGGCGGGTCGACCTGGTCGTGGTGTGCGGAGGGGACGGCACCGTACGCGCCTGCGCGGACGAGTTGGCCGGCAGCGGCACTGCCTTGGCGGTCGTCCCGTGCGGTACGGGCAATCTGCTCGCGCGCAACCTGGGGTTGCCCGTGAAGCCCGCCGCGGCCCTGGACCGGGCGCTGAGCGGCGACCGCGTCCGTATCGACGTCGGGCGGGTGAGCGGCGACGGTCTCGCACCGACCCGCTTCACCGTCATGGCCGGTGCCGGATTCGACGCGGTGATGGTGCGGGACGCCTCACCACGGCTCAAGGCGTCCTTGGGCTGGCTCGCCTACGTCGTCTCGGCCGTACGTCATCTCGGCGATCCCCCCATGCGGCTGTCGATCCGGCTCGACACGGGCGACGTTGTGCCCCGCCGCGCGCGCATGGTCGTCATCGGCAACGTCGGCGCCCTTCAGGGCGGCGTGCCGCTCCTGCCGGACGCCCGGCCCGACAGCGGACGGCTGGAAGTGGTCCTGCTCGACCCCAGCGGCGCCGTGGGGTGGCTCGCGGCGGCGGCGCACCTGCTGCGCGGCATGATGCCCAGCCGCTCCCGGCGTCCGGCCGGGACAGGGACGAGGGGGACGCCCGGGGCGCCCGGGACGACCGCAACGCCCCGCACGACCGCGGCCGCCGCGCCTGCGCGACGGCTCGTGGCGCGCGGCGCCCTGGAGTACTTCAGCGCGGTCCACGTCGACATCCGCTTTGCCGGGCCACAGGCCCGCGAAGTCGACGGCGACTGCGCCGTCGAGGGCACGCGAATGGTCGCGGAGGTGGAACCGGGAGCCCTGCTGGTCCAGTTGCCCCGGAGCCGGCGCCCTGCCGCCTGCCGCCCGTACCTGAGGACGGACCCCGCACCCACCGCGGCCCCGGCGCCCGCAGCACCGGGCCTCCGGTGCGCCCAGTCACCCGCACCTGCTGACGGCGAGCAGGGCGACCGGCACGCCGGCCCTGCGGCGCCCGTACGTCCGGGGCGAGGCACACCGTCCTCGCCCGCGCCGCTCGGCCGGAAGCCCTGACGTCCTCTGAAAGGAGGCGCACCGCGCCATGGCACAACGATCCGGGCGCCGGTGCCTCGCCGGCCCGCGACGACTCGTCGGACCGACGATCTCCCGCCACTGGGGGCCGGACGTCAAGCTCGGCATGCGGCTGGCCGGCGCCGCCGTCGGCACCGTGGTGGCGGCCGTGCCCGCGGCCCTGGCGCTGGTGCTCGTCGAGGCCCGGTGGGCGCCGTTGCGACGGCTCGACCGCGGCGCGGCCGCATCGCTGCACCAACAGGTTCTTGAGCACCCGGGCCTGGTACGCGCCCTCCGGTTTCTCACGGATGTCGTGTGGGGGCCGGTGACCATGCGCCTGCTGGTGGCCGTGCTCGTGGTGTGGCTCCTGAGCCGCCGCGCCTGGCGGCTGGCGGCCTGGGCGGCGGTCACCGCACTGGCAGGTGGTGCGGCCGGTCTGCTGGCCAAGAACGCCGTGGAACGTGCCCGCCCGCACCTGCCGGATCCGGTGGCGCACAGCCCCGGCTTCTCGTTCCCCTCCGGGCACGCGATGACGGCGACGACCTCCTGCGCCATTCTGCTGCTGGTCCTGCTTCCGCTGGTGCCCCGACGCCGGCGCCCGGTGCCCTGGGTCCTGGCGGTCGTCACGGTTCTGGGCGTCAGCGGTACGCGTGTGGCGCTGGGGGTTCACTGGGTCAGTGACGTGATCGGCGGCTGGTTGCTCGGTCTCGCCGTGGTCACCGCTACGGCCCTCGCCTTCGAGGCCTGGCGTTCGGACATCGGGCGTCCGCTCACGACGCCCGCACAGGGCCTGGAACCGGAGATCGCCGACGCGGACCGTCCCGCTTCACACGGTGGGCGAAGCCGGTCGCTGTGACCACGGCAGGGGCGGGTCGTGATGTGACCACTTCATGAAGTCCGCCGGGCGGCGCGAGCGCCCTCGCCTTCAGGTGTGAAACCCGGGCCAAGATTTTTTCCGGAGCCGGCCGCGCACCGCCGACCGTCAATTCGCCCGTCGGGAAGGAGGGTTACCGGAGGGCAAGAGCCGATTCGATGCCGTCGGAGCCGGACCGCGGTGCCCGGCGTGCGGATGGACGCCCGCGCCATGCGGGGGCGGACCCGGCGACCAAAGGGGAGGCACGTGCGGGCCGGAGTGCGTTCCGGCGTGCGTATCTCATTCGATTTCCGCTTCCGGCTTCGACGCCTGGAGCGCATTACCGACGAATTGAAGAACACTCGTCCTTCAAGTGCAATTCCCCTGTGAGGAATGGCTCGCAGGGCGACGCCAAGTCGCATGCCGAGGGGTTGTCAGTCTGCGAAATACGGCAGAAACTGTTGTCGCGGTGTTGCTTTTCGATCTACACTGCGCCGGCCCTTACCCCCGAAGGGAATTCCTCCGTGAACGTGAAAGCACGAATGACGATCCAGGGCAGCACGGACCTGAGCTGGGCACGCGTGATCCAGGTCATCGTCATCACCATCCTGGTCGTTCTCGCCCTGGTGAACGAAGGAGTCACGCCTCTGATCTGATCGCTCACCGGCCAGGCGGTTTCATGCTCTTGAGGGGTTTCCCGTTGCCGCGGGCGGCCCCTCAAGTCTTTTTGTGCGCGTGTTGAGCATAGCGCTCCGCGCACTCCGGAGAAACCCTCACCCACGCATTAGTGTGAAACCGATCGGTAGGCAGGGCCCGCGGCCTCCGGCGTCGGATAATTCGAAGCAAGCTTTCATATACCTCTTTCCGCCGGCCGCGCGTGGGAGCGCGCACACGATCGGCTTCCGCATGATATCCGCGGCTGCTGACACCGAATTTGAACAAAGAGCGGAACCAGGACGCGCCCGGCCCTTCATTCTGAAGAGCCGGGCGCGCCGCAGAGTTCTCAGAGCACCAGCACCCGTCGGAACGAGACGCGGTCGTCGGCGTCGTGACGCGTGACGGTCTCGCCGTCGATCTCCACCCAGGCGTGGAACCGGTACGGGTCGTCGGCACTGCCCAGGCACCAGTCGGCCGTGAGCCCGGCGAGCGCGAGCCCGAGCACCGTGCCGAGCGAGTGCTCCAGGCAGGCGGCTCGCCCCGGATACCCGTCCGCGGCCCGGCGGACAACCGCGAGCATCGACTCGGCCTGGCGCATCGTGGCCGGACGCAGGCGCGACCGCGGCCTCTTCAGTACGTCCACGGCGTACGCGGGAACGCGGAAGGGCAGCCGCAGCAGCAACAGCGCGAGGCACAGCCCGAGCCACCCGGCCGTCCTGAGCCACCGAACCCCGTCGCCCTGCGGCGCGCAGGCCGCCTGCCCGAACGCCCTCTCCTCCCCCACGTCGGGTGTCGCTTCCGTGGCAGGGGTCCGGCCCTTCTCGGCGGCCACGAGGCCGCGTTCGACCAGGTCATCGGCGAGCTTCTCGGCGTCCAGCCGTACGTGGTCGTACCGCACCCCGGGAAAGCGGTCGGCGACCGCCTGTACGCCTGTGTCGAAATCACCGGTACGGCGCCACTCCTCCCAGAGCTCGCGTGCGGTGCCGTTCATCGCGTACCACTGCCCGGACCGGGCGTTGAAGAGCACGGTCCCGCCGTGCGGTGCCTCGCCGGCGTGGACGTGCTGGGGGATCCGGAGCTCGGTCACGAGCTGCCTCCATACTGCGAGTCGCCTGGCCATGACGTGTTCCTCAGCCACAACTCGACGCCGAGGAAGCGGTTCAGGGCGGGGAAGGGGGCACGCAGCCCCATCAGGGCGCGGTCCAGTGAGGCCGCGACCGCGCGCGGGTCGATGACACCGAGGGCGGCCAGGCGGGACGTACCGATGATGTCCCGCAGCGTCCCCGCGGCGAGCCGGGCGCCCCGGTAGTCCTCGTCGGAGTAGTCGCCCTTCGTCCGCCGGGCCAGCACGGGCGCGGGGACGGCGCCCGCCAGTGCCGACCCGAGCAGCGGTTTGAAGGCCGTTGGATCGCTGCGCTGGTGGGCGGGCAGCAGCAGGCAGGCCCGGACCACGTCGTTGTCGAGGAAGGGGGCCTGCGGCCAGATCCCGAAGGGGGCCGCCGCGCAGGCCAGTTGGCGCTGCGCCGAGGCCGACGTACGCAACTCGTGGAGGGTCGTGCGCAGGTCCGGCGGACCGTCGTCCGTCCGCCGTCCTCGCGCGCGTCGCTCGGAGGCCCCCGTACGGGCCAGTTCGGCGAGCTCCCGGCGCGCGGAGGCCGTGAGCCAAGCCGCCTCGGGGCCCGGAAGGACCCACCAGCTCAGCGTGTCCAGCCAGTGCGGGTCGCGCTCCCCCGGTGATTCCAGCCGTTCGGCCGTCCGTCGCAGGGCGGTTGCCAGTGGAGTACGCGCCAGTTGAGCAGCCCTGCCCACGACGCGGAGGGGCGAGGTGTGGCGCGCTCGCGCCAGCGCGTGCCCGTCCCGAAGCAGTCTCCGCAGTCCGCCCGGCCGCGCGAGACCCGCCAGGTAGGAGGGCGGCGGGCTGAGGAGTGCGTCGCCGCCCTCGCCGCCGAGGTGGAGGTCGGAACCGTGCTGGGCGATGCGCTCCAGGCGGAGCCGCGTACGGGCCGCGCCCACCGCCGCGGAGTTGGGCTCCCCGTCGCATTCCGCGTCGTACAGGCCTTGGTAGGGCAGCGTGTCGGCCGTCGTCCCCGTCACCACTTCGAGGCGGAGCCGTTCGTCGAGACGCGAGTAGCCGCGCGCGTACTCCAGGTCGTCGCAGGCCGTATCCGCCCGGTGATAGGTGAAGACCGGTAACGGGCCCGTCCGGTGGCGCAACGACAGAAACGCCACAGAAGTGGAATCGAGTCCGCCGCTGAAGTCCGCGGTCAGTGTCCGGGCGCGCGCGGCGCGGAGCCCCACCGACTCGTCGAGTGCCGCCCCGAGCGCTTCGGCCGCCGTCGCCGCTGATGCCTCATTCTGGGGCTGGAGAGTCTCGTACTCCCACTGGACGGCCGCGCCGTCAGCCGTGATCCGCAGGGCATGCCCACCGCCCAGCCGCTCGACACCGGCCACCACGGACCGGCTCTCGGGCAGCAGGGGTACGCCGGGGCAGAAGATGCGCGCGGCCAGGACCTGCGGGTCCGGGCGGCAGCCGCCGCCGGCCGCGGCCGCTACGTCCGTCGCCCGCGAACCGATCCAGGTGCGGCCGGGACGGCGCCGGTAGTACAGCGGGTACTGCCCGGCCAGGTCGGCGAAGGCCGTGAGGTCGCCGGGGCGTACGACGATGCAGAGGTAGCTGCCCGCCCACCGGGTCAGGGAGGCGAGCCGGTCCGTGGCGAGGGCCCGCTCGGCGTCCGCCGCGAACTGCCGCTCCCCGGCGAGACACTGCCCGATGGTGATGACAGTGCTGGCCGCGCACCGGAAACTGCGCAGTTCGCCTTCCCGCCAGTGACCGGTCATGTCCGCGAGGAGAGCGGTCGAGCCGGTGAGGAGCGGGAAGCAGCCGGTGAAGTCCGGGTGGAGCCGCCCGTCGGTGCTGTGGTCGGGTGCGGTCACATCCATCACCAGTAGTAATGGGAGTTGGCGTCGGCGGTGCCACTGCTGGAGCTTCCGAGAGTCACCTCCCGTACATGACCGAGATCGACCACGACCGGGGGGGCGTAAGAGTCGTCGCGGTCGGGATCCGCCGCGGCGAGATGTTGCTGAGCACCAGTATCGGAATCAGAGGGCCGGGCCGCCGACCGTTGGGGGCATTTTCTCAGCAAGGTCATTTATCCACCTGATGTTGACGCAAAAGGCGCATGCAATTGCATGAACGAACACGTTTGGACAGAGTCTGCTATTCGACTTTAGCCGCAAACCGGGTTTTCGAACCCCTGGCGTGCGGCCACCATGGCAGGCGTGAGCGGCCGTTGTCCACGCGCGACGACAGGTGCTCGACCGGCGGAGGACCACATCGCAGTGACTCGTGCCCTTTCCCGGCAACGCACCTCGTTGCCAATTCGCAGAGCCGGGAGCCGACTGTGCGGGCGCGGAGTTCAGCTCGTCGATGTACGCCGCACGGAACGGGCGCCGAGCTTCAATTGCGGCTCACTCCTTGTCGACGTCCGTCCTCCGCAAGGAGGTCAGACCGAGCACCAGTGCCCCTTGCGCCTCGGACAGCGGATTCATCGAACTCAGCTTGAGGGCGAATTCACTGTGGGGACCCACCGCACCCCGCAGCCCGAAGCGCGCCAGGGACTCCCGGCAGGGCTCCAGGACCAGGTTCTGCGCGGCGGCGAGCTGCCCGCCCAGGACGATCAGGTCCGGGTTCAAGAGGTTGCAGACCAGCGCGAGAGCCTGGCCGAGCACGCGTCCGGCGTCCCGCACCACCCGCTCGCACACCGCGTCACCCGACTGCGCCCGTTCGATCAGGGAGGCGAGGGAGTACGGCACGTCGGCCACGCTCCCGGCCAGCGCCTCGCGGGCCTGACGGACGAGCGCGTCGGCACCGATGATCGTTTCGAGGCAGCCACGCCCGCCGCAGCGGCAGACCATGCCGTGCGGGTCGAGCACGAGATGGCCGATCTCACCGGCCATTCCGTGCCCGCGAATGGGGTTGCTGCTGATGACGAGGCCAGCGCCGATGCCGGTGGAGCCCTTGACGTAGACGACGATCTCGCAGTGGCCGTCCGTGCCGTACGTCTGCTCCGCCAGCGCACCGAGGTTGGCGTCGTTGTCGAGCGCACCCTGGACGCGCAGCCACTCCCCCAGGTCGTCCGACGGAGCGTCTCCTTCGCTCCACGGGGGCAGCACGGGCGTACGGAACTTGCCGGTCCGGGGGTCGACCATCCTCGGGACCGCCACACCGAGGGACACGACGTCCTCCAGTTCGCGGCCGGTCTTGGCGACCGCGTCCCGAACGGCCTGTTTCAGGGAGGGCATGATCTCGCCCAGCCCCCGGTTCGCACCGCTCCCCACGTGCTCCCAGTGCGTCTCGGTGACGGGGCGGTCGACCCGCCGGGCCACGACGGTCGCCTGGTTGAAGCCGAGGTGGACGCCGACCGCGACATTGCGCGTCGGGGCGAGGCAGACTCTCGTCCCGCGCCCGGGCTCCGAGACGAAGACCCTGGCCGTCTGTAACTCCCTGACGATGTTCGAAACGGTGGACTGAGCAAGTCCGGTGCGCCGGGCCAGATCAGCCTGACTGTCGCTCTTGATCATGACGGAGAGGAGGACGTGCTTGAAGTTGATCGCTTTGGTGCCCCGGGCCGCGCGCAGGCGATCACGTAACTGGAGCATCGAACCCCCCGCAATTCAGCGATTCAGTCTTCCGACATTAGCATGGTGATCTTCAAATTGAACGAGGGGTGTTTACAAATGAATAGGAGTCAATAATTCCGGCTCCTCTGTGAGATGTACGAGGAAGCCGTTACCCGTGAGGACCGGATCCGGGTGACGGCCACCGCCACGGAGGGCCCCATTATTGCGGAGGGACGGTGTGGAGGGGGTCCCCGGTTGCCCACCGGCCGGGACCCCCTTGATCACGCCGGGCCGTTGGAGTTCACGGCGCTGCCGGAGCGCCCTGCTTCGCCAGCGGTTCTTCCATACCCGGGCGTTCGAACTGGGTGCGGTGCAACTCCTCGTAGCGGCCACCCGCCGCCAGCAGCTCGGTGTGCGTCCCGCGTTCGACGACCCGGCCTTCCTCGACGACCAGGATCAGGTCGGCGGCACGTACGGTCGACAGGCGGTGGGCGATCACCACGGCGGTACGTCCCTCGAGCGCCTCGGCCAGTGCCTCCTGTACGGCTGCCTCCGACGTGGAGTCGAGGTGCGCGGTCGCCTCGTCGAGGATGACAACGCGCTGGCGCGCCAGCAGCAGTCGGGCGATGGTCAGGCGCTGCCGCTCGCCGCCGGAGAGCCGGTAACCGCGTTCCCCCACGACGGTGTCCAGGCCGTCGGGCAGTGAGGCCACGAGACCGTCCAGTCGGGAACGGCGCAGGGCGTCCCAGATGTCGTCCTCGGTGGCGTCGGGCCGGGCGAGGAGCAGGTTGGCGCGTACGGACTCGTGGAAGAGGTGCCCGTCCTGGGTGACCATGCCGAGGGTCTCGCGGATCGAGTCGGCGGACAGGTCCCGTACGTCGACGCCGTTCAGCCGTACGGACCCGGAGTCGGCGTCGTACAGTCGCGGCAGGAGCTGCGCGATCGTGGACTTGCCGGCGCCGGAGGAACCGACGAGGGCGACCATGTGGCCGGGTTCGGCGCGGAACGAGACGTCGTGCAGGACCTGGGTGCCGCCACGCGAGTCGAGGGCCGCCACATCCTCCAGGGAGGCGAGGGAGACCTTGTCCGCGGACGGGTAGCCGAAGGAGACCCGGTCGAACTCCACGGACACCGGCCCGTCCGGTACCCGCCGGGCGTCCGGCTTCTCGGCGATCAGCGGGCGCAGGTCAAGGATTTCGAAGACGCGCTCGAAGCTCACGAGGGCGCTCATCACCTCGACCCGTGCGCCGGCGAGTGCCGTGAGCGGGGCGTAGAGCCGGGTGAGGAGCAGGGCGAGAGCGACGACGGCTCCGGGGTCGAGGCTGCCGCGCAGGGCGTAGAAGCCGCCGAGTCCGTAGACGAGGGCCAGTGCCAGTGCGGACACCAGGGTGAGCGCGGTGATGAACGTGGACTGCGCCATGGCAGTACGGATGCCGATGTCGCGCACTCTGCGTGCGCGGGCGGCGAATTCGGCGGACTCGTCGGCCGGACGGCCGAAGAGTTTGACGAGGGTCGCGCCGGGAGCGGAGAAGCGTTCGGTCATCTGCGTGCCCATGGCGGCGTTGTGGTGGGCGGCCTCGCGCTGGAGCGTCGCCATACGTGCGCCCATCCGGCGGGCGGGCACGACGAACACCGGCAGCAGGACGAGGGCGAGCAGGGTGATCTGCCACGAGATGCTGAGCATGACGGCGAGGGTCAGCAGCAGGGTGACGAGGTTGGACACGACGCCGGAGAGCGTGTTGCTGAAGGCGCGCTGGGCACCGATGACGTCGTTGTTGAGGCGGCTGACGAGCGCACCGGTCCGGGTGCGGGTGAAGAAGGCGACCGGCATCCGCTGGACGTGATCGAAGACCGCCGTGCGGAGGTCGAGGATCAGCCCCTCCCCGAGGGTGGCCGACAGCCGGCGGGTCAGCAGGCCCAGCCCTGCCTCGGCGACGGCGATGACCGCGATGAGCAGGGCGAGCCGGGTGACCGTTCCCCCTTCGCGTCCCCGGACGATCGCGTCGACGACACGTCCCGCGAGCACCGGCGTGGCCACCGCGAGGAGGGCGGTCACCACACTGAGCAGCAGGAAGCGGTACAGCTGCCGGTGATGCGGCCGGGCGAACCGGGCGATGCGGCGCAGGGTGGTCCGGGAGACGGGCCTGCGGTCCTGACTGGCGTTGATCACGTTGTGCAGCGATGTCCAAGCGGTGACTTCTATGTCCATGGGCGTGACGCTAAGACCTCGATCGAACTTGAGGTCAACCCGTCCCGCCGGTCGGTCCCGTCCGCGGTCTGACGGCCCGTCCGCGCAGATATTCACCAGCGCGATGAGAACAACACGCGCCTCATGCGTATCAAGAGGCGGACGCGTCCCCCGGCTGCCCATCGGCAACCGGCTCCGTACCCCTACAGGAGGCGGCGAGTTGAGTCACAGGCGAATAACCAAGCGAAAGGCCGTTCTGGCGGGAGCGGGGGCGGTCGGCATTGCCGCGGCCGCCGTCCTGCTTCCGCAGGCCTACGCCGGGCAGGACGGGGCCCGATCCGACGCGTCGGCCCCCCGGCAGATGAGCGCGGCCTCCGCGGCGGAGCTGCTCCAGCAGCTCGGCAAGCAGCTCGGTGAGTCGTACGGCGGCGCGTATTACGACGCCGGCAAGCAGCAGCTCGTCGTGAACGTCGTGGGCGACAACAACGAGATCGACGTGCGAGTCAAGAAGGCCGGCGCGGTGCCGAGGAGCGTCGACAACAGCGCGAGCGAGCTGAGCGCGGCCAAGAGCGTACTGTCCCGCAAGGCCACCGTTCCGGGCACGTCGTGGGCCATCGACCCGAGAAACAACCAGGTCCTCGTCACGGCCGACCGAACCGTCACCGGTGAGCGCTGGGACAGGCTCGAAGCGGCGGTGAAGAACCTCGGTCCGGGCATGGCCCGGATCCAGAAGTCCGGGGGCGAGTTCAAGACGTTCCTCGAAGGCGGCGACGCCATCTTCGGCGGCGGCGCGCGCTGCTCACTCGGCTTCAACGTGACCGCCCAGGACGGCAGTCCGGGCTTCCTGACCGCCGGACACTGCGGTGTGGCGGCCGAGCAGTGGTCGGAGGAAGCCGGCGGCGGGCCGATAGGCACCGTCCAGGAAGCGGTGTTCCCCGGCGCTGGCGACTTCGCACTCGTGACGTACGACGACCCCGCCACCCAGGCTCCGAGCGAAGTCGACACCGGCGACGGGCGGACGGTGGCGATCGCCCGGGCCGCCGACGCCGCGGTGGGCCACGACGTCATCCGGATGGGCAGTACGACGGGCCTCAGCGACGGCCAGGTCACCGGCCTCGACGCCACGGTGAACTACCCGGAGGGCACGGTGACGGGCCTCATCCAGACCAACGTGTGCGCCGAGCCCGGCGACAGCGGCGGCGCCCTGTTCACAGCCGACGGCAGCGCGATCGGCCTCACGTCGGGCGGCAGCGGGGACTGCACGGCGGGAGGCGAGACGTTCTTCCAGCCGGTCACCACGGCGCTCGAAGCGGTCGGCGCCCGGATCGGTGACGGCGCGGGCGGCGATGCCGGCGACGACGGTGCGGACGGGGCGCAGGAGAACGGCGGAGCCGGGGACAACGCGGGTGCCGATGCCGGGGCCGGTGCCGAGGACAGCGGCGGCGTCGCGAACAACGGCGGCGCGGAGGCGAACGCCGGTGCGGACGGCGGTGCGGACGGCACCGGCGTCGGCGGACCCGACGAGGTCGGCGGCGACGACGCACAGGGCGATGCGGTCGGGGCCGACGACGGCGCGCTGCACAACTGAGGCGATCCGCCCTCTTCGTCAGGACCTCGACCGCGTACGCCCGCGCGGCGAGGGACGAGTAAGCCGCGATTGAGCACTGTCCGGCGCGAGGGCCGGGGACGCCGCGGCGGACAGCCCGGCGCCCCCGGCTGCGGCGTCATTCGGGGGCCGCGATCATCTCGCTGACGTTCACCCGTGGAAGCACCGTTGCGCGCCCCGGGCGTGGGGAGCGCGCAACGGTGCGGTGTGTGGGTGGTGGACTCAGAAGGTCAGGTTCCAGGCGTCGATCCTGCCCGTGTCCTGGGACGCGATGTCGCGGACACGGAGCTTCCACGTGCCGTTGGCGGCTTCGGACGAGGCGTTGACCGTGTACGTCTTGGCCACGTTGTCCGTGCCGTCGCTGTTGGCGAAGTCCTCCAGGAGGTACACCGTCCCGTCCGGCGCGACGAGGGAGACGACGAGATCACCGCGGTAGGTGTGCTTGATGTCCACGCCCACCTTGAGGGTGGCCGGCGCGTTGCCGGTCACGCCCGAGACGGTGAGGGGGCTGTCGACGGTCGCGTTGTCCGCGATCGTGACGTCCGCGGTGTTCTCGAAGTACGGTCCCGGGGTGGGGGGCGTGCTGCCGACGGCCTGGAGCGCGTCGGTCTGTCCCTCGCCGAAGAAGCCGTTCTTGGTGGCCGTACCCGTGCAGCGGCTGTCCGACGGGCAGGCGGTGTCGGTCGCCTGGACACCCAGCTTGGAGCGGAGGTCGGCCGGGGTGGCGGCCGGGTTGACGCTCGCCAGCAGCGCGGCGACACCCGCGACGTGCGGGGAGGCCATCGACGTACCGTTCATGTTGCCGTACTTGCCGCCCGGCAGGGTGGAGTAGACACCTGACGTACCGTCACCGCCCGGAGCGGCGATGTCGATGACACCGTTGCCGAAGTTGGAGTACGACGCCTTCACATTGCCCTTGCCCATCGCGGCGACGGTCACGACGCCCGGCAGCTCGGTCGGGATGTCGAGGCAGGCGTTGGTGATCGTCCGAGTGACGGGAGTGGAGTCGTTCGGGCTCTCGGTGTCGACCGTCTTGTTCGCCAGGTCGAGGTTGGAGTTGCCCGCCGCGGCGACCTGGAGCGAACCCTTCCGCTCCGCGTACTCCTGGGCGCGCTTGACGCCCTCGATGATGGCCGCCTGGTCGGCGTTGTCCGGGCAGTTGAACTGCCAGGGGTCGGTGTAGTAGCTGTTGTTGGTGACCTTGAAGCCGTGGTCACCGGCCCACATGAAGCCGCAGATCGTGTTCTCGGCGAAGAAGAGGCTGCTGCCGGGCTCGGCGATGCGGACCGAGGAGACCTTGACCCCCGGCGCCACCCCGACGACGCCCTTGCTGTTCTTGGCGGCCGCGATCGTGCCGGCGACGTGCGTGCCGTGCGTACCGACGTCACGCCAGGCTCCGGCGCGGGTGTCCGCCTTGCCGTAGGCGCACGAGACGGAGTCGGCGGCGTTGAAGTTGGGGGCGATGTCCTGGTGCTGGTCGTCCACGCCCGTGTCGAGTACACCGACCTTGACCGATGCCGAGCCGGTCGTCACGGCCCAGGCCTGGTCCGCCTTGATCTGGGTCATGTCCCAGCGGGTCAGGCTCTCCGCGAGTGTGGTGGACGACTGGGTCGGGTTCGCCGGCAGCGCGGGGTTGTACGCGTCGGCCGGAACGTCCGAGGTGCGCGTCGCGCCGACCTGCTGCACTCCGGCGACTCCCCGCATGGCCGAGGCGAAGCCGGCCGAGGCCGAGTGCGCGACGATCACGCCGATCGCGTCGTACGAGGCGAAGACCGAGCCGCCGTTGCCGGCGACGGCCGTCCGTACGGCGCTGGTGTCCCCGGGGGCCGTGATCACGAGATGGGCGCGTATACCGGCGGCCCAAGCGGCAGCGGCCTGCGGCTCCGCGGCGACGGCCGCGGCGGGAGCCGCGAGGGCCAGAGTGGCTCCCAGGGCGACGGCGGCGACCGCGGGGGCCTGGAGCCGGCTGAATATGTGACGTCTCAATGCGTCCTCCGAGTCCCGGCACGCCGATGGGGCCGCCGGGGACGAAACGTGTAGGGGGTTGACGCAAGATGTCAGACAGCCCGGCCGCGGAGTAAGAGGGGAATCCCTTGCAGTACGCGGGACGCGAGGCGAGGGTCCCGGCGGGTGGGCCTCAAGTGTCCGCAGCCCGCGGCCAGTCGGTTCCTCGGAGAAGCCGCCTCGCGCCGCACCCTACCGGCGCAGAAGGGAGAGTTCCCGGTTCACCGCGGCGAGGAAGCGGACGACCACCCTCAGCTCGTCGGCGGTGAAACGGCCGCGCGCGGCGTCGGCGCCGGGAGCCAGGGGGGAGGGAGTAATCCCGGGCCACCTTCTTGGCCACCTCGGCGTCGCTGCTTGCGCAGTCTGCCGGGCGTCATGTGCCCGTCGTCGTCGCGATCTCCGTCGAGGACCGCGATCCTACGTGCCTTGAAGCGCCACCCAGGCGTGGCTGCGCCGGCAGGGCCATACACCGCGCTGTCACTTCACCGACCAAGACGACGCACCGGTCGGCTCCGTGGTGGAGATCCGCTCGGCACCTGGATCATCCCGGCATTACGCGCCCGGCGCCTCTCACCGGCGCCGAGCACGCACTCGTCGAGCGCCAGCGCTCCACAGCGCTCCGTTTGATTTTTTGGCTGTGGCGACGGTTTTTCCTCCCGGGGCTGGTCTTGATTGCGACCGAACCCGACCACCACAACGGAGTCTTCGATGTCCGATCCCATCCAGACCGCCGTCGTCACCGGTGCCGGCCGCGGCTTCGGGCGTGCGATCGCCGCCGCGCTCGTCGGCGCGGGCATCAACGTCGTCGGCATCGCCCGCGGCGAGCGGGAGCTGAGCGCCGTACGCGAGGAACTCGGCGAGGGCTTCACGCCCGTCGCCGCCGATGCCACCGACGAAGAGCTCGCCCAGGAGATGATCCGCGAACACCGCCCTGGCCTGCTCGTCCTGAACGCCGGGGCCACGCCGCACATGGCGCCCGTGCACGAGCAGACCTGGGAAACCTTCAGCCGGAACTGGCTCACCGACACCCGCCACGTCTTCACCTGGACCAGGGCAGCCTTGCGGGAGCCGCTGGCGCCCGGCAGCGCGGCCTCGGGTGTGGTGCTGCCTCTGCTCGTCGGCAGCGGTGTCCATCCCGAGATGCTGGTACTCGCCGTCTCCTGCGGCTCCATCGCCTTCTCACACGTCAACGACCCTGGATTCTGGCTGTTCAAGGAGTACTTCAACCTCTCGGTCATCCAAGCCATCAAGGTCCGAACCACCTATACGACGGTGCTGTCGATCCTTGGCCTGGGCGGTGGCCTGGCGGCGGAGGGGGTCCTTGACGTCCTCAGCCTGTGACCACTGGCCCCATCCCCCCTACGCAAGGAACTTGAAGAGAGCATGAACCTGAACCTGAGCATGAGCATGAGCCAGCCGACCATCACCGCGTTCTCCGTCTACCCCGTAGCGGGTCGCGACTGCATGGAGCTGAACCTTTCCGGCGCCCACGGCCCCTACTTCACGCGCAACATCGTCGTCCTGACGGACTCCGAGGGACGCACGGGCCTCGGCGAGGTGCCCGGCGGGGAGAAGATCACGCAGACCCTGCGGGACGCCGAATCCCTCGTGACCGGCGCGAAGGTCGGCGACTGCAAGCGTGTCCTGCGTGAGATCGGATCGGGCTTCGCCGACCGCGACTCCGGCGGACGCGGTGCACAGACCTTCGACCTGCGTACCACCGTCCACGCTGTCACCGCCGTCGAGTCGGCTCTCCTGGACCTCCTGGGCCAGCACCTCGACGTACCGGTCGCGGCGCTCCTCGGAGACGGTCAACAACGCGACTCCGTGCGGGTACTGGGCTACCTCTTCTACGTCGGCGACCCCGGCCGCACCGACCTGGAGTACGTCCGCGAGCCCGATGCGGACATCGACTGGTACCGGATCCGGCACGAGGAGGCCCTGACGCCCGAGGCGATCGTCCGCCAGGCCGAGGCCACCTACGACCTCTACGGTTTCCGCGACTTCAAGCTGAAGGGCGGTGTCCTGGACGGCGCCGAGGAGGTCAAGGCCGTACACGCCCTCAAAGACCGCTTCCCCGAGGCCCGGATCACCCTCGATCCCAACGGCGCCTGGTCGCTGCGTGAGGCCGTCGAGCTCTGCGAACCGCTGGTCGGAACGCTCGCCTACGCCGAAGACCCCTGCGGAGCCGAAGGCGGCTACTCCGGGCGGGAGGTGCTCGCCGAGTTCCGCCGCGCGACCGGTCTGCCCACCGCGACCAACATGATCGCCACCGACTGGCGGCAGCTGACCCATGCTCTGGCCCTGCGGTCGGTCTCCATCCCGCTGGCCGATCCACACTTCTGGACCATGCAGGGCTCCGTGCGCGTAGCACAGTTGTGCAACGCGATGGGACTGACCTGGGGCTGCCACTCCAACAACCACTTCGACATCTCGCTCGCGATGGTCACACACTGCGGAGCCGCGGCGCCCGGCGCGTACAACGCCCTGGACACGCACTGGATATGGCAGGAGGGCCTGGAGCGGCTCACCACCGCCCCGCCCCGTATCGTCGACGGCGAGATCGCCGTCCCCGACGCCCCCGGCCTCGGCGTCCAACTCGACATGGACCGTCTACTTGCCGCCCATGACCTCTACCGGACGAAGGCTCTGGGGGCCCGGGACGACGCCATCGGGATGCAGTACCTCGTCCCCGGCTGGGAGTTCGACGCCAAGCGTCCCTGCCTGGTGCGGTAGGCGTCGGCCGGTGGCCACGGGCCCGCCACCGAGGACGGAAGTCTCTTCAATCCGGCAAAGGTAGGCACGACCAGATACCGATACCGGGGAACAGTGATCCCAACCGCACCGTGCCACGACGTTGCGCTGCGGATCGACGCCGCGCGCCGAGGCGATAACCACCCCGCGTCGTCAGGCTCACCTCGGGGTCGCCGGTGCACGCACGGGAGACGGCCAACTGGGCGCAGCAGCACGGCGCCGAGTACCTCGACGGCGTGATCATGACTACTCCCTCCGGCATCGGCAAGCCGGACTACCTGCTGCTCTACAGCGGCTCGCAAGCCGCCTTCGACGGCAACCGCGGGACACTCTGCGCCCTGGGCGAACCGATGAACCTGGGCACCGACGCCGCGATGGCCTCCGTTTACGACACCGCGCTGCTGGGGCTGATGTGGGGCACGCTGACCGGCTGGCTGCACGGAGTGGCACTCATGGGCGCCGACGGGCCCGGCGGCAACGTAACGGCGACGGCATTCACGGAAGTGGCCAACCGGTGGATGAAGACGGTCGGCGTCTTCATGAATACCTACGCCCCACACGTGGACGCTGGGCACTACCCGGGTGACGAGTTCACTCTTCACCTGCACCACAGGACGATGAACATCCTTGCCCACGCGAGCGAACTGCGTGGGGTGATGTCCGGCCTCCCGGAACTTCTCACGGAACTGACCGGACGGGCGATCACGGCCGGACACGGCAACGACAGCTACGCACGCCTGGTCGAGTTCATCCGCAAGGACGGCAGCCCCACCTGAGTACCGCCGACCAGGATGTGTGGGACGTCGGGGTCGTCGGCAGGGGCGTCGGCGAGGGAAAAACGGGCTTGGTACTGGCGATCGCTGTGCGACGGAACGGCTCCAGGGCCCATGCATGCCCGGCCTCCGGACCTAAGCCGGGCATGAGTCGATCGGCTTGCTGAGGCTTACTGAGCCGAACTCGACGCCCTCGCCCCCGCTGACCACATGAGGAAGAACGCGGGAGAGGACCGGGCCGGGAGTCCCGGCTCAGGCCACCGGCAACAGGCCGTCACTTCCTGGCGATCACCATCGACTCCGGCCCCGCCAGGTACTGCACCCGGCTCTCGCGGAAACCGGCGTCCGCCAGCCACTCGCGGCAGTCCGCGCCGGTGTACTCGAAGCCGCTGGGCGTCTCCAGGAGCATGGTGAGGCTCATGAGCAGTCCGGGAACGTTCTCCCGGCGCTCATCATCGATGAGGGTCTCGTAGATGACCACGATGCCGCCCTCCGGCAGCGCCTCGTGTGCCTTGCGCAGCAGCGTCTTCGCCTTGGGCAGGGCCCAGTTTTGCTCAGGATGTGCCCGAAGACCAGCACATCGGCCTGCGGTAGCGGCTCGGCGAAGAAGTCGCCGGGGCGGAACGCGAGCCGGTCGCCGAGGCCGGACTCCTCGTGTCGACGCTGGAAGCTGGGACGGACGGCGGCCAGGTCGAAGCCGGTGCCGCGCAGATGGGGATGGCGCTCGAGCAGGTGTGTCAGCACGGTGCCCTCGGCGCAGCCGATATCGGCGACGGTGCGGTAGGCAGACCAGTCGATCGCCTCGGCCAGGGCATGTGCGGAGCGCATGGACAGGCCGGTCATGGCCTGCTGGAAGGCGTCGAGGCGGTCGGGGTCGTCGTAGAGGGTCGCATAGTGGACGGCTGGAGGGCGCGTGTCACCGATTCGCTTACGCTCGGCACCGCCCCGGTGGCTGCCGAGGACGACCGGGCGCGGCACGAGCCCGTCGCGCCACGGCTGACGCAGCTGACTGCCGGCGTACGCGTGAACGTGGCTCTGGCAAGATTTTCGTAGCGGGAGATCATTCATCGAGTTCCGGCGCATGTTCGGTCGACCCGACTACTTCGTCCGCGTCGCCGTCCCGACCACACCGACCACGCCGCCTTGAAGCCTTTCTCACCGGCGAGCTCAGCGGCATGCCGTGCGTCCTGCGCCTCGTATCGCACATGACCATGAAGAAGATCAAGGCCGGCCCATGACCGCAGCCCAGGGGGCACCTCGCCGGCGTAAGTCGGCGCGGAGTGGCGGTACTGCTGTACGGCCCAGCCCGAGCCCGGCAGTCCGGCCGCGGCCGTGTGGGTGTCGAGCGAGGCACGGCCTTGCCCGTACGACAGACGCGCGAGCCCGGCGTACGGGCGGCGTCGCGTGGGCTGACGGCCTTGCCGTTCCGTTCCTTGTGCCGACCGCGCGCGAAAGCCTCCGTGGCGGCCATGGGCACGGCTGAGCCTGACGAGCGCTGATGGTAAGCGCCTTCTGGATTACTTCCCGACACGCGTCTATTGACGTGCGCATGGCGCACTCCTAGCGTAGCAAGCGCTTTCCATCTCGTGCGTCCACGGAGAAGAACGGACCCCCATGAAACCGAGATCCCCACTGTCCTTACTGGCATGCGCCGCCCTGGCGGCCGGCACGGTCGTGGCTCTGCCCGGCGGCACGGCCGCCGCTGCCTCGACCCGCTACGAGGCCGAGAGTTCCCCAGCAGTCTGTACCGGCACCATCGACTCCGACTGGGCGGGATACTCCGGCAGCGGATTCTGCAACGGCAACAACGCGGTCGGCGCATACGCGCAGTTCACCGTGAACGCTGCCACCTCGGGCACGGCGACGCTGAAGGTCCGCTTCGCCAGTGGAACCACCACCGCACGACCTGCCGATGTCACGGTGAACGGCTCGGCGGCCCCGTCGGCGTCGTTCGAGAGCACCGGCACGTGGGCGACGTGGGCGACGAAGACGCTCACGGTGCCGGTGAGCTCCGGCAGCAACACCATCCGGCTCAGCCCCACGACCTCCGCCGGCCTGCCCAACGTCGACTACCTCGATGTCGAGGTGGGCGGCACCGCCCCGCCTCCGTCGGGCACCGCGCTGTACGTGGCGCCGAACGGCAGCGACAGCGCGGCCGGTACGCAGTCGGCCCCGACGACACTCACCTCGGCGATCAGCCGTATCACTCCCGGCGGGACGATCTACCTGCGCGGCGGAACGTACCGTTACGCGCAGACGGTCACGATCCCGCAGGGCAACAACGGCACATCGAGTGCCCGCACGAAGCTGTACTCCTACCCGGGTGAGACCCCGGTACTGAACTTCTCCAGCATGACCGAGGACCCGGCGAACCGCGGGCTTGCCGTGAACGGGTCGCTCTGGCACGTCAGGGGCATCGTCGTCGAGCGTGCCGGTGACAACGGCATCTTCGTCGGCGGCAGCAACAACATCTTCGAGCGCACGGTCACGCGCTTCAACCGCGATACGGGGCTTCAGCTCTCGCGGATGGCCTCCAGCACGCCCCGCGACCAGTGGCCCGCCAACAACCTCGTCCTGAGCGCGGAGTCGCACGACAACGCCGACTCCGACGGCGAGGACGCAGACGGCTTCGCCGCCAAGCTCACCGTCGGCTCCGGCAACGTCTTCCGCTACGCCGTGGCCCACAACAACATCGACGACGGCTGGGACCTCTACACCAAGACGGACACCGGACCCATCGGCCCGGTGACCATCGAGGACTCCCTCGCCTACGACAACGGCACCCTCTCCGACGGCACCGTGAACTCCAACGGTGACCGCAACGGCTACAAGCTCGGCGGCGAGGACATCGCGGTCAACCACGTCATCCGGCGCAGCATCGCCTACGACAACGGCAAGCACGGGTTCACGTACAACAGGAACCCCGGCACGATGTCGATGCCGGACAACATCAGCATCGACAACGCCCAGCGCAACTACTCGTTCGACGCCGGGACGTCGGTGTTCCGGAACAACACCTCGTGCCGCAGCGGCAGCGGGACGAATGACAAGGTCGTCGGGAACACCGACAGCTCGAACCAGTTCTGGTCCGGCTCGAACGGCTCCCGGTGCTCCTCCTACACCGGCGCCCTGAACTGGTCCTTCGCCACGGACGGCCGCCTCGCCGTGACCTTCGGCGGCAAGCCCGTAACGACGTAACCAGCCCTGTCGCCCAGCGTGTCACCGCGGCCCTTGTGCCCAGACCGCCGGGGACGCCGGCTCATCCGGTTCGTCCGGGTGGGCCGGATGAGCCGGCCAGGGGTCACAGCCGCGGCCACCCGGCGCGTACGTCGCCCTACTGGCCCCCGCGTTGTTCAGGACGCGGGGAGCGGGCTGGTCCAGCCGGCCGGTACGTGGGCGAGGCGGACGCGCTGTGGGTGGTCGCCGACGGGCACCGAGACGGTTTTCCGGCCCGTCGCGAAGTCGATGGCGGTGACCCGGTCGGCGCCGCTTTCGGAGATCACACAGGACTTGCCGTCGCCGCTGACAGTGGCCCAGTAGGGCTTGGACGCGGTGACCAGAGGGCCTTCCCGCAGGGTGGTGCGGTCGACGATGGTGGCGTAGTCGTCCATGGTTCCGGCGACGCAGAGTTTGTCGCCCTTCGGACTCATCGACATGCCGTGGTGGCGGGAGTCGTTGACCCAGGTGGTGCGGTCCTCGCTGGTGTCCGGGTTCTTGGGCAGTTCCCTGAGCCGGGTGATCTTGTCCCTGGCGACGTCGTACTCGAGGAAGCCGTTGAAGAAGGAGACCTGGAAGTAGAGCCTGGATTCGTCGGGGGTGAAGGCGACGGGCCGTACCGCGTCAGAGAGGTCCTTGCGGCCGAAAGCGTCGAGGCGTTCCCTCATGTCGATGATTTTGACCTGCTTGAAGGTGGCCGCGTCGACGATGGTGATCTTCCGGTCTCCCTTGGTCCAGTCCATGGAGGGGTCGTCGGTGTCCGTGGTGACGTCACCGATGGACATGTTCCACAAGTACTTCCCGCCGTCGGTGTAGACGTTCTCGTGCGGCTTGTCGCCGGTCTTGAACGAGCCCGCTTCCTCGCCCGTGTTGATGTCGAGGACATGCACGGTGTTCGTGAGGGAGGCGGAGACGGCCACCCGTTTCCCGTCGGGGGACACGGCCATGTGGTCGGAACGGAAGCCCGAGACGGGGAACCGCCAGTTGATTTTTCCGGTGGTCACGTCGATGGAGACGACATCGGAGAAGCTGGGACGGGAGGCGACCAGAGCCGTCCCGTCGGGGGTGGAGTACATGTCGTCGACGAGCTGGTCGTGCCCCTCCCCCGGGCCGTTCCTGATCGCGAGGTAGGCGATCAGCTTGACCGGATTGAGGTAGATCTCGCGCAGCCGCTCCTGCTTGTCCGGCACCACGTTGATCCTGCCGAGCTTCGCGAACGTGCCACTGCTCTTGATCACGTCAGCGGTGCCGTCCCAGTTGTTGCCTGCGAACATCACCTCCTGCAGCTCTGTCTGCTCGCCTCCGGCATCGCGCGGCGGTGAGGCGACCGCTGAGGCGCCCGTGACTCCGGCGCCGGCGAGCACGCCCACAGCAATCGCGACCGGCAGCCAGCGCCTGCGGCGTCGGCGCTGCGCCGCGGTGGGTACGTCAACGGCGGCTAATGTCGGGTTCTTTCTGCGTACGGCCATGGATTCCTCCGCGTTGCGGCTCTGCGACGAGGGCGGGTGAGGATGGGGGAACGAGCGGTATACGTCGTCCGAGCAGGCGTATTGGTGCGAGGCGTCCCAGCCGCGCGGTGTGAAAACGCTTCGCTTCACATCTGGCTACTTGAAAGTAACGAGGGGCACACCGTTCTTCAACCCCGCGGACGGGAGAAGATGTCCGGCACACGAGCGAAGGGGGGAAATCGTGGACGGGCGGCTCCGGCAGTCAACCGGCCGTTACGCAGGCAAGTCGGCGGCCGAACGGCACGCCGAGCGGCGTGAGAGGTTTCTTGAGGCGGCGCTGGACCTTTTCGGGGGCGGGCCGGGCTACCGGTCGACGACCGTTGCCGCGCTGTGCGAAGCGGCCGGGCTTTCCACGCGGCAGTTCTACGAAGAGTTCCGCACTCTTGAGGACGTGCTCGCCGCTCTGCACCTGTACGTCAACGACGTGGCGGAGGCCGCGGTCATCAACGCCCTTGCCCAGACGGAGGACTTGTCGTTCGCCGACCGCTACGGGGCTGTCTTTCGTGCGTACGCGGCCAGTGTCACTACGGACCCGCGGCGCATACGGATCGCCTTCACCGAGATCGTGGGGGTCAGCCCGCGCATGGACGAGCAGCGGCTGGCCCGCCGCGCGCAGTGGGTCGACCTGCTGTGTGCCGAAGCGGCAGCCGCCGTCGTGCGCGGCGAGGCCGCCGATCGTGACTACCGCATCGCTGCGGTCGCCTTCATCGGCAGCGTGAACGGTCTTCTGCACGACTGGGCCATGGGCTGGGTGGACGCCTCTTCGGACGAGGTGGTCGAGGAACTCGTCCGGTTGTTGCTGGCTTTGCTGCGCCCCGCATGCTGAGCGTCTGTGCGGCGTGGGACCGGCCGGGGCCACACGTGGATGACGCGGCCATCGGCATCACAGACGAGGGCATGCGGGTTGTCCCCCTCTTGGACGGGAGAGCGCGCACCGGGTCCGGGGTTCGTCAGGTGTGCAGCACGACGGCCGCACGTGAGTCGTCGGCGATGGTTGGTGAATGGAGTTGTACGCAATGTCCAGTCATCGCTGCGGTGCGGCGGGGGACTTGTTTCCAACCGGGTTGGGGAGAAGGACGCGCGCGTGGCCGGTGCCCTTGTCGAGAAGGTGCCAGTGGAACGCTGATTGCTCAATCCGCTTGTCCCGAGGCGTCGCCCGCCGGGGCCTGGAGGCGGCTCAGGCGAGGAGCGAGGGCGGCGGCGCCCAGCCCCGCCACCACGACGACGGACAGGGCCACTTGGAAAGTGGTGACCCCGACCAGGCCTCCCACCAGTAACGGCGCCGCCAGGAAACCCAGGCGTGATACGAGGGACACCGTGGCGATCCCGGCGCCGGGGAGGACTCCGGGCAGCCGGCCGACCATGCTGAATGCCACCGGGAACATCGGGCTCGCGCCGAGGCCCGCCAGAGCGAATCCGGTGATCGTCGCGAGCGGCGAGGCCACGAGGAGACCGACCCCGAAGGCGAGCGCGACGAGCAGTCCTCCGCCCGTCACCACCGCTGACGGGCCGAGGCGTTCGACCAGCCGGTCACCGACGAGGCGGCCTGCGGTCATGAAGACCGAGAAGGCCACGAAGGCCAGGCCGGCCGTTCCGGGGCCCGCCCCGAGGTCGGAGAGATATACGGCGCTCCAGGACTGCGGTACGTCTTCGATCTGGGCGGCGAACACGACCATCAGGCCCAGTAACAGGAGTGCGGGCGCGGGCCGTCCGATCCCACCTCGGCGCTTCGTGCCCGTCGCGACAGTGCCGGCCCTCTCCTCGTCGTCGATCAGTCGCTGTCGTACGACGAGCACCACCGCTCCCAGGACCGCACCGGTCGCGAGGAAGTGCACGGCCGGGGGCACGCGCAGGGCCGCGGCCGCCGTACCCACCAGTCCGCCCGCCACCGCCCCGACGCTCCATGAGGCGTGGAAGCCGTTGAGCAGTGGCCGCCCGGACCGCTGCTCCACCAGGACGCCCTGGGCGTTCATCGAGACGTCCATCGCGGCGTCGGCAGCTCCCAGGACGACCAGCGCGAGGCACAGGGCCCACCATGTCGGGGCCAGGGCGGGCAGTACGAGCCCGGCGCACAGGGCGGCGGTGGAGGCCAGGAGTACGCGTCGGCTTCCGATCCGGTCGACCAGGGTCCCGGCGGTCAAGGTGAAGAGGAGGCCACCCACTCCCAGGCCGGTCAGGGCCACGCCCAGCATCGTGGCGTTGATCGCGAGGCCGTCCTGGACCGAGGGGATGCGGGGTGCCCAGTTGGCGAACAGTGCCCCGTTGGTGAAGAAGAGGGCGAGGACGGCGATGCGGGTACGGGTGAGGTGCGTCGTGGTTTTCGCCGGCGGGTTCACAGGACTTCCCCCGGTGGGCCGGCAGGGGCGCCGCGTTCGCCGCCCATCGCAGCGCGGGCCTGCGCGTGCAAGCTCCGCGATGCTGCCGCGACGACGTCGGCGGAGCGTGAGGTGACCGGCCTGCCCGCGTAATCGGTGAGTGTCCCGCCCGCCTCCTGGGCGATGAGCGCGCCTGCCGCGTAGTCCCACATCTCCCCGTCGACCTCGGCGAATACGTCCGCGGATCCTTCCGCCACCTGGCAAAGGGCGGCCGCGCCGCATCCGGTGATCCGGATGTCCAGGACCGATCCCCACAGCCCGTCGAGGATGCGGCGGGCTGTGTCCTTCCACGGCGGAGGGGAGGCCGAGCAGATGGCCAGGGACTGGGCGAGGTGCGGTGCGGGCCGCACCTGGAGGCGGTGCCCGTCGCGGTGTGCGCCGCCGCCGCGGGTCGCGGTGTACAGGGCGTCCGTGGTCGGGGCGTGGAACACTCCGGTCATCACCGTTCCACGGTAGGCGTAGGCGATACTGACGCCCCAGTCCGGGCGGCCGCGCAGGAAGTTGTGGGTGCCGTCGATTGGGTCGACGATCCACGTGTGGTCCGACTCGGGTCCGGTCGCCCCGGACTCCTCCGCGACGATCCGGTGTCCGGGCAGGGCTGTTCGGATAGTGTCGACGATGTACCGGTCCGCCTCGACGTCGGCCGCGCTGCTGCGTTGGCCGGGGCTCTTGGTGACGGGTCGGATGTCGCCGTCCGTGAAGAGGTGGAGCAGCCGGGCACCGGCCGTCCTGGCCAGGTCGACTGCGAGGGCGAGTGACTCGTCTGAGCAGATGGGGCCGGGTCCGGTACGGGGTGGGTGCCGTTGGGCGGCGGCGCGGGGCCTGTTCATGGCAGGCCTCCGGTGTCGAGGCCGCGGAAGAATTCGCGCAGTACCTCGTGGTCCTCGTACCCCAGTGTCAGTCCCCACAGAGAGGTTCGGGAGTGCAGTCGGACGGCTTTGCCTTCGGTGAGTCTGATCTGTCCGACATCCACGTCCCTGCGGATCCAGAAGGTGTGCTCGAAGCCGTACGTCCGCTGTCGTGAGAACAGGTGCTTCACGTCGCTCGGGGCCATGAACAGCTGCATCTCCTCCTGTAATTCGCGGATGACGCAGTCCCTCGGTTCCTCGCCGGGCTCCAGGTGTCCGCCGGGGATGCACCAGGTGCCGGGGAAGGCGATGAGCGGGTCGTTGTCGCGCAGTTGCAGGAGCACTTCCTCGGCAGGGGTGAGGATGATGATCTGCGCGCCGACGGTGCCGTGCGACCACTGCTGTCCCCCCATCGGATCAGGCCTCCGTCTTCCGCAGGGCGTCGAGGACGTCCTCGACATCGCGGTCGTTCATGGTGGGGAAGAGCGGGAGCGAGAGGATCCGCTGGGAGAGGGAGGTGGCCACGGGGAGGTCTCGGTACACGTGCGGGAGGGTGTCCCGGTAGAACGGCTGGAGGTGCATGCCGCGGAAGTGGACGCCGGTGCCGATGCCTTCGGAGCGAAGATGGGCCAGTAGCCGGTCCCGTTCGGTCTCGGGGGTGCCTTCCGCCAGGGCGACGATGAACAGGTGCCGTGCGTGCCGGTCGTCCGGCCGTATCGTCTCCAGTGGCGTGAGACGGTCAAGGCCGGACAGACCCGCGGAGTAGAGCGCGGAGAGGTGTTGGCGACGGTCGATGTAGCCGTCGAGTTTGGGCAGTTGGTGCAGTCCGAGGGCTGCTTGGACGTCCGTCATGTTGTATTTGAAGCCCGGCATGTGTAACTGCCAGTGCGGTGAGCCCGTTGCGCTGTTCCTCTTCCACGCGTCGCTGGAGATGCCGTGGAGGGTCAGCATCCGTGCGGTGCGGGCGAGTTCGTCGTCGTCCAGTACGAGCATGCCTCCCTCGGCGGTCGTCATGTTCTTCGTCGGGTAGAAGCTGAACGCCGTCGGGTTGCCGCGCGAGCCGATGCGGGTGCCCCGGTGGGTGGCGCCGATCGCATGGGCGGCGTCCTCGACGACGGCCAGGCCGTGCCGGGCCGCGATGCTCTCGATGGCCTCCATGTCGCAGGCCTGCCCCGCCATGTGCACCGGCATGATCGCCTTGGTACGTGGCGTGATGGCCCCCTCGATCAGTGCCGCGTCGATGTTCAGGGTTCCGGGTTCGACGTCGACGAACACCGGGCGTGCGCCCAGGTGCCAGATCACGTTGGCTGTGGAGGGCCAGGAGATCGGGGTGGTGATGACCTCGTCTCCCGTGGTGACGCCGATCGCGGCGAGTGCGACGTGAAGGGCGCCGGTGCAGCTGTTGGTGGCGATGGCGTGCCGGCTTCCGACGTACTCGGCCACCATCGACTCGAACCTGGCTGTTTTCGGGCCGGTGGTGAGCCAGCCCGACCGCAGGGTGTCGAGCACCTCCGCTTCCTCCGCGGGGCCGATGTCGGCCTTCGCCAGAGGCAGGAAGTCGCGACGGACCGGTTCGCCCCCGTGCGCGGCCGGCCTCTTGGCCTGTTCCAGCAGTGTCCGCACGGTGCTGGCGCTTTCGACTTCGTCGGGGGTGAGCCGGCCGGCGACAGCCGAGTCCCGGACCTCGCGTATGCCGTCCGCCGGTTTGCGGTGCGGGGTGATCCCGGTGTCGCGGCCGAGCGCCGAGGGGTCGGCCGCGTAGTCGCGCGCGTCGAGGCCTTTCGCGGTCGTGGCCAGGTCCGCTTCGGGTACAGCGGCCACGACCTCCTCGGCGACGTCGCGGACCGACGCGTTGATGCTGACGAGGTTGTAGACGGCCGACGTCTTCGGCAATCGCTCCGCGTCCGTCACCAGGCGGACGTACGCGTCCGCCGCGTCCGCGACGTGCAGGAGCGGCCGGCGCTGTTGTCCGTCGCCGTCGACGCCGACCTTCTTGTGCAGCACGGCGGAGGCGGTCATGGCATTGACCATCAGGTCGTACCGCATGCGAGGCGAGATGCCGAAGAGTGTGCCCATGCGTAACGACACCGTAGTGAAGCCGGGACCGGACTCGGCGGCCACGGCCCGTTCGGCGGCGACCTTCGAGCGTGCGTAGGCGGTGAGGGGGCGGACCTCGGCGTCCTCCCGCAGTGACTGTTCGTCGCTGGTGCCGTAGACGCTGCAGGACGAGGCGAAGAGGAATGTCCTGGCTCCGGCCTCCTTCGCGATCCGGGCGAAGTGGACCGTGGCGTCCACGTTGATGGACTCGGTCCACGACTCGTCGATGTCCCCCGCCGGGTCGTTGCTCAGCGCCGCGAGGCAGATCGCCGTGTCGATTCCCCGCGCCACGTCGGGCGACAAGCCCCGTACGTCCTGCACCACCACCCGCAGACGGGGATGGTCTTCACTCTCCTTCAGGGTCTGCCTGCCGAAGTAGAAGGTGTCCACGGCGGTGACGTAGTGCCCTGCCGCGAGCAGTTTCGGTACGAGTACGGAGCCGAGGTAGCCGCCGGCTCCGGTCACCACCACACGCCGGTGAAGGCTGTGCGCGTGTGCTGTGGTCATGTCTGGGGCCGAGCCCCACGATGCGGCCATGGAGTGCTCCTGACGGTTGGGTTGCCGGTGCCGGACGCGCGGGGCCTGGACGGTCCGCTCTCGCGGGGCACTACGGACGGGCCCTGAGGGGAGTGCCCCCGCGGGCGGCCGAGTCGGCGATGAGTTCGCACAGGTGCAGGTCGAGAATCGCGTCCTCGGGAGGGTTCGATACGGTTTCCTGCCCCCTGACGGCGCCCACGAAGGCTCGGGCCTGCTCGTGGAACGCGGTGTTGTTCTCGAAGGTGTGGGGTCGCGGGGCGCCCTGCCGGGGAAAGTGCAGCAGATGCCCCGGGTCGTCATCGCCCGGCATCATGTCGAGGCTCCCCGCCGAGCCGAGGATGCGTACACTCCAGGCCGAAAGGGCGGCGGGTTTGACGTAGCCGGCCGTCGCGGTGCAGAGCACGTCACCGGCGAAGGTGAGGGTGGCGACGCAGGTCTCGTGCTCCACGGCGCCGGGGTGGGTGTGCACCTTGCGGTTGCTCACGGCGGCCACCGTCAACGGCATGCCGAACAGCCAGCGCAGAGGGTTGAGGAAGGCATAGCTCAGGTGGGTGACGAACATTCCTCCGCTGCCGGCCTGGTCGTAGTACCAGGAAGCCGGATCCTGATCGACCAGAGCGGTGCTCTGGATGCAGAGCACCTCGCCGACGGCGCCCTCCCCCACCAGCGCGGCGGCCCTGCGCCACACCTCCTTGTACCGTGCCTCGTACCCGGCCTCCACGACCAGTCGGCGCTCGGCGGCAAGGCGTCGTACCTCCCGGGCGGCGGGGAGGTCAGCGGCGAGGCAACCGCCCACCAGTACGTGCAGCCCGTTCTCCAGGGCCCACCGCACCACGTCGTCCTGGACCCGGTGGGGTGCCTCTACGAGTACGGCGTCAGGAGCGGTCGCCATCAGCTCCTGGTAACGGCCGGAACTGAACCCGACGTCGAATCGCGCGGCGAACCTCCTCGCGCGCTCCGGGCGGCGCGAGGCGACGCCGCAGATCTCGACCCCCTCGACGTCGGCGAGGGCCTGCGTACGGACGGCGGCCATCCGTCCGGCGCCCACGACAGCCACCCGCATACTCACCCTCCCGCCACGGGCGAAGCCGGCCACCGTGCCTCTGGCCGGCCGCATCGGCTCGCAGCCGCCGAGGCGGTCGCCCGGGCGTGGGTCCGCCGGGCCGTCACGTCGACGGCCCGTCACCGGCCAGTCGTTTGTAGAGATCACGGGATCTGTCGTAGTTGAGGCTCTGGTCGAAGTCCCGCACGACCGCGGCGCGCGCGGCTGCGGAGATTCGAGCAGCCAGCCTCGGCTCCGCGAGGAGCCTGAGGACACACTCCGCCGCCGCGGCGGCGTCTCCAGGGGTGGCCAGCAGCCCCGTCTCCCCATCCCGGACGATCTCGCCCAGCCCCCCGGTGTCCGCCGCGACGAGGGGCGCTCCGCACGCCATCGCCTCGATGGCGACCAGCCCGAAGGGTTCGAGGCGCGAGGGCATGAGGACCACCGAGGCTCTCCGGTACAGGGCGCGTACCGTGTCCAAGGCCGAGAACGGGTGCCAGGTGACACGGTCATGGAGGTCCAGCTCCCGCAGCCGCCGGCGAACGGGGGCCTCCAGCTCGCCCACGCCCATGATTTCGAAACGGACCCCGGGCCGGACCGCCCGTACGGCGGCGAAGATCTCGGGCAGCAGGTCGAAACCCTTCTGCTCGTAGAAGCGGCCGATGTACGCGACGGTCTCGGGCTCGCGCACCGAGGGGTCGGCCGGCGGGCGGAAGAAGTCGGCATCCGTACCGTGGTGAATCACGTGCGTTTTCCCGGCGGTGAAGGGAAAACGCGTGGTGAGGTCCCCGGCCACTGAGGCGCTCACCGCGACCACCGCGTCGGCGTGCGCCAGGGCGGAGAACTCCATCTCCCGCGAGAACGCGCACGAGACATCGTCGAATTCGCCGATGTCCCACGTCAGGGGCAGGTGGCAGGTATAAACCAACGGCACCCCCTTCTTCCACAGCTCCTGCGAGACGACGATCCCGGGCCAGTCATGGCACACGACGACGTCGTAGCGACGCCCACCCGACCGGCGCGCCAGTTCCCCGGAGGCATAGGTCCGCAGTTGGTCCCCGTCGAAGGCAGGCAGGTGCACGGATCTCGTCCTCAGCGGTGACGGGCCGAGGTAGAAGAGGTCGACATCGTCCCCCTGGTCCCGCTGATGGGTGATCAGGGCCTCCATATACGTCCCGAGACCACCTGTGGTCTCGGGCGGGTATTCGTTGGAGAAGTGCGCGACGAGCATGTGTACCTACCCCGCGGTGGTCACGGTGTCCGGTGCGTACAGCAGCCTCCCGGAGGCGGGCCGCCGCACCAGGCAAACGCTTGTTCGCCTCACCGTCAACGCCTCCCCGGTGGGAGATGGCCGGAACGCAACGGGTCGGCGTACGAGCGAACGGGGCGGACTGCTTCGGCGAGGAGGGACCGCGCGGTGCGGGATGCTCGTACAGGGTCCGGTCCGACTGGCGAGATTCCACCGCCAGGATCAACTGTCGGCGGAAGGGAACACGGGCGGCATTGCATCATGCGCGTGCTGCTTGCTGAAGGCGAAGGCCGCGCGGCCGTCCTGCCCCTGGGGGGCGGCCATGGCGGACGGTGAGCGGCGGGCGGGCCGGGGCATGGTGGACCGGTCCGAGGGGTTCGGTGAGCGGCTGCTGGGTGTGCTGCTGGACCGGGCGCACGAGATGCCGCCGCAGTTGATCGCTCCGCTGATCGCGGAAGAGGTGGCCGGGATCGGCGGCCGCGACGTTTCGATCCTTCTGCAGGACTACGCGCAGGAGCTTCTGGTGCCGCTGCCGGGCAGGAGGCTCCTGGTGGGCGAACCCGAGGTGATCGGTGATTCTCCGGCCGGCGCGGCCTTTCTGCACGCCTACACCGACCGGTTCTTCCAGGCCCGGCGCCGCGAACCGATGAGCGTCGCCGCGGAGAGGCAGTGGTCCCTGCTGCCCCCGCTGACGATGTCCGTACCGCAGCTCGCCGTGTCGGGAGCCGTCGAGCCCGCCCACAGCATCGCCGGCGACAGCTTCGACTACGCCCTCAACGACAACATCCTCCACGCGGCCGTCATCGACGCGATGGGCCACGGCCTGGACGCGGCCACCATGGCGACCGTGGCGGTGGGCGCGTACCGGCATGCCAGACGCTCGGACCTCGACCTGTCCGACATTTATACGTTCATGGACCGGGCCATCGCCGAGCAGTTCGGGCTCGACCACTTCGTCACCGCGCAGATGATGGACCTGGACATCACGACCGGCGTTCTGCAGTGGGTCAACGCCGGCCATCCGCCACCGCTGCTGATCCGCAACCGGCGGGTCGACCGGGATGCTGGAAAGCCCGACCACCCTGCCCGTCGGCTTCGGCGGGCAACGCCCTCCGATCAGCGCGTACCAGCTCCAGCGCGGTGACCGGGTGCTGTGCTGCACCGACGGCGTCATCGAGGAGCGCGACGCCGACGGAGAACCGTTCGGCGAGGAACGGCTCATCCGTTGCGTCAACAGGGTCGAGCACACGAACCACGGAGTACGGTCCAGGTCGCTGTGGCTGTCCCGCGCGCTGAAGCAGGAACGCGGCGGCCACACCAGCGACGACGCGACCCTCTTCCTCATCGAGCGGCACGGGAACACCGCCGACCACCTCGCCGTCCTGGAATGACCGGAAGCAGCAGGGGGTGCGCCCGTGCCCGTTACCGATCAGCGTTCCGACAGCTCCGACGGGGCCTCCTGGACAACCCAGCCGTTGCCGTCCGGGTCTTCGAAGGACATGAACGAGTTCCAGGTGTCACCCTTGCCGTCCTCCCAGCCCGTCGCGCCGACATGGCGGACCGGGGACACGTCCACGCCTCGGTCCAGCAGCTCCCGGCGGGCCGCCCCGATGTCCGTGACACAGATCTGAAGGCCCTGCAGAGTGCCCGGCGCCATCGTCTTCATACCGGGAGCCTCGGGCATCCCTTGCAGCATCGCGATCGAACACCGCGAGCCGGGCGGGGTCATCTGGATGATGCGCATTCCGGGAGCGACCTCGTCGTCGAGATCGACCTTGAAGCCGACCTTGTCGGCGTAGAACTCCTTGGCCCGGTCCAGGTCGGTGACCGGGACCGGGACGACTTCGAGTGTCCAGTTCATGGAGAGTCTCCTCAGAAACATCAGCGGTTCTGGCCGAACCGATCGCCTTGGGTGAAGCCGCCACCGACCGTACGGGTCCGATCGCGCACACCAGGGCGGGTCCACCGTATTTGCCGGGCCCCGGGAACAGGAGGAGGACGGCACGGTTGCCGCGGAGCTCTCCGGGAGCGGTACGACCGTGCCGTCAGGTGCACGGAGCTGTAGTGGCCTTGGCCGAGGAGGGTAGACGCTCTGGAGCCACTGGTGGACGAGAACTTCAGGGAGCGTGCCATGAATGTCAAGGCGACCGGCTGGGCCCGCACCTTTCCGGCGGGGCAGGGCGTGCGCACGGGCCGGGAGTGGACGCGTCGTCAGCTCAGTTCCCTCCCCTGGGCCGCTGAGGCGCCCGAGACCGTGGACGAGATCGTCCTGGCGGTCTCCGAGCTCCTCACCAACGCGCACTTGCACGCGCACAGCGACGCCCAGCTCGTGCTGACCTGGGACAACAACTGCCTTCACGTGAGCGTCCACGACGAGGCCGCCGCCATGCCCGCGCCCAGGGAGGCGGACGCGGGCGCCGTTTCGGGGCGAGGTGTCAGCATCGTGCGGTCTCTCGCCGACAGTTGGCACACCCATGCGCAGCAGCACGGGAAAACCGTCACCGCCTGCTTCAAGCCCCACTTCCAGCCACAACCGGGGCAATGAGCCCGCCGCCCCGACGAACAGCCCGTCCCTCGTGGGGGGAAGCGCGCTGTTCGTCGGGGCGGCGTGGCGGTTCAGTTGGCGAAGCGGTCTGCGAAGTACGTCAGGCCGGAGGGTCCGCCCAGGGACGTCGAGCCGAAGGTCGTCGAGCCGGTGGCAGTGATTCCGCTCGTACCGGCCTTGAAGAGCCAGACCGAACCCGCGCCGTCGTTCTCGGCGAAGGCGCCGGCGATCAGTTCGGCGCGGCCGTCGGCGTTGCTGTCCGTGAGGTGTACGGAGCCGCCGAACTGGTCGTGCGATTCGGCGGTCCCGGGAACGCCGTCCGTGTCCTGGGAGAAGCTCTTGGAGCCGGTGCCGGTCAGGCCCGTGGCGGAACCCCGCAGGACGGTGACCGTGCCGGCCGCCGTCTTGCTGCCGAGCGCCTCCGACGAAGCGCCGACGGCGACATCGGCGTATCCGTCGCCATTGGTGTCACCGGCGGACAGGCTCCAGCCGAAACGGTCGCCCTTCTCGGCCGCACCGGGGACGCCGGACGTGTCCTGGGTGATACGGACCGGAGTGCGGGTGGACAGGCCGGTGGCGCTGCCGTACGTCACGGTGATCGCGCCGCCGAGGCCGCCGTTCGGCTCGTCGGTGGCCTTCTCCATGAAGTTACCGGTGACGATGTCGCCGAAACCGTCCTTGTTGACGTCGCCGATGGCCGCCGCGTAGCCGCCGGCGAGCTTGCCGGATGCCTTGAGGCCGGTGGCCCCGCCCTTGTAGAGGACGCTGCGGGTGATGTATCCGTCGCCGCTCGCCTGCTGGCCCATCACCACGAGGTCGGTGGCGCCATCACCGGTGACGTTCCCCGCGACGAGTCGGTCCGCGTTGATGCCGGTCTGATCCTGCGTGTCGATGCCGGTCAGGGCCGCCGCCTTGCCGGTGCGGGAGATGGGTCCCTTGAATACGTTCAGCCCTGGCCCGGCCATGTTGGCGGCGGCGAGGTCGGTCATGCCGTCGCCGTCGAAGTCACCGGCGGCCACGTCCCAGCCGAACTCGTGACGGTTCTCGGGCAGCGGCGACGCGATGTCGGTGCCGGAGGTGAGACCGGTCGCGCTACCCCAGATGACGGTGAGGGCACCGGAGTCGCCGGTGCTGCCGATCTGCTCGGCGTGCACGCCGACCACGAGGTCGGTGTAGCCGTCGCCGTCGAGGTCACCCGCGGTGATGCGGTCGCCGAAGGTGTCGCCCGTCTCGGGGACGCCGGGGATCCCGGGGGTGGCCTGGCTGATCAGGGTTCGCTTCGACTTGTCGAGGCCACTGCTGGTGCCGTAGACAACCGCGACGTACCCGGCATTGGTCTTGCCGTCGACCTTGGCGAGGGGCGCGGCTATCGCGAGGTCGCGGTAGCCGTCGCCGTTGAAGTCGCCCCGCAGTCCGGAGGGTGCGGCTGCGGCGCTGCCGGCTCCGGCGACGATCAGGCTGCCGGTGAGGGCGGCCGCGGCGGCGGTGACGAGGGTGGTGCGGAGGTGCTTGCGCATGCGGGTCTTCTTCTCCTGCGGCATGCCGGATGCCGGGCGGCATCCGAGGTTGACGGATCGGACCGACCGTGTCCGGAGGCGGGCGTGGGCCCTGAGGAAACGTGTCGGCCGGTGCAGAGACGACCGCTGGAGGGGCGCGAAGGTTGTACGGGCCCGGGGGTCGGTTCCTGGATTCCGCCCCCCCCGTGCCGGGATGCGACGTCACGCTGGGTCCTGGGGCACGGTTCCTGCCGGATGCGGCGGTCCCGGACACCGGTCCCCTGTCGGAGACCGGTGTCGCGTGTTCGGTCGGTGTGGGGCGTCCGCGTTACGGCGCGTTGCGTACCGTGCCGGTGAACACCGGGCCCGGCTGCGGTTCCCAGGCCTGGTCGTAGGTGATCAGTCGCGCCCTCAACAGTTCCTTCGGCTCGCTCAGGCGGTCTGTGACGGTGGGCACGCTCACTTCGGTACTCAGCTTGCCGGCGGGGACGGTGACCGGCAGGTACGGGCCCTCCACGGCTTCGGACAGTGGCCGGGCCGGAGCCTGCGACGCCCCGAGGCTGTCCTCCAGCCAGCGCCGGCCGACGTCCATGGTGGACAGCTCCGCGCCGTCGCCGACCGGCAGGAAGGTGAACTCGCCCATGACTTCCGCGTCGGCGACCTCGGAGAGCGAAACCCGCCAGGTCAGCCTCCGGCCCTCGGTGACATCGTCCGCGACGGGCGTGACGCGGACCGTCGGCACCGCGTCGTCGTTCTGTGTGGTCACCCCGCCGTGGTGGGAGCCGACGGCCGCGCCGCGGACCGCCTTGACGAATACGTCGTGTGCGACGTCGTAGCCGTAGCGGGTGTTGCCGTGCACCACGACCGGCACGTCGATATCACGGCTTCCCGGCCGTACCGTCACCGTCCGGTGCGTGACCTCGTCCGTGCCCGGCTTGGCCACGAACACCCTGACCCGGCCGCTGCCGTGCCCGGAGACTCGCACGGGGACACGGTAGGTCCGTACGCCGGAATTGCCTTCCTTGACCGTCAACCGGCCTATGTCGACGCGCGGCAGCGCGGCCGGGCGCACCGCCGGTGTGCCGGGGCTCCAGCCCCACGCGTCCATCAGCCACGCCCGGCCGGACCGGTTGCGCGGGGTCAGTTCCAGTGCCTTCACGTGCTTCAGGTCGAGTCCGGCCCGGACGGCGGCGGACAGTGGTACGCGTATCTCGCGCCCCCAGTAGGAGGCGGTCCGCTCGCTTCCCGGCAGCCCTTCGACGCGTGCCCGGCCAAGGGTCGCGCGGCGGCCGGAGGTGTCGACGAGGGCGACGTCGAGCTGGGTTCCGGTGGTGTTGGGCGGGACGATCAGTCGCAGGGCCAGTGCGCCCGCGCCCGCCAGGGAGACCGGATCCGCGGGGCGCACGGCGACCGTGGAACCCGGGCTGGACCACCGCATCGCGACGGCGTCCCGGCCGGGTTCCGGTGACGTCTCCCAGGAGGCGAAGTGCGGTGACTGCCCGCGCGCGTCGGCCGGCAGGCAGGCGCGGGCCGGTTCCGGATCGACCTGGGCGCACAGCCGGCCGCCGGACACGGTCACCGAGGGCCCCGGCAGGAAGGCCGGCTTACGGTTCGCGCCGACGGCGTGCGTGAGGACCCGCGCGGGGTCGGCCGAGGGCGCACGCCGGCCAGTGCCGTCCAGCAGGGGGCGCACTCTGTCGTCACCCGCGACGAACAGCCGGGCCGCCGCTGCGATGTACGTCGCGCCCGCAGCCTGCTGCTGAGTGGCCGTCAGGCGGGTCTTCGTGCCGGGCGTGCACACCGGGTCGGGCGTTTCGTCGGACCAGAAGTCGTCGTCGGCCGGTGCCTGTGCCTGCCCCGGAGTCCACTCGCTGTTGAAGAAGTTGTGGTTGGCACCGACCATGTACACAGCGCTGTGCAGTGCGGCGCCGCGGCTGACGCCGCGCGTGCCGTCGACGTAGATCTCGCCCTGCAGGTCGGACACGTCGCCGTCACAGCCCGGCAGGATCGTCGTGGAGGGCACGTCCGGGGCGGGGTTCTGCCCGAAAATGGTGGGGCCTATCAGGACGGTGCCGCGGATGTTCCACCGCACGGTGCCCCGGTGTCCGTCCTGATCGGCGGGCGGCCGGTGGAGGCTGTCGAGCGCGGCCCGGTTGACGCCCTCTCCGCCCCGGGAGTGGCCGACCAGCAGCACGCGGGACAGGTCCGCCGACGAGGCCGCGCGCACGGCGGCCGGTGCGCCGGCCCGGTTCGCGGCCCAGTCCGCCCAGCGGGCCAGGTGCAGCCGTACGAGGGACGAACGGGCCTGCGCGCCGCCGTCTTCCGCGAGGTGGTCCTGCCCGTTGATGCCGTTGGCCGAGACGGACAGCGTTACGTAACCCTGCGAGGCCAGGAGCTTTTGGGCCTTCAAGTAGCCCCGGTGGCTCGGCACCGGTCGCGTGCCCGCTTTGCAGGGCCAGTCGCCGCCCTGTTCGTCGCTCCCCGCTTTGAAGCACGTGTAGTGACGGCCGTGCAGGAACAGCGCCAGCGGCCGTCTCCCGGGCGCGTCGGCCGGTCCGACCACCGTGGCGCGCATCTCCACCGGGGCGGGGAAGCCGGGCAACCGCACCGCCCTCAGGGCGTATTCGCCGCTGACGGTGCGGTAACGGCCGGGCACTCCTGGATCGACCGGGTTCGCGGGGAGGCGGGCCTCCTGCCGCGCCGACGGCGGGGCGGAACCTGTCCCGCGGGCCGGGGCGGACCCGGCTGTGTCCAGCCGGCGGCCGCCGGCCATCACCCGCAGCTCGTCCACCGGCCCGATCCGGGCGCCGTCGGCGTCCAGCCGGAACGAACGCCCGTCCCGCGCGGCCGGCGGCCGGCCGAGCAGCCGGTTCCCCGCGTAGAACTCGACCCGTGCGTCGCCCATGGGCACGCGGTCGGGCGATGTCCAGACCAGCTTCTTCCCCGCGCCCGTCCCGGTGAACTCCCAGCCCGGTGGGAGGCGCTCGCCTGCCCTTCCCGGTGGCGCGTCCGACAGGGAAGCGGCGGACGGCTGCGCGTGCGCCGACCCCGGTGACGCCGCTGCCAGCACGAGTAACGCCATCGCAGCGGTCACCACACGTGTAACACGTAGCAAAGTGATCCTCCTGAGCCATCAGTCTCGTCGGAGCACCTCGTGGGTCCCTGGTGCCTCCCTCGCCTCCGGAGGACGGCAACTGAGGGCGCTGGGTTGCCTCATGGTGTGCACTGCGTGGCAAGCGTGCGGTCAGGGCTGCGAGTTGCGCGATGGCGACCGTGATCGTCGACTCGGTGTGGAGGTGTGGTCGGCCTGCGCCTCAACACACGTACCTAGTACGGCAATCTCTGCCCGACTTCGGGCAGGATTGTTGGCTTTGCCGTACGGGCTCCTTAAGATCACGCCTCATGTCCCCGCGAAAAGCACCCACGGATACCACAGCCCCCGTTGTCGGCATACCGCCGCAAGCGCGCACGGCCCCCCGTGTCTCCGGCGCGGTGTGGGTGGCCCTAGCCATCGTCTACGTGCTCTGGGGTTCCACGTACCTGGGCATCCGGATCGTCGTGGAGTCGATGCCTCCGTTCCTTTCGGCGGGCGCCAGGTTCATCGTGGCCGGTCTGCTTCTGACCGCGCTGGTGGCCTGGCGCCAGGGCCTGGTGGCCCTGCGTGTCACCCGCCGGCAACTGGCTTCCGCAGCGACGGTCGGTCTCCTCCTGCTCGTCGGGGGCAACGGTCTGGTCGTCCTCGCGGAGACCTCGGTGCCGTCCGGCCTCGCCGCACTCCTGGTGGCGGCGGTGCCCATGTGGGTGGTCCTGCTCCGCGCGGGTTCGGGCGACCGGCCGCCGCTGTGGACGTTCGCGGGCGTACTGCTGGGCCTGGCCGGCCTGGTCGTGCTGACGGTGCCCGGACTGAGCGGCGAGGTGAAGCTCGCCGGTGTTCTGACGGTCATTGCCGGGACCGTGCTGTGGTCACTCGGCTCGTTCGCCTCCTCGAAGATCCCGATGCCGGCCAACCCGTTCGCCACCAGCGCGTACGAAATGCTCGCGGGCGGCCTGGGCTGCCTCGTGCCGGCTCTGGTCCGCGGCGAGCACCACGGCTTCGACATGGCCGAGATCTCCACCCGGTCATGGATTGCCCTTGCCTACCTCATCGTCTTCGGCTCTCTGGTCGCCTTCACCGCGTACGCCTGGCTGCTGCACACGGCCCCGCTGTCGCTGGTGTCGACCTACGCGTACGTGAACCCGGTGGTGGCGGTGGTGCTCGGCGCCCTGATTCTCAACGAGCGCCTGACCTGGCCGATCACCTTGGGAGGCGCGATCGTGGTGGCCGGGGTCTGTGTCATCGTCAGCACGGAACGCAGGGACTGAACCGGCGCGCGCAGCACGAGCCGTGAGAGCGAGGTGCCCTGCCCGTGCCCGGTACGGCCCGGCCGGTCATGTTAAGTCGGGTCGACCGATGCCGGTCTCGTGCGGTCGCCTACCGTCGATGACGTTCGAGAACCAGGGAGAGCACATGCTGTTTCGTTCCACGACCGAGTCCGACCTCGACCGCGTCGTGTCCGTGAAGACCGACGAACCCATCAGCTGGATTCCAGCCGACCGCTATCTCGTCGAACTCGGCCAGGGGATGTACCGGCCGGAATGGACCTGGATCGCCGAGGACGGCGACCGGGTCGTGGCCCGTGCCCTGTGGTGGGGACAGTCGGGCAGTGAGCACCCGATCGCCCTGGACTGCCTGCACGTCGACGCCTCGGTCGCCGATCGTGCGGCGGTCGCGGCCGAGTTGCTCACCGCGGGTCTGAACGCCTTCGCCGGTCAGGGCGCGCGCAAACTGCCGCTGTACAACCTGACCCTGCCGTACGGCTGGCGCGAGGACCCGGCCGTCGCGGCCGCCCTGGCCTGGCGGCGTAATGCCGCGCTGGCAGCCGGGCTCACCGACGAGGTGGAACGGCTGCGCCTGGAGTGGACACCCGACGTCGGCGTCCCGGCCTCCCGCGGCCGGCTCACCTTCGCCGAAGCCTCGGACGAGGAGTTCCTGCACGTGTTCCAGCGCATCGCAGTAGGCAGCCTGGACGGCGAGACCCGCAGGACCCTGGCCGCCAAGGGGGCCGAGGCGACCGCCCGGGACGAGATGGACTTCTACCTGGGCTGCCCGGGCAAGCGCGAGTGGTGGCGCCTGGCCCGTACGCCCGAAGGGGAGGCCGTGGGCCTCGCGATCCCGTCGGCGACACCGTACAACCCCAACGTCGGCTACCTCGGCGTCGTTCCCGAACTGCGCGGGCGGGGTTACGTCGACGACCTGCTCGCCGAGATCACCCGTGTGCATGCGGAGGCGGGCGCCGAGCTGATCACCGCCACCACGGACACGGGCAACGCGCCGATGGCCGCGGCCTTCGCCCGAGCCGGCTACCGGACCGCTCAGATCCGGATGATCTACTCGGCGCCGGAGTCATGAGACCGGGAGGGTGGCGAGTTCGGTGCGGGAACTGACGCCGAGTTTGGGGAAGGCACGGTAAAGGTGGTGCCCGACCGTGCGGGGGCTCAGAAAGAGCTGCGTGGCGATCTCGCGGTTGGTCGCCCCGGTGGCGGCCAGCCGTACGACCTCGCGCTCCTGCGCGCTCAGCCGGCTGAGCCGTCCGTCCGCGGGGATTCGCCCAAGTCGCCCATTATCACTGGCAGGAGCAGCACGGCGTCCGCACGACCGCGCTGTGCGAACGCGTCCCGTCGTCGCTGTTTCAGTACGAGTTGTGGCGGCGCAGCCGGAAGGGCCGGCCGTCGGGGTCGACGAAAAGGCGGTACAGAGGCATCGAGAGCGCCTTCGCCGGTTGCGAGAGGTCCGGTGGGCGGTAGGTGCGGAGGCGGCCGGGAGGCCGGGGCCCGACCCGGCCGCTGTCGTGCCAGGAGTCCAGCGCGGCGGCGCTCGCCGCGAAGGTGTCGAAGGCGCTCACCGGATCGCAGAGGACGTCCGGCGCGTCAGAAGCTTCGGGTTCCTCCCTGTCCAGGTGCTCGCGCGAAAGCTCCAGTCTCAGGTTCCTGGCGCAACTGCGCGCACCGTCCCCGAGCCCTCCGGGGTCACGCGGCTGACGGGGGTCGGTGCTCGCGTCCAGTACGGCGCAGTCGAGTTCCGAGTCGTGGGTCCAGGAGCGGAGGTTGATGTTGTCGGACCCCACCGACGCCCATACGTCGTCGATCACGCACACCTTGGCGTGCACGTAGACCGGTGTCCCGGCATGGTTCTCCAGCCCGTACACCGCCACGCGCCCCTCACCCGCGCGTCGCAGTTTCTCCAGGGCCGTGATCCGGCCGACCAGGTTCATCGGCAGCGTGATCCGGCCGTCCTGTTCGGGAAAGGAGGGGATGACCGCGACAAGGCGCAGGCCCGGGTTGGTGGCCAGCGCCTCGGCGAAGAACTTCACCACGTGCGGAGACCACAGGTACTGGTCCTCCAGGTAGATGAGCGCACGGGCCCGCCGCAGCGCCTTGAGGTAGCCGCGCGCGATGCTGCGCTCCCCGTCGGGCGCGAAGTCGTAACCACGCAGCAGACGGTTCGGGTAGGTGCGCAGGACTTGGACGGTGTGCGTGCCGCAGGGCCGGGGGTCGGGCAGTTGGGGCGGCAGGGGGTCCGCGTGGGTGTCCTCCCGGTGTGCGCGCTCTCGCAGTCGGGTGATGGGGCTGCGGCTGAGAGGGGCCGGGTCGTCCCAGCGTTCGCGGAAACAGGCTTCGATGTCGCCGACGGCGGGCCCGCGCAGGGCGAGCTGGATGTCGTGCCACGGTGGGTGCGGTCCGTACGCGGCGGAGATGGGCTGTGCCTGGGGGTCGCCGCGGTGGGCGGCGTCATCGTTCCGGTTGCGGCACAGGTCGGTGCCGCCGACGTACGCGACGTCGAGCTCGGGGCGGCCTGGATGCCGGAGCACCACCAGCTTCTGGTGGTGCGAACCTCCTGGGCGCACCCGCATGTCGAGCAGGCACTCGCCGCCCGCCGCTTCGATCTCCTCGCCGAGGTGGCGGTTCTCGGTCTCGCTGAACTGGAAGCGGTCCAGGTGGGAGCGCCAGACCAGTCCTTTGACGATCACACCGCGCTGCGCGGCGTCGGACAGGACGGTGCCGATTTCGGTGCCGTGACCCGCGAGCCGCTCGTCGGGATCACCGCGCCAGTCGGTGAACAGAAGCAGGTCACCGGCGCGCTGCGAGCGGATCGCGGCGAGGAGTTCGCCGAAGTACGTCGCACCGTGGACCAGGGGCCGCACGTGGTTGCCGTCCGACCAGGCCGCTCGGTCCGGGCGGCGCCTGTCCAGGCGGGTGGCGGGGTTACCGCGTTCGCCGGATGTCAGCAGCCAGTCGGTGAGTCCCACGGCATGGCCCTCCGCCCGTTTGATCCCGTCCCTACGGCTACCCGGTTCGCGCCCGCTCATCCGGAGCGGCCCGCGCCGGGCGGGTGTCGGCCGCTCCCGGGCGCCGTACCTGCGGTGAAGGCAGGCGTGTGTCACGCCCCGGTGAGGCGTGAATCGCGTGGGGGCGAACACACTGTGTAGCGGCCCGCCCCCCGAACGGGAGGGCGGGCCTTGACCTGGCAGGCCCGGCCGCGGCGGCCCCACCTGCCCTGATTCCGGATGAGCGTCTCTTCGGTGCGGGTGAGGGAGGCGCGGAGCTGCGACGAGGTGGATATCCGCCTGACGACGTCGCCTCCGCCTCCCGGTCACCCGCCGGACATCACTCCCCCGCCGCGGTTGCCGAGGGCCCGGAGCGCAGCGCGAGGGCGCACCATATGGCCGCCACTGTCAGTGCGGCCGCGGCCATCGCACCGAGCACCGGCGCCTCCGGCCGCCAGCCCAGCGAGAGCCGCGTCCCCAGGGCGGTCACCAGGGCCGCGGTCCGCCCCGGTGCGTAGACCGGCACCCTTGCGGCCACGGCCCGCAGTGTGGCCGCCACCGCCAGGCCGGTCGCGGTCCAGGCGACGAGATACGGCCAGGCCGCACCCGGCGCGGCGGACGGCAGCCCGTACTCCGCCGGGCCGATACGGAACAGGGCACTGGCCCAGCCCACGCCCACCGCGCAGGCGGTGATGCCCGCCACCCACGCTGCGTGGCGCCACAGCGGACCGGGCCGCACCGTCTCTTGGGATTCGTCAGGGCTGGAGGAGTCGAGAAGTTCGTTCACTTCCCCAAGGACGCGGCGCGACGGCCACACGTTGCCCGGACGTTCCGGGGGGCTGGCCGCAGGACGGATCCGCCAGGTGGCCTGATGTTGTGGCGCCGCTCGGCCTCCTAGCGTCGTCTTCGAACGTCCGCCTGATCCAAAGGAGCAACATGCGCGTCGTATCCGCCGTCACGATCAGTCTGGGTCTGGCCGGCTTACTCGCCGGGACCGTGCCCGCGGCGGCTGCCCCCTCCCCCTCCCGCTCTCCCTTCCACCCGCACCAACGCCTTGCGTGGGGGCCTTGCTCGGCGGCTCAGAAGGAGCTGAACGAGGCGGGCGCGCAGTGCGCGAAGGTGACCGTACCCCTCGACTATTCCCGCCCCCAGGGCCGTACGGTCCAGATCGCGGTCTCCCGTATCAAGGCGAAATCCAAGAACCACCGGCTCGGCATACTGCTGTCCAACCCCGGCGGCCCCGGCGGGGCCGGCCTCGCCAACACCCTCGCCCTGCGCCCGGCGTTGAAGGACGTCGCGGACCGCTACGACCTGATCGGCTTCGACCCGCGGTTCCTCGGCGAGAGCACTCCCCTCACCTGTGCCCCAGCCCGGCCTCCCGCCCCGTCCGGGCCGTCGACGTCCGCCCGTGAGGACTTCGAGGCCTCGGTACGGTCCGCGCGCGACACAGCACGACGCTGCCAGGAGCCCGGCGACAACGCCAAGTTGCTCCCGCATGCCTCCACCCGCAACGTCGCCCGGGACATGGACGTGATCCGGGCAGCGCTCGGCGAACGCAAGCTGTCCTACTACGGCGTCTCCTACGGCGCGGACCTGGGCGCCGTCTACACCCAGATGTTCCCGCGCCGCACCGCCCGCATGGTCATCGACTCCTCCACGGATCCGGCGGCCACGCAGTACGAACTGTTCCAGCGCTCGGGCAAGCCCGCCGAGGAGGCACTGGACGAGTGGGCCCGGTGGGCCGCCCGGCACCACGGCGAGTACCGGCTCGGCCGTACCGCCACCGGGGTACGGGCCAGTGTGCAGCGGCTGCTCGACCAGGCCGAGCGGCGGCCGGTCAACGTCGCCGGACACCGGCTGGGCGCCCCTGTCCTGCGGATGCTGCTGAAGCAGCCCATCCAGCACGAGGAGAAAAACCCCGCGCTGGCCGCCATCGTCCGGGACCTGGCCGACGCCGCTGCCGACAAGCCGGGCGAGCCCGGCCCCGAACTCGCCTCCATGCTTCAGCTACTGGCCTCGCCCGACCTGGCGGACAGCATGGTGGGCGGCGCGATCTTCATGTGCGGTGACGGCGGCCGGCCCGCAGGCGGCTGGCCGAAGAACCCGGAAACGTACTGGAACAACAGCCGGCTCAGCCGTCCCACCCAGCCCGTCTTCGGCCCCTACGTCAACGGCATGATCGCCCCGTGCGCCTTCTGGAACAGCCGGCCCCGCGAGCCGGGCACCGCCATCAGCAACGACGTACCCGTCCTGATGCTGCAGGCCCGCCGTGACAACAACGTCCCCTACGACGGAGCCCTCGCCCTGCACGCCCGCCTCACCGCCTCACGCCTGGTGACGGCGGACATCCGCTCGCACGGCGTGTACGGGCGGGGCAACGACGGCCTCCGGCCCGTGCCCTGCGCCGACCGGGCCGTCAACACCTACCTGCGCGACGGAATCCTCCCCGCCACCGACCTCACCTGCCCTCCTTCCGAAGCCACCCGATGAGCGCGACCGGCCCCCCGCAGGCCGTCAGGGCACTGCGGGAGGCGTGGCCGGGTCTTCCTCAACGGGGGGCAGGCCCGCATGCACCCTGGCCGCCTGGCGGCGCAATGAAGTGACGGTGGCGGACACGGCGTCCGCCACGTCCTCCGCGGTCTGGTCACCGACAGGCTGTTCAGCCTGCGGATTCTCGTTGCCAAGCTCTTGGTCGCCGTTCACATCTGGGCACTTGCCCCGTCCGGCCACCAGTATTCGCGGCGGGAAAAATCTTTTGAGTACCCACCATGTCCACCAGTAGTCATTCGAATTTCCGTCGCGGGCCCCGCTTCTGGCGCTGCCCCAGGCGACAGCACGGCACGAAACCGGCAATTTAGACCAAAAGGTACGCGGGAATGATCAGGGACCAGCCGACGTGACGCCGGTCCACCAGATGCTGCCCCTACGGCGCTATACCGATCGGCGCGGGCTCGGCGCCGACCAGGTGTGGGATCCCGGCCACCCGCCCGTGGCGGCACCAGGGGCCCCAGCGGCTGCGCCGCTCCGTACCGGCCCCTGGTACACCGCCCCCGTTGCCGCTCTTGGAATGGCCGGTGCAGCGGCCCAGGGCTTTGCGCAGCTCCTGTTTGTTCATCGAGGAGCGGCCCTCGATGTTCCGCTTCTTCGCTTCCTCGTACAGCTGGTCCCTCGTCGGCCCTTGGGCCCCGCTGTGGGAGCGCTCGCCGCCGCGCTGCGGCGCGGACTTCATGTCCTGAGTGCTGGGCTTGCTGGACGTCTTCGCCTCCCCGGACCGTGCCCGTTCCTTGTTGACCGTGCGCGAGGCGATCTCCTTCGCGCGGCCTTCCGAGGTGCCGCGCTTCTGAGCGCCTTCCTTGATGTGCTCGTACTGACGCTCCCGCTTGGGGCTGGAACCTGCTGGCATGACATCTCTCCTCTCAAGTCGGGCGACCTCTACAGGCAGGCGAGGCTTTCTCGTCGTCACTGGTCGCCTGCCCGCGGCTGCGGCCCGCACACCGGCCGCCCGTCGCCTTCAGGCCGGCGGTGCCTGCAAGGGGTGAGCAGCGAGGGCTTCGGCGGTGGTGTGCAGGTTGGCGGCCATGGCACGGCCGGTCTTGTGGGCCCAGTCGTGGCCGCGCTCATCGTCGAGGTAGTCCGGGCCGGCACCTGGGCCCAGGTGCCAGTACGTCCAGGCCTGGCCCGGGATCGTGTAGCCGATGTCACCGAGCGCTCCGCCGATTTCACTGATGACGTGGTGGGCGCCGTCCTCGTTTCCGGTCACCACGACGCCGGCGACCCGGTTGTACGCCACCGGCCGGTCCTGGTCGTCCGTCTCCGAGAGCATGGCGTCCATTCGCTCCAGCACCCGCTGCGCGACCGACGAGGGCCGGCCGAGCCAGGTCGGGGAGGCGATGATGAGGATCTCGGAGTTCAACAGCTGCGCATGTACCTGTGGCCAGTCGTCACCAGTGCCCATGTCCGACTTCACACCAGGCAGCAGATTGAGGTCCACGGCCCGCACCGACTCCACGCTCACCCCCCGGGACACCAGTTCCGCGGTGACCACCTCGGCCAGCGCCTCGGTGTTCGACGGCTGCGGAGAGGGCTTGAGGGTGCAGTTGATGACTAGAGCTCGCATGCACGGTCAACTGCCCGGCGCCCCCGCTGATACACCGGCGGACGACACACAATCCACCCAGCGGCCGAGGCCTTCCGCAGCACGGTCACCGTTGCCGCCAGGAACGGTTCTAGAACGGGGGAGCATACGGATGGTCCTTCACGTCGTCGTAGATCCTGCGCAGCCACGGCTGTCGAACGGCGGGCAGCCGTGCCAGCGTGTGGAGGAAAACTCTCCAGTCGGGCCGGAACGGCCCTCGTGGATGCAGCGGCAGCGGATTGTCACGGAGGACACCGTCGGGCAGTCCGCCCGTCACGGGGACCGGCAACCGTTCGTGGTAGCCGGCCAGATACATCCACATGTCGGCGGCCAACGGCACGGTCATGCCGGTGCCGGACGGCTGCCATGCCTTCCCTGTCTGCGGATGCTGCGGAACCAGGCTGATGTCGGGGGCGGGGTCGAGGTCAGCCAGGACCGGTCCGGCCAAGGCCACCGTCTTCGGCAGCGGCCCGGACGGGAGCAGCGCGTCGAGCGCGCGGCCGAACGTGTCTGCGACGAGGCCGTCGGGGACGGCCACGGGCGTGCCCGCCGAGGCCGCCAGCAGGTGGGCCAGCGCCGCCCCGGCCGCCGCCGCACACCGCGCGCTCCAGTACTCGGACTCCTCGACCGGCGGCGTGCCCTGCAGCTCCCGCGCCAGCGCCTTCCAGGAGACCGTCTCGGGAGCGGGGCCGACGGCGGGGAGGCGGCGCACGGCGTGCGGGTCGAGCCACACCGCTTGCCAGAGGGAGCAGTCGTCGATGCGGGTCGCCAGCGCCCGCCCGCATTGCTCGCATGCCAAGTTCGGGCCGTCGCTGCCGTCCAGCCCACAGCAGTAGCCACCACATCGCTCCGGGATCAGGACGGTGCCGCGGATCTCGCCCGGCGCAACGACGATCGCTCGCCGCCCGAAGGACAGGGCGTAGACCGGCGCGAACACGCCGCGGGCTTCCGCCTCGTCCACTCCGACCTCGCTCCACAGCCGCCATGGCGGCCCGGAAGGCTCCGGGTCGACGGCGTACGTCCCCGGTTCCATAAGCACGGGGAGCAGTACCCCGTTTCCCCACTTTTGATGGGCATGGACGGGAAGCGCTACTTGCGACACCGGACCAGTCAGCACAGCACCGCACCCCGCACACCCGAACACCGCCATGCACCCTCCCCCGTGTCTGGAACACTCGGATTATCCCGGCTCGGTGATCACCGCCCAACATCTTTAATCCAGTCGTACAGTGCGAGCGTGACCGTGCCCTGGGACGGCGCATCCGGGTGAGACACCGCCGGTGGGTGGGAGTCCTGCGACGGTGGAGCGTCGTATCCGAGGAAGCTTCGACTGTGAGCGATGAGAATGCGACACACCCCTCTGGGCCCGGTCGTCGAAGTGTGCTCGTCGGTATGGGCGCGGCCGCAGTTCCGGTCATGGCTATTTCCTCCGCGCCTGCGGCTCATGCCGGCGGCGGGGCGGTTCATACGCCGCCCCGTGATGCCGGGCGGCATCGGGCACGTCCGAGGGTGGTGTTCGGCCACGTGCTGCATTTCTTCAAAGACCCGGGTGATCCGCCCGACCCCACGGCATGGGAACTGTTCGAGGACGGAGCGCTCGCCATCGGCGAGGACGGCAAGGTCACCTACGCCGGCCCGGCCGGCGACCTGCCCGAACATCCACGCGGCGCAGGTCGATGTGATCGCGTCCTACGGCAAGCAGCTGCTGGAGTGGCTGGAGACGTACGTCTTCCCGGCGGAGGCGAAGTTCGACCGGGCGGCGCACGCCCGGGCGCTGGCGGGATTCTTCCTCGACCGGCTGCTGGCCGCCGGCACTACGACGGCGACCGTGTTCCCCCACCATCCATCCCGCCTCGGTGGACGCGTTCTTCGAGCAGTCCAGGCAACGAGGGCTGCGCATGCTGTGCGGCAAGGTGCTGATGGACCGGGAGCCGTACGCACCGCCCTACCTTCGCGACCGCAGCGTCGCCGAAGCCGAGCAGCAGACCCGTGAGCTGATCGGCCGCTGGCACGGCGCGGCTTCTACCTGGCCACACTCGGCGGCGCTCAGGCACTCGACCTCGACGACGTCATCGGCAACTTCCGGCCCGGCAAAGAAGCCGACTTCACCGTCCTGGACTTCACTGCCACTGAAACCCTCGCCCGCCGCACAGAGGTCGCCAAGGACTTCACGGAACGGCTCTTCGCCCTGATGATTCTTGGCGACGAACGCTCCGTCGCCGCGACCTATGCCCAAGGGCTCCTCGTCCACGACCGCGACAACGGCCCCGCGTTGACGTGAGTTCCTGTGCGGACGGCGCGGGCGGAGGGTGCGGGCGGAGGTGCGGTGGTGAGTAGCACACACCGGAACGAAGTAAGCCGGGAACAGGTACTGGCCTACCGGGTGGCGGCCCACGGGTTCGACCGCTCCTCCCCCGCACCCGGCGTACTCGTCATGGGGGTGCAGGACACTCCGACCGGATCGGCCCGGCAGGCGCTGGCCGCGCGGGGCGCGTCCCCTGACGCCCTTGAACTCGTCTGGTCGTTCCGCGGCGCACCGCACCTTCACCGGCGTGCGGACCTGCCGGCGCTCGCCGCCGCACTCTGGCCGGTGGACGACGCCGACGCGACGGCGCGGATCAGCACCGCGGTGATCAAGGAGGGAGCGCGACTCGGTGTCGAGGCCTTTCGGGTGACCGCCGAAGCGTTCCGGGAGGTGGTGACCGCGCCGATGGCCAAGGGTGAGGTCAGTACCGCGGTCAGTGCGTCCGTACCGGAGTCGCTGACGTACTGGTGTGTGCCGTGCGATGCGCAGCACATCTCCGGGCTGCTCTTCCAGCAGGCCGGGATCTTCGGGGGAATCGGCATCCGTTCGGAAGGGGGCAAGACCGTCCTGGCTCCGCTGCGCGAGAGGTTTCCCGTGCCGGTCGCGGCGTCCGGGACCACCGAGCTGGTCCGCGCCTATCTGCGCTTCCTCGGCCCTGCTACGCCCGTCGAGGTGGCGAAGTACCTCGGCACCAAGCCGACCGTGGTCAAGAGTGTGTGGCCGGACGACCTGGCCGAGGTGCGGCTGGAAGGCAAGAAGGCCTGGCTGCCCGCCTCCGATCTGGACGCACTGCTGTCGGCGAAGAGCCAGGGACTCGTGCGGCTGCTTCCGCCGGGCGATCCGTTCCTGCAGGCACGCGACCGGGGACTGGTCGTGCCGGACAGGAGCAGAGAGAAGGAGATCTGGCGCGCGATCGGCGGTCCGGGCGCGCTGCTGGCCGGCTCGGAGATCGCCGGTACCTGGCGCGCCAAGGCCGCCGGTCGCAAGCTCGACGTGACGGTCACGCCCTTCGCACCACTGCCCTCCGCGGTGCGCAGGAAAATGGACGCCGAGGCCGCCGCCGTGGCCTCGGCGCGCGGCGCGTCCGAGGCCCGGCTGCACATCGCCCAGTAACACTTCGTCAGTTCTGACGAGCCTGGGTTCGCGCATTCCGGAGCCAGAATGTGTCGTCATCGGCCTTTCGGTGGGCCGGGGCGTCGGGGCATTCCCTGAGCAGGTACAACTGCCAGTGCAGGGGACAGGACTCGGCATCGGTGGCTGCGTGCACGCTGCGGCGATCGATCACACTCAGGGGTGGGGACTTCATGGCGCAGGACTTGGGACGGGGTATCGTTCCGGCGGCGGCACTGGCGGTACTGGCGGTACTGATGCTGGCCGGCTGCTCGTCGGCCCCGGACGGCGGAACGGGCGTACGGGACAAGCCGGCCAAGGGTCCGAACGAGAGCGCGCAAGCCCGGGCGAAGGTCAAGACCGCCGCCAAGGGTGCGACCGTCGGCGGCGCCGGTACGCCGTGCGCCCTGCCCGTCTCGTTCAGCACCGCGGCCGACTGGACAGCGGAGAAGGTGACCGTCGGCGACGACCCCGTGTTCGGCTCGCTCGCCAAGCAGGGCACCGTCGAGCTCGTCTGCGAAATCGACGCCAAGCCCGCCGGGAACATCGGCTACCTGCGTGTCTGGACCGGCGAGGACACGGGCACGCCGCGCGAGGTGCTCGAAGGTTTCATGGCGGACGAGAAGAAGGCGGGGACGGTCCGCTACCGCGAAACCAAGGCCGGTGAACTCCCCGCCACAGAGGTCACGTACACCATCACCAGCGAGCTCCTGGACGGGCCGAAGAAGGAGCGGGCACTCGCCGTAAACACCTCGCGCGGCGCGGTGGTGCTGCACCTGGGCGGGATGGATACGCAGGAGCACGAGCAGATGCTCCCGGCTTACGAGCTGGCGAAGAAGACCATGGCAGCCAGAGGCTGACGACCATCCAGGCTCGGCGGGCCGTCCTGATCACATCGGCGCCGGTGTCCTGATCGCGTAGGCTCGGCGGATGGCGAAGTATTTCGACGTGCACCCCGAGAATCCTCAGCGGCGCACCATCAGCAATGTGGCTGACAGCATCCGCTCCGGCGCACTCGTTGCGTACCCGACGGACTCCTGTTACGCACTGGGATGCCAGCTCGGCAATCGTGACGGCCTCAGCCGCATCCGTTCGATCCGGAACCTCGACGATCGCCACCACTTCACCCTCGTGTGCCAGGACTTCGCACAGCTGGGTCAGTTCGTGCACGTCGACAATGACGTGTTCCGCGCGATCAAGGCAGCGACGCCCGGCAGCTACACCTTCATCCTCCCCGCGACGAAGGAGGTGCCCCGCCAGTTGCTCCACCCGAAGAAGAAGACCGTCGGAGTACGGATTCCCGATCACGTCGTCGCTCAGGCCTTGCTCGCCGACCTCGGTGAGCCGCTGCTCTCCAGCACTCTTCTCCTGCCCGACGAGGACGAGCCGCTGACGCAGGGCTGGGAAATCAAGGAACGGCTCGACCACGCGGTCGACGCCGTGGTCGACTCGGGTGACTGCGGCACCGAGCCGACCACAGTCATCGACTTCTCCAGCGGCGAAGCCGAGGTCGTGCGCCGGGGGGCAGGCGACACTGCGCGGTTCGAGTAGTCAGAATGTACGAAGCCCCCCGCAGCGCGTGTGCTCCGGGGGGCCTGGCGTGCCCGGCGTCAAATCAGGCGACCGTGATGTTCTCCGCCTGCGGGCCCTTCTGGCCCTGCGTGACGTCGAAGGTGACGGTCTGGCCTTCCTGGAGCTCACGGAAGCCGGAGGAGTTGATGTTGGAGTAGTGCGCGAAGACGTCCGGGCCGCCGCCGTCCTGGGAGATGAAGCCGAAGCCCTTTTCGGAGTTGAACCACTTGACGGTTCCGCTGGCCATGCTGGTGCCTTTCAGTCGATATCGGATCCGCACCGCGCGGACCCGGAGGTGATCGCCCTGGTCCTTTGGCACTGCACAGCAAAGCGCCCACGCCATAGCGCGGGCAGGGACTGCGAACCACGACATCTACCCGCGACGCTACACGGCGAAGCCGTCCGCCACCAGAGAGCAACGCCAATGAGAGAGATGGCAACGCCGAGGCGCGGGCAGGAGCGCAGCCGTTGCGCTCGAACGAGTGACGCCTCAGGCCCGGGGGCGCGGCTCGTCCATTCGAGTCGGCGCAAAGCTACGTGTCGATGCCGGTGACCGCTGTCGGGCCCAGCGGTGCCTCGTCCTCGGTGAGGCCCGCCTCCCGCAGGGCCGTGGCGGCCGCCTGCTTCGCGTGCAGCTCCGCGCTGTGACTGTCGTCAGCGTCCACCTCCAGGCGGATGCTGAACGTGCCGTTGTCATTGACGGTGAGAATGTCCAGGTCTTCGGACTGGCCCAGTTGTGTGTGCTGCGGGTCGGCCGGGCGCAGATGCTTCACCACAGCGGCTCGTGCGGTCTCGGGCACTTCGCGCAGGAACGTGCCCGGAATGGAGATGACGTAGGTGGTCATGCGGACTCCTCAGCCTGGACGTGTACGGCGTCGCCCACGGGTACTTCCTGACCCACACCTCGCGGCGACCTGCGGGATGGATCTGTCAACCTTCGTTACGAGTACCCCAAGCCGGGCTGGAATCCTCCGGATTCGGCCAGCGGCTGCTTCAGCCGCGTCGGCGAGGTCGCTCGCAGCCGTACCGGCAGCTCGGGCGTCTCCCGCTCCGCCATGCCGGCGCGCCCCGTGATGGGATGTGCCGCATGAGTGAGCCATCCCTGCGTGACCGCATCGAGCAGTACTACGCCGCCGTGCCGCTGGTGTTCGCGGACGCGGAGGAGTTCGGCTCCATGCGCCTGTTCGTACGAAAGGAGGCGGGCACCCCGTACTACGGCGGTCCCTACCATGCCCGCCCCGCCTCGGCAGGCCCCGTGACCGTCACCGCCGCCGACATCGCCAGGGTTCGCGCCCGGCAGCGCGAGCTCGGCGTGCCGCAGGCCTTCGAGTGGCTCGCCGAGGTGACACCGTCGCTGCGCGCCCGTATCGAGGCAGCCGGCCTCCCGGTGGCGGAACGCCCACTCATGGCCCTTGACGCCCACCGTCCGTTGCCCCGGCCGTCCCTGCCCGAGGGCGTCACGCTGCGGGCCATGGACGCCGACGACCCCGCCCTGCCCGCCGTACTCGCCATCCCTCACCTGACCTTCGCCGCAGAGGGCGCGGCAGTGGGCACGGCGGGCGGCACGGAGCTGGCGGCGGTGGCCGAGAAGCTCGGTGCGGACGGCACGGTGGCGACGACCCGCTCCTCCCTGTTCGCCGGACACAAGACGCTCGTCGCTGCCTTCGCCCAAGACGGCACTCCGCTCGCCTCGGGCCACTACCACCCGGCGAACGGCACCACTGAGATAGGCGGCATCGGCACCCTTCCCACCGCCCGTCGCCAGGGCCTCGGCGCTGCCGTCATGGTGGCGTTGGCCGCCCACGCCCGCGAGAACGGGGTGCACACGGTCTTCCTCGCCTACGCGGAGGAGGCCGTCGCCCGTATCTACGCCCGCCTGGGCTTCCGTCCGGCCGGCACCACCCTGCTGATCGCCAACCAGCCGGCCCGTGGTCAGCGGGTGCGGTCGGAGGCTTGATCACTGCTCGACCGTGGGCATTTCGGCCTCCACGGCCGGGCCGGGCGACCGGTCGGGCACGGGGTGGGTGACCCGGAGCTTGGACTGGCCGTGCGGCAGTCGCTCCCAGTCGTCCATGAAGCGGGCGACGAGGCCGTGCTTCGCGGCCAGCCGGATCAGGGTCTCCGTGCGGTAGTAGAAGTCTTCGCCGAGCACCTGGTGTTCGGCTCCCTCCGTACGGTCGAAGGTGAAGTCGAAGAACCCGCCGGGCGCCAGCACCCGTCCGACGTGCGCGAGACATTCGTCGATGACCTCCACCGGGGAGTGCGAGAAGACGCTGTGGGCGTGCACCACCGTGAACCAGGCGTCGGGCAGGAAGTCCAGCTTCAGGTCCTCGACGGGGGTGAGGTACGGGAGTCTGTCCTGCAGTCCGTACCCGACCAGGGTCTTCTTGGCCTCGATGAGGATGTCGGGCGAGATGTCGATCCCGTAGTAGTGGCCGGGCTCCAGGTGCTGGATGAACCGCCATCCGGCGCGCAGATTGCCGCAGCCGATCTCCAGCATCCGGTCCTGCGGCGTCAGCCCGTGCCCCACCAGATAGTCGTACTGCATCTGCCCGATGGCCAGCCAGCGGTCGCGCGAGGGTCCGCCGCCGACCGCCGCTTCCGGGCTCCGCGCCGTGTCGGACGCCATCACCGCCCGGTAGTACGCGACATGGTTCCCGCGGTGCCGCAGGCGCAGCCAGCTGTCCCGCCCCGCCCGGCGCAGGTAGGGCAGTACGCGCCCCGGATGCCGCAGCGCGTATCGCACCTTGTGGCCGAGTCGTGAACGGTTCGCCGACAGGCGCGAAGCGGGTGACTGGTGCATGACGGCCTCCGTGCCATCGGTGGGCTTGCCCCTTTTGTCGGATGCTAACCACGGGAGCCCGGATACACCGCGCGGATACGCCGCCTCACTCCTTCGGGAGAACCGTTCCGCTGAGTGCCTCCGCCCGCGTGGTGGGCCGCCGCGACCGCCTCCAGCGTGGAGGGGACAGGCAGGCGGGGGAGCCGTCATCCCCAGCTGTATCCCCGAGCGAGGCAGGGCAGGCCGGCATGCAGGAAACCCGCTTCGTCGCCGGCATGCCGGACCGTGTGCCGCGCGAGGCGCGCGAGCGCCGCTCCCCTGCCGCGGCGGCCGCGCGTCCGCTGCCCCTCCTGGCGGCAGTAGCCACCGCGTTCGCACTCGCCCACCTCGCCGTGGTCGCGCCCGGTCTCGGACTCGGCTGGGACGAGACCGTGTACGTCAGTCAGGTGAGCCCGCAGGCGCCGGCGGCCTTCTTCAGCGCACCCCGGGCGCGGGGCATCACGTACCTCGTCGCTCCAATCACGTCGCTGACCACCTCGGTTCCGGCGCTGCGCGTGTACATGGCTGTGCTGGCCGGCTGTGGCCTGTTCCTCGCGCTGTGGGTGTGGCGCCGGCTGCTGCCCGCTCCCGTGCTCGCGGTCGCCGGGGCCCTGTTCGCGAGCCTGTGGGTCACGATGTTCTACGCCTCGCAGGCGATGCCCAACCTCTGGGTCGCGTACGGCGCCCTCGCCGCGGTGGGGTGCTTTCTGCGGGCCGCCCGGGACCCCGGCGACCACCGGGCGCTGATCGGCATGGGCGCCGGGGTGGCGTTCGCCGCGCTGATGCGTCCGTCCGACGCGGTGTGGCTGGCCCTGCCGCTCATCGCGGCGGCCCTGTTTGTCCCGCGTACGCGTCGCAGGGGCCTGCTGGTCGTCGTGACGGCCGCGGGCGTTGCCCTCGGCTGCGCCGAGTGGGTGGTGGAGGCGTACCTCCACTACGGCGGTCTCGCCGCCCGGCTTCGGCGGGCCAGCGAGATCCAGGGCCACTTGGGCTGGTACTTCGCCGTCGACGACCACGTGCGGGCCCTGGGCGGCCGTGCGCTGTGCCGGCCCTGCGACGTGCCCTGGCGGTACCCGGCGTCCGCTCTCTGGTTCTTCGCGCTGCCGCTGCTGGTGGCGGGCGGCGTGCGGGCCGCCGTCCGGGCCCGGTACCGCGCGCCGATCGTGCCGGCCACGGTGGTGGGGGTGGCGCTGGCGGCGCCGTATCTGTTCACCGTCGGGTACGCGGCGCCGCGTTTCCTGCTGCCGGCGTACGCCCTGCTGGCCCTGCCCGTGGCGCAGTGCCTGGTACGGGCGTGCGCGCCCCGGGCGCGGTGGCGGCGTACCACGACGGGGCTCGTCGCCGTGGCCGTTGTGGTCCACCTGGCGATCCAGTACGTCCTGGTCGACGGGGTGGCGAACCGGGTGCGGCGTGACACCGCGGACCTCACCCGGATCGCCGCCGAACTGCGGGCCCTGGGCGTACGTCCGCCGTGTGTGATCAGCGGTGACGAGGCGGTCCGGGTCGCGTTCCGGACCGGTTGCGCCTCCCGCCAGCCCAGCGGCCACGACGGAAGCATCACGCCACAGGCCCTCGCCGCCACGGCGCGCCACCGGCCCGTCGCGGTCCTGGTCTCGTACGGGGGTCGCCCCCCTGCGTACGCCCGCCAGTGGCGCATGCACCCGCTTCCCGATCTGGGCCGCCGGACAGGTTTCCGCGCCTACGTGGCGGGGGCCGGTCCGTTGGCGCTGCCGACCGGGAGCCTCGCGACACCCGGGTAAGTGTGCCCCCGGGGGCGGCTGCCGGCGTGCGGGACACATCCATTGCCCGGTTCCGGGCGTTGTACGAGCGACCGGCATTCTCACTTGGCCGCCCCAAGGGGCGTTTGGAGTACCCGAATTGAAAACTGACATCGAGGCCGTCCTGCGTGTGACCGGAGTCGCCGTCACCGCAGGAGCCGTCCTGACGGCCGGGCCGCTCTCCGCCCCGGCGCAGGCCGACACGCTCAAGGCGCCCACGATCGTCGCCAAGGGCGGCTTCATGATGAACAACGGCACGGGGAAGACCCTCTTCGCCAAGGCCGCGGACAGGCGTCTTCCCACGGGCTCCACCACCAAGATCATGACGGCGCGGGTGGTGCTGACGGAGAAGAACCTCAACCTGGATGCCAAGGTCACGATTCAGAAGGCGTACAGCGACTACATCGTCTCGAAGACCGCGTCGTCGGCCCGTCTGATCGTCGGCGACAAGGTCACCGTCCGCCAGCTGCTGTACGGGCTCATGCTCCCCTCCGGCTGCGACGCGGCGTACGCACTGGCCGACAAGTTCGGCAGCGGTTCCACGCGAGCCAAGCGCGTGAAGTCGTTCATCGGGAAGATGAACGCGACCGCCAGGAGCCTCGGTTTGACGAACACACACTTCGATTCGTTCGACGGCATCGGAATCACCTCGAACTATTCGACACCGCGCGACCTGACGAAGCTCGCCAGTAACGCGATGAAGTACCCCACCTTCCGTACGGTCGTGAAGACGAAGTCGACCAAGCAGAAGGTCACGACGAGGAACAACGGCTACCGCTACATGTCCTGGACCAACACCAACACCCTGCTCGGCAGTTACTCCGGTGCCATCGGAGTGAAGACCGGCTCGGGCCCGGAAGCCAAGTACTGCTTGGTCTATGCCGCGACCCGGGGCGGCAGGACAGTCATCGGTACGGTCCTCGCCTCCTCCTCGCAGGCCCAGCGCGCGACGGACGCGAAGAAACTGATGGACTACGGTTTCAAGAAGTAACCGGGCGTTCAGCGAAGACCGCGGTCAGTGACCGTGGGTGAGCGCGGGTGGCGGCAGGTTCGGGAGAGGCTGCGTACCCTTGGAGCAGGACGTCCTGCACCGCCCGGGGAGGTTCGTCATGGCCCGCGGTCACCGCTTTCACCTCGATCAGGACGGGCACTCGATCAGCGTCCAGGTCGGGCGGCCTTCCGACGGCATCGAGGTCCTGGTGGACGGCAAGGTCGTCGCCTACCGGCGGGGCCGTCCCAAAGGCGTGACGGTCCTGACCGCTGAGCTGCCCGAGGAGCCGCCCCGGCCGTTCCGCATCGTCGTCGAAGACATGGGTGGCGAGCTTTTCTGCGCGATGGAGGCTTCCGGTTCCCGCTTCCTCATGCCGCAGGTGCCCTTGTGGCATCCGGCGCAGGAGCCGCCGCCGCGCGCCGGGCGGGCACGCCCCCTGAGGCGCCTGCGGAGGTTGCTGCGGCGACTGTGAACGCCGGCCGGCGCTATTCTCCGGTGGCCCCGTCGATCCGCTCGCGGAGCAGGTCGGCGTGGCCGTTGTGCCGGGCGTACTCCTCGATCATGTGGGTGAGGATGTAGCGGAGGGTGTACACCTCGTCGCGCCGGCGCACGGTGGCGTCGAGGGACTCGGCGGCTTCCACGATCGCGCGGGATCGCGTGATGCCAGTGGGCGGTTACGGCCGTTCAGCCGCAGCGGGCGGCGCTGCCGGCTGCGGCTGACGCCTCTCGTGCCGGTGCCGGCCGAGGAATGGAGCCGGTCCGTCAGCACGTAGCTGTTTCCAGCAGGCCGAGGAGGCCGCGGGCCGACGGGCTCGTGGACTCCTCCAGGGGCAGCGCGGTCACACTGTTGTACGTCAGGCGCCCGGCGCCGGCCAGCGGGACCGCGCGCAGGCCTTCCGCCTCCGGTTTGCGCGCGAAATGCTGGGGAACGAGCGCGACGCCCAGCGACTCACGGACCAGCTCCAGCAGGCTGTGGACGTCACTGACCTCCAGTGCGACCTGCCGGCCGATCCCGGCGGCGGCGAACGCCGCGTCGCCGACCCTGCGCGGCCCCCAGTCGGAGTGGAAGTCGATGAACGGCTCGTCGCGCAGGTCGCGCAGGGAGACCTCGTCCGCCCCGCCCAGCGCGTGTTCCGGGTGGCACAGCAGCAGCATCGGCTCGTCCGTGAGCGGCAGCATCCGTACGGTCCGTGGCGTGTCCCCGCAGTCGATGGCGAACGCCAGGTCGAGCCGGCCGCTGCCGACCTCCTCGATGAGCTGCGCGGAAGCTGCCTGACGCAGCCGGATCTCCACCCGCGGGTGCCGCTGATGGAAGCGCGCGAGCAGTCCCGGAACGTGCACGCCCGCGATGCACTGCTCGGTGCCCACGGTGAGCGTGCCGCGCAGCAGCCCCTGGACCGCGGCAACGGCGTCCTTGGCGGCGCGGGCGGCCGCGAGCGTACGCCGCGCCTCGCCCAGCAGCGCGCGCCCCGCCTCGGTCAGTCCGACCGAGCGGGTGGTACGGGCGAACAGCGCCGTGCCCAGCTCCCGCTCCAGCTCGCGCACGGAGGCCGACAGCCCGGACTGCGACACCATCAGTCGCTGCGCGGCCCGGGTGAAGTGGCACTCCTCAGCCACGGCGACGAAGTACTCAAGGTGTCTCAGCTCCATGATTCAGAAGCATAGCTTCTCAAATCATTCGGATTCTTCTGTTGGACGGGATGACGGCGGCCCGGCAGTCTGGGTACGCGGCGGCTGCTCCGCGCAGCGCCCCGCTTCCCGCCGACCGCACTTCCCCAGAGGAGAGCCACGTGTACTCCGCCCACCCCGGCCGGTACGACACCATGCCGTACCGCCGTGTCGGCCGCAGCGGTCTGAAGCTGCCCGCGCTGTCGCTCGGCCTGTGGCACAACTTCGGCAGCGACCGCGGTCTCGACACCCAGCGCGAAATCCTGAGGTGCGCCTTCGACCTGGGGGTCACCCACTTCGACCTCGCCAACAACTACGGCCCGCCCCCGGGGGAGGCCGAGACGGTCTTCGGGCGCGTCTTCGCGGAGGACTTCGCGCCGTACCGGGACGAGATCGTCGTCTCCACGAAGGCCGGGTACCTGATGTGGCCGGGCCCGTACGGGGAGTGGGGTTCGCGGAAGTACCTGCTCGCGTCCCTCGACCAGAGCCTGCGCCGGATGAGGCTGGGCCATGTCGACATCTTCTACTCGCACCGCTACGACCCCGGCACCCCGCTCGAAGAGACCATGGGAGCGCTGCACACCGCCGTCCAGCAGGGCAAGGCGCTGTACGCGGGCATCTCCAACTACCCCGCCGAGGAGACGCGCAGGGCCGCGACGATCCTGCGCGAACTCGGCACACCCTTGCTGATCCACCAGCCCCGGTACTCGATGCTGGACCGCGCTGCGGAGGACGGGCTGCTGGACACCCTGCGGGAGGTGGGAAGCGGCGCCGTCGCCTACTCGCCGCTCGCGCAGGGGCTGCTCACGGACCGCTACCTGGACGGTGTTCCCGAAGGCTCCCGCGCCGCCGGTACGAGCCCGTTCCTGACCGCGGACGCGGTGACGGACGCGCTGGTGTCGCGCCTGCGGTCGTTGAACGAACTGGCGGTCGAACGAGGCCAGTCACTGGCTCAGCTCGCGCTGGCCTGGGTGCTGCGCGACGACACGGTGGCGTCGGCGGTCGTCGGAGCGAGCAGCGTCCGCCAGCTCCGCGGCAGCGTCGAGGCCATTGCCCGGCTGGAGTTCAGCGACGCCGAGCTCCGGCGCGTCGAGGCGATCCTCGGCAAGGACTGAGGGATGAGGGTGTGGGTCAACGTCACGCCGGGCCGTTCGGCCGGGTGTCGTCCCCCTTGATTTCACTGGGGTCCGGCGGTCGCGGGCCGGGGCGTCGGACAGTGGACAGGGCTATCCTGGGTACAGGGACCCTTCGCCGTTGGAGCAGTCGATGCGCGACCACAGTCCCGACCGGGACAAGCGGCGGCGCCCCGTGGCCGGCCCTCCTCCGCCGCAGGCCCGACGCCGTGCGCTGAGGCTGAGACGCCTGCTGGCGGCGGTCCAAATGCCGCTGTATCTGGCCCTTGCCGTGCTGTTCGGCGTATGGGCATGGCGGTCACACGGGGGCTCCGCTCCCAGTCCCTGGGCGCTGGGGGTCATCTCGCTGCTCTTCGCCGTTCTGGCGTTGCTGGCACTTGTCGATGTCGCGGTCATCAGGGAGCACCACCGTCACCGGAGCTCGCGCCGCTGACCGGGTGAAGCGAGCCCCGGTGCGAGAGCGAGAGTGACCGCGAGGGAAGCCGCCGCCATCACGGCCATCCCTGTCGACGGCGAGGTGTACTGGGCGACAGCGCCGGCCAGGGTGGCGCCCACGCCCTGCATGGTGAGCATGCCGGAGGAATGCAATCCGAGGGCATGCCCGCTCAGTTCGTCCGGAGTCAGGACCAGCAGGCGCTCCTGGAGCAACAGGCTCGCCGCGTAGCCGGTGGTGGCGAGCACGACGGCCGCCATCGCGGGAATCAGTGCCGGACGCAGGGCGAAGATCAAGTAGGGGGCGGCGAGCAGGAGGCACAGCGGGACGCCGAGGCGTTGCCGCCACTGTCGGGGAGCGTATCTGCCGACGAGGATGTCGCCGGCCAGCATGCCCAGTGCGCCGCACGCGAAGAGGAGCCCGGCGTGCTGGGGAGCGTACGGGACGTACAGGGACTCGCATCCGACGATCAGCCCATTGGGCACCCAGAGAGCCAGGTACACGCGGCGTCGTGGCTTGGAAGACCACAACAGGGCGTTGTTCCGCCAGGTCAGGGCCATCGACGGCCGGCCGTCGCCGCGCGCAGGGCGGCGGCTCAGACCGAAGCGGGCCACTGCCGCGGCCGCCAGGTACAGGGCGGCGCCGGTGAGCAGCGTGCCGCGCAGCGACAGCGCGGCGATGAGTGCGCCGCCGACGGCGAACCCGCAGATCTGCGTCGCGCCGGTGGACATGTTGAGCGCGGAGCGGCCCAGCAGGTATCCGTCTTTCGCCAGGACCTCGTTGAGCAGCCCGTAGCGCACTCCGCCGCCGAGGGCGGAGACGGCCCCCAGGCCAAGGACGATGGCGAAGAGCGCCGGCACGGGCAGGCCGGGTGTCGCCTGGGCGGCGGTGCCGAGGCCGAAGAGCAGGGACAGGCCGGTCAGTGCGGCACGTGGCGGCAGCCGGTCGGCTGCCGCGAGCAGCGTTGCGGCCCCGGTCACCTGGGCGAGGGAGGGGCCGAACATGGCGAGGGCGGACAGAAGCGGTGAGCCGGTCGCCGTGTGGATCAGCGTGCCCAGGGCCAGCCCGCTCACGGTCTGGGCCGCCACCTGCGCGGCGGACGTCAGGAAGAGCGGCGTGAACTCCGGGACCCGGAAGAGGTCGCGATAGGTGCGCATGGCCGGAGTCTCCGAGGGGCCGCGGAAACGGCGTTAATGTTTCGCGGGGAGGCGAAATCATGGGCTGGTGGCACGTCAGCGCGGACACGCTCGCGGGAAGCCGCTTCGCCCTCTCGCCCCTGGCCGAGGTCACCGCGAGCCTGAAGGACCTGGAGCGGGGTACGGTCGCGCACCCGGGCGAGCGCGCCTGGATGGATGCCCACCTGCCCGCGTACCGAAAGCTGACGGCGGACGACCCGGTGGCCGCACTGCTCGTGCGAGCCGGTCTGGGGCGCTCCTGGAACGCCACCTTCCTCACCCCTACGCCGACCGGCACGGGCGAGCAGACCTTCGGCGACGAGCTGGAGCGGATACGCCGAACGCCGGCCGGGACGGCACGTACGGACCTGGAGGTGTCGCTGGACGGACCGCTTCCCGCGCAGTTGCGGCGCTCCGATCTTCCCGAGCGCGCGGCCGGTCTCCTGGAGTGGGTGTGGACGCGTACAGTGGCGCCGTACTGGCCGCGCCGCCGACGCGTCATCGAGGCGGACGTCGTCGCGCGTACGGCGCGGTTGAGCCGGGGCGGCTGGGCCTGCGCCCTGGACGACATGCGCGCGGGTATGCGCTGGCTCGGGCAGAGCCGCCTGCAGATCACCGCACACGATCATCCGCCGCGTGAGATGTCCGGGGCGCAGTTGATGTTCGTGCCCGTCACTCCCCGCCAGAGCTGGGTCTCATGGGAATCGGACCGCTGCGCCGTGGTCTACCCGTGCTCGGGTTCCCTGGCCGACGTGGGCCGGACTCAGGTACCCGAGCCGCTGCGCGCCCTGCTGGGGCAGGCGCGGGCGGCCGTCCTCGTCCTTCTCGACAGTCCGAAGAGCACGACTCAACTGGTGGCCCTGACCGGTCAGGGACTGGGGTCGGTGGGCCGGCACCTGAAAGTCCTGCTCGACGCTCACCTGGTCCAGCGGCGACGTGCCGGACGTTCGGTCCTCTACTACCGCACGGCCGCCGGTGAGGTTCTGGTGAAGGCCCAAGGGGACGTATGACGCCCGCGCGCCGAAGAGCGTGTCCTGCCATCTGCCATGAATTGCTCAAGAGCACGCCAACAGCACACCATCACGAATCTCAGGCCAGAACATCACCGCTACGTTCCCCTCGTGACATCGAATCGCATCGCATCGTCCATACCGATGAGCACGGGGCGCCGCGCATTTCTGCGGGCCACTGTTGCGGCAACTGCCACTGCTGGAGCGGGAATCGCGCTCGGCCCCTCATCGGCCACGGCCGCGTCGTCGGCCATGACGACGAGCACACCGCACGGCCCCGACGAGGCGCTGCGCGAGTTGGCCGCCGGCAACCACAGGTGGCGGACATTCCAGCAGCGACATCCTCACGAGACACCATTCGTGCGCCAGTCGCTCGTGTCGGGCCAGAGGCCGTTCGCCGTCGTCCTGGCATGCGTCGATTCCCGCGTGCCGCCGGAACTGGTCTTCGACCAGGGGCTCGGCGACCTCATGACGGTGCGGTCGGCGGGCACGGTCCTGGATGAGGCCGTACTGGGCAGCGTCGCCTACGGCGCCCTGGAACTGGGCATACCCCTGATCATGGTCCTCGGGCACCAGTCGTGCGGCGCGGTCTCCGCCGCCGTCCGCGCAGAAGGGACCGGGGAGCAACTCCCGGCGCACATACAGTACTTGGCCGATCAGATACGCCCGGCCATAGACCACGGCCAGCACGGCGACGCCCGCATCGACTCGACGATCAACCGCAACGTGGGCATGATCCGCACGCGGCTCGCAGCCGAGCGAGACCTGGCGGACCGGGTCGCTGCGGGAAAGCTCGCCATCGTCGGAGCGCGTTACGAACTCCACTCGCAACGCGTGCATGCCATCGCCTGACCCCGTACTCACTTCCGGGCATGGGGCGATCCGGCGGCCGCCTTCCTTGCCCGGTGCCGGCTGGTGGTGAGGCGCGTGCCGCCGCGGCGGCGGCCCTGTTCGCCGCGCTCTACCACAACGGACGACCCCGTGCGGCGAAAACAGCGTTACGACGGCTTGATCCGGAGTCCATGAACGGTTTTCGGACAACGATCCGTGACTCACGAGTGCACAGACAACCCATGCTGCCCTCCACCAACTCTCACAGGCCGGAGACAGTTTCGCGATCAGAGCCCTTCGCGCCTCGTCGGCCCGACCGGATCCTTGCGCCGGCTGTCCCTCCACGGTCCCAGCAGGCACTCGGAGAACGAGGAACGATGACCAGATTCCACCAAGCCCGTCCATGGCGTGCGGTGATCGCCGCCGCTGCGGCGATCACCGTGACCGCCGGTGTCGTCGCCGCCGCGCCCGACGCCGAGACGCAGGCCCAGCCCACGCCGAAGCTCAGCCTGATCGCCGCCTCGACAGCGGTGACGCTCGACTCGTGGAAGGAGGACCCCGGCGTCTACCTGGACCTCGGTACGTACGTCACCGCCGAGAACGGGCCTCTCGAACTCAAGGTGACCCGCAAGTCGTACAAGGACCCGGTCGTGGCCACCCAGGTCATACGTGAGGGGACGAGGACCCTAACCAGAACCCTTCCCCCCGGCTTGGTGAAGGACTTCGCGGGGCTGCCGGGCTTTGCCAAGGTCACCATCACCGACGCCAGTGGCAGGAAGGTGATGGACAAGCTGGAGGCCTTCTGCCCGAACAACGCCTCCGGACGGGTACGTCCCGACGCCCCGGCCAAGTCGAAGTACCCCGAGAGCTGCCCCATCAACCCGTTCACGCTCGGTTCGGTGTGGGGCGTCGAGAACGGCTGGGCGTCCAACACGTACGCGGGCTACTACTCCGCCCCGGTCGCCCTGCCCGCCGGGAAGTACACCGCCAAGGTGTCGGTGACCAAGCGCTACCGCGACCTGTTCGGCATGGAGAACAAGCCCCGTACGATCAAGGTGACCGTACGGGAGCGCAGTTACGACGACGAGCGACCGGGTGCGGGCTCGGCGGCCGCCATGCGCCACGGGGCGCAGGGGTCGCACGGGTCGCAGGGTTCGCACGCGGCCGGGGGGCATTCCGGTCACGGCGCGATGCGCGCGCCCGCCCCGGCCGCCGCGACGAGCGGGGCGGGTCCGTCGTACAACGTGGGCCACGGACCCCACACTCCCGCACCGCCGGCCCTCCCCTGGTCGCTCAAGAAGGCAGCGCTCAGGGCGGCGCCGGTGGGCGACGCGGCCGGGCAGACGGACGGCTCGCGGAAGGCTCCCGCGGTGAAGCCCGCCGCGAAGCGGCCGACCGGTACGCCGAGCGTGCCCGACGTGCCGAAGCCCGACCTCCGTTCGCTGCCGGCCTACGGCATCACCATCAGCAAGGGACAGGGCGACACGGCGCGCAAGGACTACCTGGCCTTCAGCGCCAACGTGTGGAACGCGGGTCCCGCGCAGCTGGTCGTCGACGGGTTCCGTACTCCCGGCAAGGAGCTGATGGACGCCTACCAGTACTTCTACGACGCCAACGGGAAGCAGGTCGGCTACACGCCGACCGGCACCATGGAGTGGGACCCGCGTCCGGGTCACGAGCACTGGCACTTCACCGACTTCGCCAGCTACCGGCTGCTCAAGGCCGACAAGAAGGAGTCGGTGCGCAGCGGCAAGGAGGCCTTCTGCCTGGCCAACACCGATGCCGTCGACTACACCGTCAAGAACGCCAACTGGCACCCGGGCAACACCGACCTGTCCACCGCGTGCGGGCAGGAGAACTCGATCTCTGTCCGTGAGGTGCTGGACGTCGGCTCCGGCGACACGTACACCCAGGACCTTCCCGGCCAGTCCTTCGACATCAGCAATCTGCCGAACGGCACCTACTACATCCAGGTGCTGGCCAACCCCGAGAAGCGGCTGAAGGAGACCAACCTGAACAACAACAGCGCTCTGCGCAAGGTCGTCCTGGGCGGCCGGGCGGGCGCTCGTACGGTGACCGTGCCCGCGCACGACCTGGTCAACGCCAACTGACATTCCCTTGTCGTGGCCGCCGTCGTACCGGCCTGGAAGGCGGGTACGACGGCGGCCACGAAGGTCCTTGGAAGCAGGGTTACGACGGTGCCAGGCGCAGCAGGAACAGCGCGGTGTCGTCCGTACGGTCGGCCGTCGGCAGTGCGCGCCGCATGAGTGCGTCGGCGAGAGCGTCGAGGTTGTGGTCGCCGTCGCCGAGCGCGTCGGCGAGGTCCGCGGTCGCGTCCTCGATGTCGGTGCCCGGCCGTTCCACCAGGCCGTCGGTGAACAGCGCGAGGACCGCGCCCGGCGGCAGGTCGATCTCGATCGCCTCGTACGTGGCCGAGGGGTCGATGCCGAGCAGCAGGCCGGGTGGCATGGCGACACTCTCCGCGCGTCCGCCGGGGTGCCGCAGGAGGGGCGGGAGGTGGCCCGCGGTCGCCAGGCATGCCCGGCGGCGGGCGAGGTCGATCTGGACGTACAGGCAGCTCGTGAACAGTCCTGGATTCAGGTCCGTCAGCAGGCGGTTGGTGCGGGCGAGGACATCGTCGGGGGCCGCTCCGGCGATGGCGTGGGCGCGGACGGCGGTACGGACCTGGCCCATCAGGGCGGCGGCGGTGACGCTGTGCCCCTGGACGTCTCCCATGACGGCGGCGGCCGTGGTGTCGTCGAGGCGTACCAGGTCGTAGAAGTCGCCGCCGATGTCCATGCCGCGGGTGGCCGGCAGATAGCGGGCCGTCGCCTGCAGGCCGGTCAGCGCCGGCAGTTCCTGGGGCAGCAGACTGGCCTGCAGGCTGCGGGCGAGTCCGCTCTTGGTGTCGTACAGATGTGCGCGGTCCAGCGCCTGCGCGGCAAGACCGCCGAACGCGGTCAGAAGCGCCCGTTGGTCGTGCCCGAATACGTGGGGCCGGTCGTAGGCCAGTACGCAGCAGCCGATGGGGCGGCCGGCGGCGACGAGGGGCAGGAACGCCCAGGCGTGGTTGCCGTCGTCGGCCAGGGCGCGGGGAAAGGCGTCGTGGAGTTCGCGGCGGGAGGCGAAGAAGGCCGGTTCGGCCGTGGTCACCGCGCGGCCGCTGGGGTGGTCGGGCGACAGGGGTGCGCCGTCGAAGCGCTCCATCTCCCGGGCCCCGTAGCCGTGATGGCCCCGCAGGCGCAGCTTGCCTGCCTGTACGGCGAACAGGGCGACCGCGTGCGCGCCGAAGCTGGGCGCGATCTGGTCGACCACCAGCTTGATCACGTCGGGCACGCTGAGCGCTTCGGTGAGCGCGGCTGCCAGATGCGCCAGTTGGTAGAGCACGCCCGCCCGGGTCGGCGCTGCTCCCGTGGCCGGGGCGACGGCGGAGTCCGGCAGTGGCCGGATCGCGGCTCCGGCGCCGGCTACCGCTTCAGCTCCGGCTCCAGCTCCGGTTTCGGCACCCGTACCCGCTCCGCCCGCCGCCCCGGCCTCGCCCAGGCGGGAACGGGCGATACGCACGCTGATCCCCCGGGCGTCGGGGTAGAACTCGAAGGACAGCCACAGGTCATCGGGGCGCCGGGCGGTGAACGACGTCGGGCGGCGGCTCATCACGGCCGACCGGTAGCGGTCTTCGAACACGGGGTCGTCGAGCCACGGCAGGACTTCCCACGGCCGTGTTCCCAGCAGCACGGGGACTGTGCTGCCGACCAGCTCCGCCCCGGTGGGGGTGATGAAGGTGATCCGGCCGTCGAGGTCGAGCGCACAGCAGCCCTCCGGAAGCCGCTCGGTGAAGTCCACCGCCGCCAGGGACTCGGCCTGCGTGACCATACGACGCCGCGGCACCGGGACGATTCTCGGCTCGGGCGTGGGCAGGATCGGATGGCCGCTCTCCTCCGCCCGGCGCAGAGCCGCGCCGACATATCCGGAGGCCTTCTCGATCACCAGCTGCCGCTCCCGCTCGATCACCAGCGGGTGGGAACCCGGCCACAACAACACCAGCCCGCCCCAGGTCCGCTGCGCACTGACCGCCGGCGCGGCCGCGAGGGCGAACGAGTACGGCAGCGCGAGGCCGATCCGCGGATAGCGGCGGGCGAGCTCCCCCTCGGCACCGACCCACACCAGGCGGCCTTCCCGGACCGCCTCCGCCAGTGGCCCCGAGGCGGAGATGCCCACCCTGGCCCAGGGCATCGCGAGGCTGGACGGCACTCCGGCGAGCACCGCGGCGGACAGTACTTGCCCGCTCGACGTCAGGACGTAGATCCCGCCGCCGTACGCGTCGGACTCGCGCAGCACCCGGGAAAGCAGCCGGTCCAGTACCTCCGGCTTTCCGGTCTCCTCCTCCGGCGCAACCATGGGCTACCGGCTTCTCGCACAACACGCCTCAAGAGACATCACCTCTGGACGTTACGCCCATAACGGCCGAGATCGCACCCGCAAGGCGCCGTACCGGTGCCGGTCGAGGTGCGACCCCGAGGTCCTCACTGCCGCCCGCCCCGCCCTCTCAGGCGCCGGCCACCAGCAGCCCTCCCATCGTGACCATGGTCGCGGCGACCAGGCCGTCCAGTACCCGCCAGGACGTGGGTCGCGCCAACAGGCCGCTGAGCAGGCGGGCCCCGTAGCCGAGGGTCGTGAACCAGGTCAGGCTGGCGAGTACGGCGCCGAGCCCGAAGGCCCAGCGCAGCGTGCCGTGGTCGGCGGCGACGGAGCCGATCAGCAAGACGGTGTCCAGGTAGACATGCGGGTTGAGCCAGGTCATCGCCAGGCAGGTCAGCACGGCCTTCCGGGCGGAGCCGGCCGTGGCGCCCTGCGCCGTCAGGGCCGCGCCGGGGACGGGCCACAGCACACGCCGGGCGGCGAGGACGCCGTAGCAGATCAGGAACCCGCCGCCGGCCAGGCCGACCACGGTCAGGGCGGCGGGCCACGCGGTGACCACGGCTCCCACTCCGGAGACGCCGAGCGCGATGAGGAGCGCGTCGGACAGGGCGCAGATGGCCACCACCGCGAGGACGGCGTGCCGCCGGGCGCCCTGGCGCAGGACAAAGGCGTTCTGTGCGCCGATGGCGACGATGAGGGAGAGTCCGGTGCCGAAGCCGACGAGTGCCGCCGTGATGATTCCGTGGGTCATGCAGACGACGGTATGGATCATTGCGTCATCAGTACAGCTAAAGGTTCTAACGTACCCTTAGCGTTTGTGATGGATGAGCTGCCCCTGGACCTGGTGCGTACGCTGCTCGCGGCGGTGGACGAGGGCACCTTCGACGCGGCCGCCGCCGCCCTGCATGTGACCCCGTCGGCGGTCAGCCAGCGGATCAAGGCTCTGGAGCAGCGCACCGGCCGGGTGCTGCTGATGCGTACGAAGCCGGTGCGCCCGACGGAATCCGGGCAGGTCGTGGTGCGGTTCGCGCGTCAGCTGGCCCGGCTGGAGCTGGACGCGCGGGCGGACCTGGGCATCGCCGACGCACGGGGCCCGGCGCGGCTGCCCATCGCGGTCAACGCCGACTCCCTCGCCACGTGGTTCCTCCCGGCGCTCAACCGCGTGCCGCAGGATCCTCCGGTCTGTTTCGAGCTGCACCGCGAGGACGAGGCCCACACCACGGCCCTGTTGCGCGAGGGGCAGGTGATGGCGGCGGTCACGTCGTCGCCCGACCCGGTCGCGGGCTGCACGGTACGCCGCCTTGGCCTCGCCCGGTATCTGCCGGTGGCCGGCGGCGCCTTCGCCGCGCGCCACCTGACCGGGCCGCTGGAGCGCGACCTGCGCGACGCCCCGGTGATCGTCTTCGACCGCCGCGACGACCTTCAGGACGCCTTCGTACGGTCCCTCACGAACGACGGGACGGGGGCGGGCCCGGTGCGCCACTACGTGCCCACGTCGGAGGGGTTCTGCGACGCGGTGGCCGCCGGACTCGGCTGGGGACTCGTACCGGAACCGCAGGCGGAACCGCTGTTGCGCGCAGGCGTGTTCACCCTGCTCACGCCCGGCCGGCGCGTGGACGTTCCGCTGTTCTGGCAGCAGTGGAAGCTGGACTCGCCCGCCCTGGCAGCCGTGGCGGAAGCGGTGGCCAACACGGCCGCCGAGACTCTGCGCCACCCTGAGTGAGCCGGCCGGGCCTGCGGGCTGCGGCGTTTCCCTCTGTGCGGCGAAGCCTTTGGGGTGATCTGTCGCAACCGGCGCGGACACCCCGCGTTGATCAGCCCGCGTGATCAACATTCGCCCGTCCGCGGACCTCCCCGCAACTGTCAGGAGCCAGCCCATGCTGTACGGCAAAGCCTTGAGCGACGAGATCGCCTCCGCGGGGACGACACCTCTCATCGGCGTGTACGACATGTACTCCGCCTCCCTCGCGGCCGCGCATTACGACGGACTCTTCGTGTCCGGATTCGGCTTCGCCGCCTCGTACTACGGGCTTCCCGACATCGGGTTCATCGCCTGGCCCGACATGGTCGCCTTCGCCGAACGCCTGCGGGGCGCGTTCCCGCGGCACCACCTGCTCGTGGATATCGACGACGGCTACGTGGACGCGGAACTGGCCTGCCACGTGGTGCGGCGTTTGGAGCGGTCAGGCATCTCGGGAGTGGTCCTGGAGGACCAGAAGCGCCCGCGCCGCTGCGGCCACACCGAAGGCAAGCAGGTCCTGCCGCTGGAGATGTACCTCGCGAAGCTGAACCAGGTACTCGCGAGCCGGACCGACCTGCTGGTCGTCGCGCGGACCGATGCCACCGACGACGAGGAGATCCTGCACCGCGCGAGCGCCCTGGCGGCGACCGACGCGGACGTGGTGCTGGTCGACGGGGTGCGCAGTGTCGAGGCGATCCGCCGGATCCGTGGAGTCATCGGGAACAAGCCGCTGCTGTTCAACCAGATCGCCGGGGGCAGGTCCCCGCGGCTGTCGCTCTCCGAGCTCGCCGCGCTCGGGGTGGATGTGGCGATCTACAGCACGCCGTGCCTGTTCGCAGCGCACCGCGCGATGGAAGAGGCCATGGCCGAACTCAAGGCCACGGACGGACGCCTGCCCTCCGTCGACGGCAGCGGCAGCTCCCGTGCCGGTGCCGCTGTCGGTGTCGGTGTCGGTGTCGGTGTCGGTGTCGGTGTCGGTGTCGGCGAGGTCACCGCGATGCTGACGGAGAACCTCCGCCGCCACAGCACGCGCTGACCCACGAACCGCCCGTCACTTCGTGGTCAGGCCGCTCGAAGTCAGTGCGGCTGCCTCGGGCCCGGGTACAGCCTCCGCCGTACCTGCCACTCATGGACGAGCCGCCCGGCCAGCCCCCCTCCGTACACCACGAATCCCACTCCCACCAGCCAGGACTGCAGGACCAGCACCGTCCCGAACGGGCCGAACGTCACCGCGTTCGACGCGATCAGCGGCGAGAAGACGTACTGCGAGAAGATCCGGAGCCCGAGCAGCCCCACAGCCGTCAGGGCAGCCCCGGGCGCCAGTGCGCGCCAGCGGATCCGGCCGCAGAGCAGCAGCCGCTGCGACGCCCAGAAGAAGAGGAACAAGCCGACGACGTCGCCCCCGGCGACCAGCATGGTCACGACGGCGGGCGACCCCTCGGGAGCAGGAGTCTTGACAAAGAGCAGTAGGGCGGCGACCAGCATGGCCAGCCAGACGACGTGACGCCACATCGTGTGCCATCGCGCCGTCGGCAGGTCCCAGACGCGTTCGTACCCGGTCTGCACGGCGGATCCGAAGGTCACGCCGAACGCGGCCAGCGCGGCCAGACCGAATGCCGTGGTCCGCTGCAGTGCCTGCCCCGGCCGTCCGAACAGCTCCTGGATCTCCGCCTGCGACACCTCGGACACCCCGAGGCCTGTCACCAGCCACCGGGCGAAGCCCTGCCCGCTCGGCAGGTCGGCCGCGGCGACGACGATCAGGAGGGGCACCAGCGTGAGGAAACTGAGCGCCGCGAAGCCCATGGCGCGGTGCATGAGCTCCACCTCGCGCCCGCGCTGCCAGGTGAGTCCGACAACCGAGTCCCCCAGCCGTCGCTGCAGTCGGTCGAACGCATGTCCGTGCTGCGGGTGACCATCTTGCGGCGCACCGGAATTCAGGGGCATGTCCCGTGGAGTACCCGTAAGCGCTCGCGCCCCCTCGGACGTGCCTCCGAACGGGTGCCCCGAGGTTCAGCCTCGGCTACGGGTCCTTCACCGAACGGCGCCGCACCTCACAGACCGGTGGCACGAGGAAGCCTCGGTCGCGCCACCGGCCTTTCTTTCGTACGGCGAACCCCGGCAGTGCGGGGCCCGGCCCTCACCAGTAGTGCCGTCGACCACCCACCGCGCGCCCCAACGATCCCAGGATCCAGAGGACGGCCCCGATGGCGACCAGAACGATTCCGATGGTCCACAGGATGGCGATGTCGGCCACGAAACCGATGATGAGCAGAATGATTCCGAGGACGATCATGGTGTCCTCCGATCTTGCGGGAACGATCCTTCCACCCAGGGTGTCCCCACTCCCCATCAGGCCAAACCAGAATCCGCTCATACCGGCCGATGCCGCAGCGGCGCTACGGCTTCCACCAGGCGGACGAGGCATCGCGCAGCGTGTTCGTGCCGCAGTGCACCTCGCCCTGGCCGAGGTGGTACGTGTACCAGTCGTCGAGGTACGACACCTTCATGCCCGCCCCGGTGTACGCGGCGTTCACAGCGGAGGTGAATATGTCCTTGTCGCCGATGACCGGTCCCCATTGCCGCGGGGCCAGATAGCGGTTCCTGCCGAGTACGATCCCGTTGACAGCCCCCGGGACATAGGCACTGGTCATGACGGTTTCCGGGCCCTGCCCAGCACGGTCGGCGTGCCGCGCGAGCTCCTTCTGCTGCCCGTACTCGCGGACCGCGTCGGGTACCTCGCCGGCGCCCATCCGCGTCAGCCGCGGCATGCGCTCACCCCGCTCACCCTCTTCCGTACCCCGCGTGTAGAGCGCGGGCACCCGTACGACCTCGGCGTCGGTCGCACCCGTCGCGCGCTGGAGCACCTCCAGGTTCGCCTTGATCCGCTTCGCGGCCATGGCGTTGTCGGCCACCAGCCACTTCGAGGCGAGCGCCTGGTCGATGGTCTCCTTGGGGGCGGGCATGTCCTGACTGTCCGGCACCGAGAACATCCGCGTCCTGCCGTGGCCGGCCTCCTGCGCCTCGCGCAGCAGGCGCAGCCCCGCCTCCGGATCGGCGATTGCGATCTTCCAGCCGCGCGGGGTGCCGGCGGGGAGGAACTGGACGAACTCGTCCACGTGGCCCACGTGCAGCCACGAGGTGTCGAGGAGCAGCGGGTCCTGGAAACCCTGGGACTTCAGGAGCGTCCGCATCGCCTTCGCGGGCTTCGAGCCGATGTCCTTGCGCTCGCCCATGATGATGCGCCCGGCCGGGAAGGACCGGCCGCCGTGGGTGTACGGAGGGATGGTCTCCAGGTTTCCCATGGAGTTGAGGGTCCACTCCTCCGAGTCACGGACCCCGGACACCTGCACCACACCCACGCCGTTGCCGCGCAGCTTCTCGAACAGCTCCCGGCCGGCCTCACGGTCCGCCTGCGCCGACCGCAGCATGACGCGCATCGCCTGCCGGCGCCCGCCGGGGCCGGCCATGCTCACGTAGCCGGGCTCGACGAAGTCCTGTGCCCAGATGTCCCCGTACTTGTCGAAGGTCAGCAGCGGCTTGTCGATCCCGGCGGACTTGACCTCGGCCGCGAGGCCCTTGACGAAGGCATGCTGCCGGCGCGCGTACTCGTCCCTCCCCGGCACCTTGGTGACCATCAACTGCTGGGCGTTCTGGAGGTGGTGGTGGGTGAGCAGCGGGGCGACCCGCAATGTGACGTCGTCCGAGGTGCTCTTCCCGCCGGAGGTCACGGTCAGGCGGATCACAGCGCGGCCGTCCCAGGCGGCGCTGTCGCGTATCACGTCGGTTCCCTCGACGCCGAACTCCACGCCGGAGCGGAGTTCCGCGGCGGACAGGCGGGTCCTGGCCGTGACCACTGTCCAGCCTGAGGAGCGTTTGACGAAGACCCGCGTCTTCTTGCCGCCGGCCACGATCTTCAGCGTGCCGGTCGCCGTGGCGGGCAGCTTCGCCATCGGTACGGACCGCACCCGGGCCAGGTCGGCCGCGTCGCCCGCGCCGTTGACCTTGGCGTCGGCCGCGTCGTTGCAGGCGGCCAGCTTGGCGTCCGGCAGCCGTCGGCCGTCCGGGCCCTTGACCGCGCAACGCCTGGTGTCGTCGTCGATGTTGGGCAGGAAGACCGCCCCTCTGCGGGCGGACCAGCTGTCCTCACCCGCGGTGTCCGCCGCGCCGGTGACGTCCACCCGCCCGTCCCGGTTCACGTCCACCCGGAGGTCTGCCCGCGGCGGACCGGTGGCGAACGCCGGTGACACCGGCGCCAGTACGGCCCCTATGACAGTGAGAGCCACTGCCGCGCTTCTCGCCCGGCTCGTACCCAAGACGCATCCCTTCCTGGTGATCGGTTGTCAGACGGGAAGAGGCCGGGGACGAGCGGTGCGTTGCTTGCCGGCGCCGGGATCATCCCGGAGGTGTGCCGGGGTGCGGCTGGTGGACAAGGCGGCATCAGTCCGCGGCATGACGAAATGTGAGGCGTGGTCGGGTACGGGCGTGAGACGGCGACCGGCGGTATTCCCCCACACCCGGCGAGGGTTCACAGTTTCTTGAATTCAGAATCTCGTGTACCGTCCTGGCCGTGCTGACTCTCGCGTACGACATCGAGGTGCTTGCGCGGTTCGGCCGCGCGCTCGCCGACCCGATCCGCTGCCGGATCCTGCTCGCCCTGCGCGCGGCCCCGGCCCATCCCGCCGATCTCGCCGACGCCCTGGAGATCTCGCGGACAAGGCTGTCGAACCACCTTGCCTGTCTGCGGGACTGCGGCCTGGTCGTGGCCGTGCCCGTCGGCCGCCGGACACGCTACGAGCTCGCGGACGAACGGCTGGGGCACGCGCTGGACGACCTGCGAACCGCCGTGCTGGCGGTCGAGGCGGACCGTACCTGCCCGGACACGGAAGACAAGGATTGCTGCTGATGACCGCCGGGATACCCGTGGGCACCGACCCGTCCGCCCGCGCCGCCCGTGAAGTACTGACTCGCCGGATACGGCTGCTGGTCGCGGCGACCATCACCTACAACGTCGTCGAGGCCGTCGTCGCGATCACCGCGGGCACGATCGCCTCCTCCACCGCGCTGGTCGGCTTCGGCCTGGACTCCGTCATCGAGGTGTCCTCCGCCGCCGCGGTGGCCTGGCAGTTCTCCGCCCGCGACCACGCCGTCCGCGAGGCCCGCGAGAAGACGACGCTGCGGATCATCGCGCTCTCGTTCTTCGCGCTCGCCGCGTACGTCAGCGTTGACGCCGTCCGCTCTCTGAGCGGCACCGGCGAGGCGGACCGCTCCATTACCGGCATCGTGCTGGCGGCCCTCTCCCTGGCCGTGATGCCGTTCCTCTCCGTCGCCCAGCGCAAGGCCGGGCGGCGGCTGGGTTCGGCCTCGGCGGTCGCCGATTCCAGGCAGACCCTGCTGTGCACCTACCTGTCCGTCGTCCTCCTGGTGGGCCTGGTCCTCAACGCCACGCTCGGGTGGTCGTGGGCCGACCCGATCGCCGCTCTCGTCATCGCCGTCATCGCGGTCAGGGAGGGAGTCGACGCCTGGCGCGGCGAGGGCTGCTGCGGCTGACCCTCTGGGACGAGCCGGACGAAGCGATCACGCACACCGCTTCGACCGCGACCGGGACCGCTTGTGCCGGTCATACGGCCTCCGCCTCACGCGGGACGGGAGCGTCGCGCCGGGGCCGCAGGATGCCGGCCGTACAGGCGGCGATGACGCAGAAGGCCACGGGCAGGAAGAACGTGAGGTTGAGCGGGACCCAGTGGGTGAGCGGTCCGATGACGGCGGGCCCGGCGAGCATGCCGAGGTAGCCGAGGCCGGCGACACGGGAAACGTTGACTCCGGAGGCGTCCGGGTCGGCGTGGCCGGCGGCACTGAAGAGCTGCGGGATGCAGCCGGACAGCCCGGCCCCGAACATGGTCCAGCCGATCAGCGCCAGGGGAATCCACGGGGACAGCGCCGCCATGGTCAGGCCGAGCGCGGCGACGGAGGCGCCGTACCTCACGATGGCCACCGCTCCGAAACGCGCGGCCACCCGGTCGGCAAGCAGACGACCGACGGTCATGGCGGTGGCGAAGGCCCCGTACGCAAGGGCGGCGGTCGCGGCGGGCGCGTCCAGGACATCCCGCAGATGAAGCACACTCCAGTCGTTGGCCACACCTTCGCAGAGCATCAGCATGAGTGCGAGAGCGGCCAGTACCCAGATGCGCCGGGGTGTCCTGCGGGCCGCCTTCGCCCCGGCGGTGGGGGCTTCCGCGGCCGGGACCTCTGCCGTGCGGGCGGGCTCGGGCCGCAGCAGCGCGGGGGCGGCCACCAGGGCCGCGACGAGGCCGAAGAGCGCCACCGCTGCGAGAGTTACCGCCGGACTCACCCCCCAGCTGAGCGTGCGGGCGCCGACGAGAGCGGCCAGTACACCCCCGACGGAGAAGGTGGCGTGGAACGCGGACATGACGGGCCGCTCGTAACCGCGCTCCACCTGAACGGCGTGGGCGTTCATGCTGACGTCCAGGCAGCCGTTGCCGAAGCCGAGTACCAGCAGCGCCGCCCCCAGCGTCCAGGTGCTCGTGGCCAGACCGGGCAGGACCACGGCGGCACTGCACAGTGCCGCGCTGACCGGTACCGCAGTGCGGGCGCCGTAGCGGTCGGTGAGCGGGCCGACGATCTGCATGCCGGCGAAGGCTCCCGCGCCGAGCAGCAGCAGGAGCCAGCCGAGCACGGCATGGCTTGTCCCGGCACGATGCTCGATGGCGGGGATGTGGACGATCCACATCCCCATGAGGAAGCCGTTCAAGGTGAAGTACGCGAAGGTGGCCAGCCGACCGGCCCGCAGTGATCTCTCCATGCATACGAACATAACGAACAACCAGCTTGTTCGAAAGATTGCATTGGAAACAGGATCGATGTTCAATGCGAGTATGGGGAGCACAGACCGATGGAGACAGATCACCGATGCCGTGCGCGAGGCGGGCCGCATGGGTGTCGCGGAGCTGGCCGGACTCACCGGCGCTTCGGAGATGACCATCCGCCGCGACCTGGAGGTCCTGGCCGGCCAGGGCGTTCTTGAGCGCTACCGCGGAGGAGCGAGGAGCCTGCTGCTGTACGGCGACGAACCCCCGTTCGCGCTGCGTGCGCGGGAGGGGCTGGAGAGCAAGCAGCGCATCGCCGCCGAGGTCGCCGCGCTGATCGCCGACGGCGAGTCCGTCGTCCTGGACAGCGGCACCACCTGCCTGGAAGTGGCCCACGCGCTGGAGCACCGGCGCCTGACCGTGATGCCGTTGTCCCTCCACGGAGTCAACGCGCTGGCCGGGGCACCTCAGCTGACGCTGCTGGTGCCCGGCGGGCGACCACGACCGGGTGAGCTGGCGCTGACCGGCCCGCTGACCACGGCGTCGCTGGCCGCCGTACGCTTCGACACCGCCGTGATCGGCTACTGCGGACTGAACCCCGCGGACGGCCTGACGGCGTACGACCTGGACGATGCCGCCGTCAAGCGCGCCGCGATCGCTTCGGCCCGTCGCGTCATCGCCGTCGCGGAGTCCGCCAAGCTCTCCCGCACCGCCCTCGCCTTCGTGGCGCCCCTCTCCGCCCTCCACGTCGTCGTCACCGACGAGGCAGCCCCGGACGACGCGACCGGCGCGCTGGCCGCGGCAGGCGTGACCGTACGAAAGGTGTGAGACCGGGCCCTGCCCTGGCGTCCCTGAGCATCGCAGGCCATACGGGCCTAACGTGGAAGAACGGTAGCAAGCTCCTCTCCCTGGAAAGGAACGACCGGCTATGACCGATACCGGAACCCAGAACGTCAGTGGGAAGCACGGCGACCCCGCCAGCCGGGGACGGACCACCATCGCCGACAGCGCGGTCGAGAAGATCGTCGGAATGGCGGCCCGCGACGTGGCCGGCGTCCATGCGATGGGCAGCGGAATCTCGCGGGCCTTCGGAGCGGCGCGAGAGCGCGTGCCCGGCGCGGCCAGGTCCGTTTCGAGGGGCGTCAAAGTCGAAGTGGGTGAGAAGCAGACGGCGGTCGACCTGGAAATCGTCGTCGACTACGGCGTCTCGATCACGGATGTCGCCGGCGCCGTGCGAGAGAACGTGATCTCCGCGGTCGAGTGGATGACGGGCCTGGAGGTCGTCGAGGTCAACATCGCGGTCAGCGACGTGAAGCTTCCGGAGGAAGAGGAAGAAGAGGAAGAAGAGCAGCCACGGCTCCGCTAGCCGGCCTGCCGGCTCGGCCGCACACGGTCTGCTCTCCGGTTACGTTTACGTCCGCACGCGCTGTCCGGCGATACAGCTCACTTGTCGCTCGGCGGCGTCGGCTCACTTGTGTCGCTCGGCGCCGCCCGCGACGAGGCCAGCACCCCGATCTTGTCGATACGGTGCTCCGGGTTGCCCTTCTCGTCGCGCCAGAAGTTCCCGGCAGCGTCGTCCTCCGGCGTCGCACAGGTGGAGAGCGTCATCATGGCCTTGGTGGGCTGCTTGCCCGGCGAGCCCGGGACCGCGGCCCGCTGCTCAGCCAGTGACCGCTCCGAGCGGAACGACGTCATCCTGGTGTCGGTGATTTTGTACTCGTAGACCTTGCCGCCCGCCGTGACGAACACGGAGTCGCCCTCGTCGACGGACGGGAGTTCGCGCAGGGGGCCACCGGCCGAGAGGCGGTGTGCCGTGACGAGGTAGTTGCCGACTTCGCCGGGCCCGACACCGCCTTCATCGCCGTACGGGCTGGCGGCCACACCACGGTCCTGGATCCGCGTGCCTGCCCAGTCGTCGGTCGTCCCCTCGTACGGGACGACGCGCAGGTTCACGAGGCCGATGGACGGAATGGCCAGCAACGCCGTCTGCTTCCGCGTGCTGCTCTCGGGCGCAGCCGGCTCGGCACTGGACAAGGAGGGCGCCGGCCCGGCGATCGTCGCCGATGCCGCCGAGGCGGTGTCCGGCGAGAGCACCGCGACCGTAGCGGCCGCGGGTTTGTCCGCTGCGCCGTCATCAGCGCCGGTGGCGCAACCCACCAGGGCGACGAGGAGAGTGCCTGCGAGGGCGGCGGGGACGGGGCGGGGAGTGAACATGGCATTCCGGATCACGGGGGGGCGTCGGACAACGCCTGCGGAAAGGGCGCCCAGCTTTCCCACCAGAACAATCCGAACCGATCAGGTGTTCCCGCCCCGAACATCGTCACCATGCCCCCTCCCGCAAACAACGGCACTGGCCTTCGATATCGTCCGGCCAGCACCGTGCGAGGAGATCACCGATGAGCGCGACACTACGCCTGGGGGCCGAGCCCAGGACCAGCCCGCACGAAGTGGAACACGAGGTGAGGTACGCGGATACCGAGGGCGGGACCCCGCGCGTGGCAGCACACGTAGAACGCGAGCTGCCGCCCGGAGGCGTCCCGCAGCGGCCTGCGCACGCGCTGGACGGTGAGTCAGACCGGCGCGCCGGAAGCTGTCGGCTTCAAAGGCCGGATCTTCTGGTGGTACGTGTGGTGGCTGCTCTTCCCGCTCCAGGCCGCGATAGCCGTAGGCAGCCTTGTCGGGGGCGGCGGCGACGGCGCACGCGGGCCCCGGCGGATCATCTGGCGTACCAGGAAGGAGACGCCGCTGGAGTTCCGGTCCGGTGACGACGAAGTGCGCGTACACGTGGACTGGGTCGACTGGCGGCTTGCCGCCGCACTGCTGCTGCTGGTCCGCAGCTTCGGTCACTCCTGCTGGGACACGGTGAATCAGTAGAGGACGGAGGGGAGATACGCCCCGGCGGGCTCGTTGTAGAGGCCGATCGTCATGACGCTCATCAGCTGTTGCACCTTGAGGCCGTTTCCCAGACACCACTGGAGCAGCGCGCTGTTGGACGCGGGGACGAGAATGCCCGTGCCGCCGAAGGCGGGCGCCGCGGCGATGAGAGCACTGATGTCCTCAGTGCTCTCGCCGACCGCGTGCGCGAAGAAGGACAGGTCCGTGGCGTAGCCCGTGATACGCCCGCCGTGTTCGGTCACGCGGGCTGTGCCCATTTTGATCGCGTCAGTGAGTTCACCGCCGCGGTCGGTCCCGTGAACCTTGCGGCACACCTGGTTGCAGGCCGCCACATCCGCGTCCGTCGCGGGCCGCACCTCGTACCCCGGTACGGTCTTTCCGATCGGCGGCCCCTGCAGGCAGGCCACGGTTTCACGGAACTCGAACCCGAGGCCGGCGTAGAGGGCGAACGACCTGGAGTGATACCCGCTCTGCAGCAGCCGGATGCCGGGCACACGCCGCTCGGCGGCCCGCTGCATGACGTCCTGCATCAGCCGGCGCCCCACGCCGCCGTTCTGGGCGGCCGGGTCCACGGTGACGGGCCCGACGCCGACGACGGGCGAGCGCTCGTCGAGGAAGTTGCTGCCGACGATCCGGCCGTCGATTTCGGCGACGACACTGTAGAAGCCGGGATGGTTCAACAGCGTCTCCATCATCCCGCCGGCCGCGTCCGCAGCAGGAGTGTCCGACGGGAACCCGTGCTGTCGGGCGATTCCGGAGAAGGCATCGAAGCAGATCCTGCCGGACTCCGCGGCATCTTCGGGCCTTCCTGGGCGCAGTACGAGATCCACGATCCGATGCACCTCCTGTATCCGCTGCCTCAAGCCCTTTCCGGCCGGGGGGCTCTCCTTCCATCAAACGTGCAGGCCGCGCCCGCGGCAAACCGGTCCGACCGCCCTGCCGGTCTGTCGCGGGCGCGGCGTATGCCGCGTAGGCCCCTCTAAGCGTCAGCGGGACGCACCTGGACCGCCGCCGCTGGGTCCTGGTGCCCGCCGCTGGCGAGCATCCGCACCTCGTCCCGGTCGCTGATCTCGGCCAGGACAATGCCGGTGTCGTCCGCGTACACCGGATGACCACCGGGCCCGTTCCGATCCGTACGGTGCACTTCCACGACATCCGCAGCTTCCGGAACGGCTGCGGATGTGCCTGGATGCACGAAAACCAATTCGTAGCGATCGAACCTGCCCATGTCGTCGCCTCCTCGATGAGAAGCCACCAGCCCCGCCCGTATGTCCATAATCACGCATTAAGCGCCCGGGGGGTCCATTTCGCTGTTGTCGTTCAGATGTGGAGTTCGGGCGGGAAGCCGGTCCAGCGCAGTTCCGCGGGCAGGTGCCGCATGTCGTTGTAACAGAGCACGGAGGACGGCCTGCCGGGCGCGTACCTGATCACTGTCAGAGCGGCGTTGCAGTGGTTGAGGCCCATCCAGCGCCACTCGGGCGCGTCGTGGGCGGCTCGTACCAGCCATCCGATGAGGAAGTTGTGGGTGACGACCAGTTCGTGGCGAGGCTGACGGCCCGGCGCCGGTCCTGTGAACTGCGCGAGCGCTTCCCTGGCAAGCTCCGGACCACGCTCGCGCTCATCTGCCGGAAACCGCGCGAGGAAGCCCAGCAGGGAATCGGCCGAATCCGGCGGCAGCTCCTGCTTCCGCGGCAGGTAGGGGAGGTAGTCCCCGGCAGCCTCCGACTGACGCAGTGGTACGCCGTCAAGCTGTTCGCCGATCAGCCGTGCCGTCTGCGCCGCCCGGGGCAGCGGACCGTGATGGATCGCGGACAGGGGCGCAGCGCGGAGCCGTTCACCGAGCAGAACGGCTTGGCGGCACCCGTGTTCGGTCAGAGACGTCTCGTCGGGGGACGCCTCACCGTGCCGGGCGAGATACAGGTACCGAGTGGCCGTGTCCGTCATGTCCGAGGTCCCCCGAGAACGTCCGTGACTGTGATCTTGCGCATCGAGCCGGTGGACGCAGGGGCCTTCCCCTCGGTTCCCGCTGCGCCCCGGCCACGCGACAATCGCGTCGACGCCGACGTACCCGCCGCCTACGCTCACCCGTATGAGCAGCAACGGCACGGTACGACGGCCGCTGGTCGCCGTCCTCAGCGGAGCCGGGATCTCCACCGACTCCGGCATCCCCGACTACCGCGGGCCGAACGGCCTGTGGCGGCGTGACCCGCAGGCCGAGAAGCTCGTCACGTACGACTTCTACATGGCCGACCCCGAGGTCCGGCGCCGCGCCTGGCGCATGCGCCTCGACAGCCCCGCCCGGCGTGCCCGGCCGAACGACGCCCACCGGGCGATCACCGAGCTGGAACGCTCCGGGGTTCCGGTCCGGGTCCTCACCCAGAACGTCGACGGACTGCACCAGCTCGCGGGGCTGCCTGCCCGCAAGGTGCTGGAACTGCACGGGACCGCCCGGTCGACGGTGTGCACCGGTTGCCACGCCCGGTCTCCGATGGAGGAGGCGCTGGCGCGGGTGGAAGCGGGTGAGGAGGACCCGCCGTGCCTCGCGTGCGGGGGCATCCTCAAGTCGGCCACGGTGATGTTCGGGCAGCGGCTCGACCCCGCGGTGATGGGTGAGGCTTTGGCGATCGCCAAGGCGAGCGACGTGTTCGTGGCCGTCGGCACCAGCCTCAAGGTGCAGCCGGCCGCGTCGCTCGCGGGGATCGCGGCGGAGTACGGCGCACGGCTCGTCGTCGTCAACGCCGAGCCGACGCCGTACGACGAACTGGCCGACGACGTCGTACGCGAGCCGATCGGGACGGCGCTGCCCGCCCTGCTGAAGCGCTTGGCGGCCTGAGCCCGAGGGCGGACCCTCCGCGTACGGCCGGCAACGGCGCTGCTTGCGGACGTTTCGTCCTACCAGCGCGTCGCCCTCGCGCGCACAGCGCTGAAGTCCATCGCCTGCTCCACCTCCCGAAGAGTTTCCTCGGCGGCCTGGCGTACCTCGGCAGGTACATCGCCCCGCTCCTCTACGAGGCCTGCATAGATCGGTGCCTCGGCACGGTTTGCGGAACTCACGTCGAAGAGTGCCCTTCAAGTCGGTACGTGCGGTTCTCTGGCGGCAGCCAGAACGGAGGACGAGTGTAGGTGGTCCGTGGAGCACCGGAGCAGGCCGCCCCCGTTGCCCGTACTCCGCGCCCGCAGCCTACGGCGTGGCCTCATCGCGACTCATGGCAGGTGCCACGTCGGAGGCCGCGGGACACCGCCAGGGTTTATCGAGCTCCGGCGCCGGCCCTGGCCGTCTCCGAGCGGAAGCCGTGACCGACTTCGGGGGCAAGGCCGTGATAATGACGGAAGTTGTAGATGAGAGGGCTCCACACAGCGGGGTCTATGTGCTGGGTCCCCGGCACCACGATGTGCTCATCGGCATGCACGCGCAGGACTTCGCACTCGACGGTGAAGAACAGCCCCGCGCCGCCGGCCGTCATCGCTGTCACGGTCGCCTCCAACTGCAAGGGGCATTCGGCGACTCGGGCCGGCCGCACCTCCTGCGCATCCTGCGGCCGGAGCCCGGCGGCGGAGAATTTGTCGCCCTCGTACCGGTACACCTCGCGCTTGCTCATCGGGACCGGGTCGGCGCCGGTGAGCGGCGCCAGGCGTTCCACCGACTCCCACAGTTCGGGCGAGGGCAGGTTGATCACCAGTTCCGGCCGTGCGGAGAGATTCCGGGCCGTCTGGCTTTCGCTGCCCAGGCCGAGGACAACGTGCTGCCCCAGCGCCCAGGCCGACGAGATCGGCGCCAGATTGCAGGAGCCGTCCTCGTTCTCCGAAGTCACAAGGACCACGGGCGTTCCGAAGTAGAGAATGCTCGGCCGGATCACCAGGTGTCTGTCGTCGGCGGTGTGTTGTTCGTGCTTGTCGGTCTTCATGGCCCGGAACGCTAGACGTCTGACACTTTGATGCCGGCCGAACTGACGAAGGGCGAGAATGAGCCGGTGACCAGCCGCGACTCGCACGCCGACAGCCCGGATCTCGCCTCCCTGGCAGCCCTTTTCGCGGACCGTACCCGCGCCGCCTTCTGCCTCGCGCTGCTCGACGGCCGGGCCTGGACGGCTACGGAACTGGCCCGCCTCGCCGGCGTCGCTCCGTCCACCGCGACTGGTCATCTGCACCAACTGGTCGCCGGCGGAGTGCTGGCGGAGGAGCGCAGTGGCCGCCACCGTTACGTTCGCCTCACGGGCCCGGACACCGCCGAGATGATCGAAGGGCTCGCGGCCCACGCACCGCAGCGTCCGACTCCGGTCCGCTCGCTGACGGACGCCCGTCGTCGCCGCGCCCTGGCCCACGCCCGTACCTGCTACGACCACTTGGCGGGCGCCCTGGGAGTGGCGATCACTGACGCCATGACCGCGCAGGCCCTGCTCGCCTGGGACTACGGCCCCGCTCTCACCGAGTCCGGCGCGTCGTGGCTGCGCGGCCTCGGGGTGGCCGACGACCGCTCCGGCACTTCCCGCCGCCCCCACGTCCGTACGTGTCTCGACTGGACCGAACGCCGCGCCCACTTGGCCGGGGGCGGTGGGCGCCGCCCTCTTCCGCCATGCGCTGGAGGCCTCCTGGCTCGTACGTCAGGGAAGTACGCGCATCATCACGCTGACGGACGAGGGCCGCGACGCGCTGCGTCGTCACCTTTCACTTCCGGACGAGGTGCTGCTCGCGGGGGCCGACACGGCGAGCTGAGCCGATCGCCGGCATACGGGCGTCCAGCCTTCGGACACCGCTCCACATCATTCCAAGATGCGGAATATATTTTCCACTCACTGCGGTCGTCAGGGGGAGGAACCACACCATGGGCATCGACAAGGCACTGCCACGCCGAGCGGCCGCCGAACTGGTGGGGACCGCGGCTCTGGTAACCGTCATCGTCGGCTCCGGCATCCAGGCAGGCGGCCTCAGCCAGGACGCCGGAGTCCAGCTCCTGGCCAACGCACTGGCCTCGGCCGTCGGACTGGGCCTGCTGATTCTCCTGTTCAGCCCGGTCTCCGGAGCTCACCTCAACCCGGTGATCACGCTCTTCGCATGGTGGTCCCAACGGCGCGGCCAGGCCCGCTTCAGGCGCCGCGAAGTCGTCCTCTACCTCACCGCGCAGCTCGCCGGGGCCGTCACGGGTGGCCTGCTGGCCGAGGCGATGTTCGGCCGGACACCCGGCGTCTGGTCCACCCAAGTGCGATCGGCCGGTCACGTGCTGCTCGGCGAAACGGTCGCCACGGCCGGGCTTGTCCTGGTGGTGTACGGACTGGACCGCACAGGCCGCGCCCAACTCGCCCCGGTCGCGGTCGCCTCGTACATCGGCGCGGCCATCTGGTTCACCTCTTCCGGATCCTTCGCGAACCCCGCGGCAACGGTCGGAAGGGCGTTCACCGATTCCCTCACCGGCATCGCCCCCGCGTCGCTCCCCGGCTTCCTCACCGCCCAGCTCCTCGGCGGCCTCCTCGGCGTCGGCCTGGCGGCCATCCTCTATGGGCCACCCGCGACTCGCCCGTCGTCCGACAACCTGTTGCTGAGCGACCGGGTGCGGGGCCGGTCGCTCTCTCGGGGTGCGTAACGACACCATCGAGTCATGCCGCGCGGGCCGGCAGTCCTCGGCTCAGGCACTCGGTGAGACGGACCGCGATCGTCCCGTCGTGGTCCAGGCGGGGATTGAAAATCGTGACGTCGAGCCCCCGGGCCCGTTCGTCCCCGAGCGCCGCCCGCAGCACACTCTCCAGTTCCACCCAGGTCAGCCCGCCGGGCAGGCGGTAGTCGACGGCCGGCATGATCGCGTCGTCCAGGACGTCCACGTCGAGGTGGACCCAGTAGCCGCCGCTCCCCCCGCCGGTGAGCAGGTCGAGCGCCCGGCGCGCTGCCGCGTCCGCGCCTGCCGCGCGCACCCCGTCGAGGTCGATCGCGTGCAGCCGTGGCGGCAGCGACTGCATACCCGCCTCGGCGGACTGTGCGGAGTCGCGGAAGGCGAAGGCCACGACGTCCTCGTCCCGTATGAGCGGCCCGCGTCCCTCAAGGTCGGTGAGCGGCCGGGGTCCGCGCCCCGTGGCCAGGGCGAGTTCCATCGAGGCGGCCTCGCCGGCCGGCTCCGCGGACGGCTGGTAGAAGTCGGTGTGGCCGTCGAGGAACGTGCCTCAGCAGGTCGGCGTCGAGCAGGGCGGCCGGCGCGTCCTGCACGCCGGACAGCCGCAGCCCGAGTACGGACGGCGCCTCGACGACGGCTGGTTGCCGCACTTCCGCGTCCTTCCCTCCTGAAGCCGTCCTGGAGTCGTCCTGAAGCCGTCCTGTAGGTCAGAGCTGCTCCGCCGGCTCGATGTTCTGGTTGACGTGGAAGAAGTTGTGCGGATCGTACGTACGCTTGACTCCCGCCAGCCTGTCGTAGTGGTGGCGGTAGGTGGCCCTGACCCGGTCCTGCCTCTCGCCGACGCCCATGAAGTTGACGTAACCGCCGCCCATGGAATGCGGGTGCAGTTCCTGCCAGTAGTCGACACACCACTGCTTGAGTGCCTCGGCGTTGGCGGGATCGGGGTCGATGCCGGCGATGACGCCGGACCATACGGCGTCCCGGTAGCTCCACGCGGTGTCGTCCGGGCCGACACGGCTCGCGGCCCCGTCCACCGGGTACAGGTGCGTCATCGACAGGTCGGTGGGGAGGTTCTCGGCGTACTTCACGTGTACGTCGATGGCTTCGTCCGTGATCCGGTCGAAGAAGTGCCCGCGCCAGTACCACTGCAGGCCGGTGGGGAACAGCTCGTCGAACATGGTCTGCAGGGCCGGGTAGGGCATCGGTGCCGTGAAGTGGAAAGCCGGTGCGCCCGGTTCGTTCACCACCGCGAGGGTCTCGTCGAGGCGGGCCGGGTCCCCTGTCCAGCACCAGACGACTCCGCACATCTTGTGGCCGTGGATCTCTTCCGGGAAGGGCGGGCCGGGTGGAACGGTGAGCGTCGCGAAGAACCCGCTCAGGTCATCGGCCGCCTGCGGCAGGAAGTCGCGGTACCACCGCAGCACCTCGCGCGTGCTGTCGACCGGCCACACGGTGATGCCGACGCCCACGGTGTCCACCGGGTGCAGCCGGAAGCTGAACGACGTGACGATGCCGAAGTTCCCGCCGCCGCCGCGCAGGCCCCAGAAGAGGTCCGGGTTCTCCGTCTCGCTGGCGGTGACGAAGCTGCCGTCGGCCAGCACCACGTCCGCCGCGAGCAGGTTGTCCGCCGTGAGTCCGTACTTGCGGGTGAGATGGCCGTGACCGCCACCGAGGGTGAGGCCGCCGACGCCCGTCGTGGACATGATGCCGGAGGGGGTGGCCAGGCCGAAGCCGTGAGCGGCGTGGTCGAGGTCGCCGAGTTGGCTGCCGCCGCCGACCCGCGCGGCTTTCGCGGTGGGGTCGACGCGGGCCCAGCGCATGGGGGACAGGTCGATGGTGACGCCGTCTTCCACCAGACCCAGGCCGGGGCCGCTGTGGCCGCCGCCCCGGACGGCGACTTCGAGCCCGTTGTCGCGGATGAAATCGACCGCGGCCATGACGTCCGCCGCGTCCGCGCACCGCACCATGGCGGCCGGACGCCGGTCGATCATGGCGTTGTAGATTTTGCGGCTCTGGTGGTACTCCGGGTCCTGCGGGGCGATGACCGGGCCGCGCAGCGCGGTCCGCATCGCTTCCAGAGTTCTCCCGTCCATGACCATCTCCTTGCCGAGACGCGGAACCGCTTCCCCACCCGGCCTCTCCCCTGTCGGGCCCGCCGGTGAGCGGTCGTGCGCCGGCGCCCCGGCACCCCCGTTCAGCCACGTCACAGGCGCAACGCACGCCCGGACGGCTGACACCTCCAGCATCCCGCCGTGCGCAGAGCCCCGCAATCTCGCCGCGAGGTGCCCGGGTCCCACGGAGTGCGCGGGCAATGGGCGGGCGGCACGGCCGGGATGCGGCCCGTCGCCGTGCGCCCGACCATGGAAGCCGGAGCGCCGCAGGGCGCCACACCGCTGAACTGGACGGACGTTGTCAATGGACGACCTGGACTACGGCACCACCGCCGACGCCGCCCCCGACCCGGTCCGCACCGCCTCGGTCGAGGCCGCCCGACGGGCTCTGACCTCGACCGGAGTGCACCTGATGCCGCCGGACGCCCTGACAGCGTGCACCGGAAGCGACCGGCAGGCATGGGACCGCTTCTGCGCCCACTGGGACGATCTGTCGCCCGACAAATACGCGGCGGAGGGCTGCACCTGCCGGTTGCGTCGCTTCGGGCGCTTCTCCCTCCCCGCGGACACGGGGGAACCGTCGCTCCTGCCGCACGTCCCGTTCGTACAGCCGAAGGACACCAATCCGCTCTACGTCCAGGTGGACCGCCACTTCGACCCGCTGACCGACGCCTTTGTGGCCGACCCCGTTCTGCTGTCCCTGCTCAGGCTGCTGGGGGATCTCGCGGGCGGCCTGGAGCAGCCGGCGGAGTGGAGCGTGATGGTCCATCCCTTCCGTGTCATCGCCTCGGCCGACGGGCAGGGAAAGCCCACGCCCGAAGGGCTGCACCGGGACGGCGTCACCCTTGTGTCCTCGCTCCTGATCGCCCGGCGGAACGCCGACGGTGGCGAGAGTTCGGTGTTCGACCCGGACGGGAAGCAGGTGCTGGCGACGACGCTCAGCGAGCCGGGAACCCTGCTCCTCGGTGACGACCGCCGCACCCTGCACCAGGTCTCACCGATCCGCCCGCTCGACCCCGGCCGGCTCGCGTACCGCGACGTACTGGTGACGACGCTCACGGCCCGCTGAGCGCCGGGCACGCTCAGCCAGGAGGGTGGTCCCACCTGGCCGCGGCGGTCGCCGCGACGAGACTGTCCACGACGCCGCCGGGCCCCGCACCCGTGGCCGCGGCGGCGCGCTGGCGGCTCGCGCCGCAGCCGCGTGCCGTCAGACGCCGCAGGAACGCCGTCACCTCGCCCATGTCCCCGAACTCCTCCAGAGCGGGACGCACGTACGCGACGAGACGCCCGGCCTGCACCGGAGCGGGCAGGATCTGTCCGCTCAACGCGTCGACACCCGCGCCGGACCAGCCGTCGCGTGCCGCGCGCCAGTACGCGGCGCGCAGGAGCTCACTCGAGGTACGAGGGCCTGGGTCGCCGCGCACGGCCTTCGCCTCCGCCGTCACCACGAGCGCCCTGATCAGCGAGGTGAGTGCCACCGTGTCGTCGATGTCCGGCAGGACGTCCATGGTGCGGATCTCCAGCGTCGGCAGCCGCGGGTTGAGCCGGACGTCCCAGAACGGCATACCGGCTTCCAGCATGGCCTCCGACGCCGCCATCGCCTCGGCGAGCCGCTGGTGCTCTTCGAGCGATGCGGCGTACGGCGGTGGTCCCAGGCATGGGAACGCGCTCCTCATCACGGCACGCCAGCTCGCATATCCGGTGTCGCGTCCCTGGTGGAAGGGCGAGTTGGCGCTCATCGCCACGAGGAGCGGCAGCCACGGCCTGAGGTGGTTGGTGACCAGTACGCCCACTTCCCGGTCGGGCAGGTGCACATGGACGTGGAGGGCGGAGAGGGCGAAGTCGTCGAGCATGGCGCGGTACTGGTCCGCCCCCGCGCGGTATCGCGGGTGGTCGCCGATGTCGGCCGGCACTCCGCCTCGCATGACCGGTGTACCGGACGCGCACAGGCGCAGACCCTCCTCGCCTGCGGCTGTCACGGCTGCGGCGCGTACCCGGGTCAGTTCCTTGCGCAGTTCCTCGGGGGCCGTGCACGGGGGTGTCTTGCCCTCGATCTGGTACTGGGTGAATTCGCCCGAGACCAGGTCGCCCACGACAGCGGAGGCCCTCGGGAGGACCCTGGCACTCGCCGGCTCCAGCTGACGCGTCCGGGGATGGATGAGGAAGTACTCCTCCTCGACACCCACCGTGGGCACGTGGGCGCCGGTCGCCGGGCTGCTGGATCCCTGGTCCTGAGTGTTCACGGCATCAGCATCACGGGGTTCCGCGGTTCTGTCGCCTCGCACACCACCGCCATACAGGCGAAGCCGCCGGGTCGCTCGCCGTTCAGGTTGGTGACCCGCAGGTTGGTGACCGCGTGTCAGCGCTGTCGTGCGCAGTAGAGGTCGCGCAGCAGGGCGATCTCGGCTCCGTGGTGCAGCAGTTCCTGGTTGACCCACCAGACGGTTTCGATGAACGGGTCTTCCGGGTCGCTGCCGTGGGGACAGGTGCTGTGCCCGACCGTGTCGAGCGCCAAGTCGTCGGCGCTGAGCAGCGCTTCCCGCCACACCGTGGCGCCGGCGTCGAAGGCCGCGATCGCCCCGGCGGCGTCCGCCCCGGCACGGTAGTCGTCGCGGGTCAGGGCGTGGCTGCCGATCGTGTGGTCCGCGCGGAGGGTCAGCAGTTCGCTGAGGTGGTCCAGGCGCCACGCGATGGTGTTGAACGGCGGCGGCCAGGGGTGCGGGGCCGGCGTCAAGTCGCGTCCCCAGTCGCCCGCTCCGGCCAGGAGGGTGGCCCCCGGCCCTGGACCGGCCGTACGCCGCCGGACCGACCAGCAGTTCGGCACCGGCTCCCAGAAATACTCCTCGTCGGTCATGGGGGCGACTTCGATTCCCACGCCGTTGCCGCTGTCCATGACCGGGCCTGTCAAACGGCCGCCGAGGCGCTCACGCGCGAAATCGAACTGCTCCAGCAAGGGGACCAGTCGCGCCGGTGTCGCCATCGGACGCTCCTGTGGTGGGCCGGCGGGCCTCGGGGACGATACTGATCTGCCGCCCCGAACCCTGCCACAGGCGGTACGACCGCCGCGTGCCCTTTTTTCAGGCGCCGACGACCCGGCGCCTCGCCCCCCGCGGCTCCGCGCGGAGCCCCATGCTCCGCCCGGCGGGACGGGTGGCCCGGCAAGTGACCGGCCGGTGGCCTCGCGCGCGCCTGGGGCGCGGGGGCAGCCACCGGCCGGTGCCGTAGGCAGGGGCGGTTACTGCGGGGGGTAGATGTCCCCGCTGCCCATGCTGCTTGCCTGCTCGCTCTGTTCCCTGAGGCGGCGGGCTTTGTCCTTCAGCCGCTTGCGCTGCTCCGGGTCAGCGGCACGTTCCGCGGCCTGGTCCGCCTCCTGCGCCATCTGGCGCAACTCCTGGGCGCGACCGCCGGACTCACCTGCAACGCTCATGATCACTCCTCGGGTGACAGGACAGAGCGGGCTGAACCAGCGAAACAGCGCCGACGCGCCCGCGCATTCCGAACGGTCACCCACCGCTATCCCCGCAGGCCGGAGCCTCGGGCGAGGACTTCCGCGTACGGTGGTGTGCGTGCGCCTGCTGCTGACGTCCGACACGCATCTGCCCAAACGCGCCAGGGAACTGCCCGCCGAGCTCCTCGCACAGGCCCGGGAAGCCGATGCCGTCATCCATGCCGGCGACTGGGTGGACGTGGCCGCGCTGGACCTGCTCGAAGCGCACTCACGGCGCCTCATCGGGGTGTACGGCAACAACGACGGTCCGGACCTGCAGGCGCGGCTGCCCGAGGTGGCCCGCGCGGAGCTCGGTGGGCTGCGCTTCGGCGTCGTACACGAGACGGGAGCCGCTCAGGGGCGGGAGCGCAGGTGCGCGGAGCGGTTCCCGGATCTGGATGTGCTGGTGTTCGGCCACAGTCACATTCCGTGGGACACCACGGCGCCGGGCGGTCTGCGACTGCTGAATCCGGGGTCGCCGACGGACCGGCGGCGACAGCCCTACTGCACGTACATGACCGCCGTCGCGCAGGACGGACGGCTGAGCGAGGTCCGCCTGCACCGCCTGCCGCCCCGCCGCTGACATCCGGCGGGGCCGTCCGGCCCGTCCGGCGGTCTTCGCAGGCGTGGCGTTCGCAAGTGCGGGCGCTTTCTGTCGTTATGGTCCATCCGGACAGCGAACGCCGCACCGGACGAGAGACGCGATGAGACTTCGTGCCACTGCCAGCCGGCGACTGGCCCTCCTGCTGACCCTGGCCGCCGGGCCGGCGGTGACCCAGGCTCCCACCCCCGCGGCGTACGAACGCGCGACACACGAGCAGGCCGCGCCGTGCCCGGCCTCCGTGCCCTACCGGTCGGGTGATTCCGGGTACAACACCTTCCGCATCCCGGCCGCGCTCCAGGTCCCCGGCGGCGCGCTGCTCGCGTTCGCCGAGGGGCGGCGGAATTCCTCCGCGGACGACGGTGACATCGACCTGGTCCTACGGCGCTCCCTCGACGGCGGATGCACCTGGCAGCCGCTGCAGTTGGTCGCGGACGCCGGGAAGGACACGGTGGGCAACCCCGTGCCGATGATCGACCCCCGCAGCGGAGACATCGTCCTGGTGACGTGCCGGACCATCGGCGGCGCCACGAAGCGGCAGGTGACGTCGGGGCAGGTCGCCGCCTCGGTCCGTCGGGTGTACGTCCAGCGCAGCGCCGACGGCGGCAGCACGTGGTCGCCGCAGCGGGACATCACCGGATCGGTCAAACCCTCCGATTGGCGTTGGTACGCCGTCGGTCCCGGCCACGGGGCCGCCCTGCGGCACGCACGCCACCGGGGCCGGCTGCTGGTGCCCGCGAACCACAGTTCGGGCGCGACCGGGCGCAGTGGCGCGCACTCCCTCTACAGCGACGACGGCGGGCACACCTGGCGCGTCGGGTACGTGAGCGGGTCGGTCAGTGGCCCTCTCGCGCTCAACGAGAGCACGCTGGCCGAACTCCCGGGCGGCACGGTCTACATCAACGCGCGTGACCACGACCGGACCGCCGAGGGGTCTCGCGCGGACGCCTACAGCGCCGACGGCGGTCTGACTCTGTCGGTTCCCTTCCGGCCGCAGCCCGGCCTGACGGGTCCGACGGTGCAGGGCAGCGTGCTTCAGGTCTCCGGCGGTGCGACGAGGAGTCCGCTGCTGTATTCCGGCCCGTCGGACCCGGACAAGCGGCTTCGGATGCAGGTGCGTGCCAGCGGCGACGGCGGGCGGTCGTGGGTGCCGGTCTGGTCCGTGTCGCAAGACCCGGCCGGCTACTCGGACTTGGTGCAGACGGGCCCGGCCACGGTCGGCCTGCTCTACGAGACGGGGGCGCGGGCCACCCACGAGATCATCCGCTTCACACCTCTGCCCCCGGACGCGCTGACCTCCGAGCGGTGAGGGCGTCGCGGGGGTCAGGCGTGTGACAACGCGAAGGAAACCAGGAAGCCGCTGACCGTGATCAGGCCGATCGCCAGGTGGGCGTCCTCGAACGCCTCCGGGATCATCGTGTCGGCGATCATCGCGAGAATGGCACCGGCCGCCACCGCCGTCACCGCGGCCACCACCGCGGTCGGCAACCCGCCGACGACGGCGTACCCGAGTACCGCGGAAGCCGCGCTCGCGGCGGCGATCGCGCCCCAGATACCGAAGACGTACTTCTTGCCGCGGCCGGCCCGCCGCATGCCGACGGAACTCGAAAGGCCCTCGGGGACGTTACTGATGAACACCGCCACCACCGTCACCGTGCTGACCGCCCCGCCGTCGACGAGGCTGACGCCGATCACCGCCGATTCCGGCACACCGTCCAGCAGGGCACCGAGCGCCAACGCCAGCCCGGACCCGGCCTGCTGAGCCTCCGACGGCTGGGACCGCCGGTGTCCGGAACGCTTGCGGTGGCGGGCACCGCGGCGGGCCAGCCACATGTTGCCCGCCGTGTAGGCCACCGCACCGCCCACGGTGCCGACCGCTGCCGGAGCCAGCCCGGCCTGGTCGTACGCCTCCTCGACGAGTTCGAAGGAGACCGCCGACAGAAGTACCCCCGCACCGAACGCCATGACCGACGCCACCACCCACTGCGGGATCCGCACTCCGTATCCGAGCACGGCCCCGAGCAGCAGGGCCGATCCGGCCACCAGCCCCCACATTCCCGCCAGCACCACGTGTTCCATGGCACCCATGTACCCCGGAACCACACAGGAACAGCCCGCATGTGGCACCGCGCACACCAACGGGTCCGCCGGGGGCCCGTCAGGTGGCGCTGCGTTCGCTCGCGTCCCGCAGGTCTCGTTCGACGGCACGGTGGTGGGCGTCGTCCGGGCGGCCGCCCCGCGTTCCCGGCCGGCCCGCGCGCAACAGTTCCCGCCATCGCTCGGCGTTCCAGTCCGCCGGGCTCGTGCTCTCGATGAAGTCCTCGACGAGGGCGAGGAAGCGTACGGGCTCGGTGTGGAACGGGAAATGGCCCACCCCGGCGAAGATCTCCAGGCGGCTGCCCGGCATCGCGTCGTGCGCGCGGTGCGCGTGCCGCTCCGGGACGACGCTGTCGCGATCGCCCCAGATGAGCAGGGTGGGCATCCCCTCGGCCAGGTAGCAGCGGTCGAGCATCGTGACGACCTGGCCCCGCCAGTCGACGACCGCCCGCAGCGTCCGGATGAACGCGCTGCGCGAGGTCGCGTCGGGCAACGCGTCCACGAGGTGGAGCAGTTCGGTCGCGTCCTGGCCGAGATCCGTGCCGAGCAGCCTCATCAGTCCGGCGAAGGCGCGCGTCTGCCACCGCATGCCGGGGAGCGTGAGGGCCGAGAGCATCAGGTCGGCGCCGGGCAGGGAGACCGCACGCAGTGCGGGGTTGACCTCCGCTCCCACTCCCCCGGTGCTGACCAGCACGAGACGTTCGGTCCGTTCGGGGAACTGGTACGCGAACTGCATGGCCACGCCGCCGCCGAACGAGTGGCCGATCAGCGTGGCCCGTTCGATGCCCAGCGCCCCCAGCAGGTCGCGGATTCCGTTCGCGTAGGCGGCCACCGAATAGTCGGCGCGCGGTTTGTCCGACATGCCGTGGCCGAGCAGGTCGGGGGCGATCACCGTGTAGCGGCGGGCCAGGCCGGGCATGAGGCCGGCCCAGGTGGCGGAGGAGTCGCCGATGCCGTGGATGAGTACGACGGCCGGTCCGTCGCCCGCGATCCGGTACGCACGCCGGTAGCCGTGCACGACGCGGTAGTGCGGCTCGGCGTCCCCGTCCCCCACGGGGCGCAGCCGGCTCTCGCTCCCCGCTGGGCGTCGGCCGGGGTGGTCGGCCACGGGCATACCTCCCGATTCGGGCGTCCGGCCGGCTTCCGGAAGGGGAGCGGCCGGGCGGCGTATCCGTCCGTTCGTCCGAGCGTAGGCCTGCCGCCGCACCCGGGGTTTCCGGCGCGTTTCGCCCGGGATACGCCGCCGCCCTGAAACCCGTCGCGACACGGCCTCGCCCGATGGCGTCCGGCTGCCCCGCCACGCAGACTTGACGGCATGTCGGGCAAGCGAAGCGCGGGTCTCCTCCTGTTCCGGACCTCGGAGGACGGGGCCGAGGTGCTCATCGGTCATATGGGCGGGCCGTTCTGGGCCGGCCGTGACACCGCGTCCTGGTCGATCCCCAAAGGTGAGTACGAGCCGGACGAGACGCCCGAGGCGGCTGCCCGCCGGGAGTTCACGGAGGAGCTCGGTCTGCCGGTGCCCGACGGAGAGCTCATTCCCCTCGGTGAGTGCCGCCAGCCGAGCGGCAAGGTCGTCACGGTCTGGGCGCTGGAGGCTGATCTCGACCCCGCCCTGGCCGATTTCGGGACGTTCACCATGGAGTGGCCGAGGGGTTCCGGCGTGCAGCAGGAGTTCCCGGAGATCGACCAGGTCGTCTGGTGTACGCCGGAGAGCGCCCGCGACCGGCTCGTCAAGGGCCAGCGCGTCTTCCTCGACCGGCTCGCCCGGCACGTGGAAGCCCGTCGGGGGTAATCCCCACCTCGTACCGACCGGCTGGCGGGATGTCCGGGGCCGGGCCACGGTGGCCATCCTGATGGGGCGAGACGGGACCGCGACCGGGACCCGGACCCATCGCCTCACGGGGAGACGTGATCATGCAGTTCAGGAATCCATCGGGCCATGCGGCCACAGTTGTCGCGGCTGCGGCGCTGCTGGCCGTCACCAGCGGCATGGCCCTTCCCGCCGCCCCTGCCGGCGCCGTGTCCCGGTCACCGGACGGAGTGTGGCGCGTGGACGGATACGGCACGGTGCTCTCGGTCGAACGGGGGCGGCTCCAGGAGTACCAGACCACTTCTGTGAGTTGTCTGAAGGGCGAATCCGCCGCGCGCTCGGGCGGGGGCAGCACGTCGCCCCGCTACCTCACCGACGAAGGGGACGCCTTCACCGTACGATCCGGACCGCGCCCAGACCGGGCGTCGCTGCACGTGGACGGCTCGCCCAACTACCGTGACCTGCGCCGCGTTCCGGCGCTGCCCGCCTCCTGTGCGCGGGAGATGCCCGGCGGCCCGGTGGCGGCCTTCGACGTCCTCTGGCGGACCTTCGAGGAGAACTACCCGTTCTTCGCCGCCAAGGGGATCGACTGGGACGCCGTCCGGGACCGTCACCGGCCCCGGATCCACGCCGGGACCACGGACGCCGAACTGTTCGCCGTCTTCGAGGAGATGCTGGCGCCGCTGCACGACGCGCATGTCGCCCTCCTCGCCGGTGACACCGGCACTTTCGCCCGGAGCCGGCCCGGCACCGTCATCCCCGACCGGACGCTGGAGGACCGGATCAAGGCGTACATCCAGGAGCGTGACCTGGATGGCCGTCCGCTGCGGGAGTTCGGACAGGGCCGGATCGGATACGCCGATCTGCCCGGCGGCCAGGGGTACCTCCGCCTCTCCGCGTTCGGCGGCTACACGAAGGCCAACACCTTCGCCGCCAACAGCGCGGAGCTGGACCGCGCGCTTGACGCGATCCTCACGCCCGCGCGCACGGCGCGGATGAAGGGCCTGATCATCGATCTGCGGATCAACGGCGGCGGGTCCGACAGCCTGGGGCTGCGACTGGCCGCGCGTCTCACCGACCGCCCCCACTTCGCCTACGCCAAGCGAGCCCGTAACGACCCCGCGGATCCGGCCCGCTTCACACGCCCGCAGCCCCTGTACGTGCACCCCGCGGCGGGCAGGCCCCGGTATCCGGGGCCGGTCACGGTGCTGACCAGTGGCACGACGTTCAGTGCGGGTGAGACCTTCACGCAGGCCCTGATCGACCGTCCCGGGCGGACGGTACGGATCGGGGAGTCCACCCAGGGTGTTTTCTCGGACGCACTGGAGCGACGGCTTCCGGGAGGCTGGACGTTGCTGCTGCCCAACGAGGAGTTCCTCACCCGGTCCGGGCACACCTTCGACGGCCCCGGCATTCCGCCGCATCTGAGGGAGCCGGTGTTCACGGACGAGGAATTCGCCCACCACCGCGACTCGGCCTTCGACCGGGCGGTGGAGGTACTGCGCGACCCTCGCTGACAGGCCGCGCCGGCGCCCGCGCGGGGCGGTCGGCAGTGATTCGTACCACAGGGCCGAAAGCCTGCGGGGGCACCCGCGGCGCGCCCCTGCCGAGCTCGGTTCCCGAAGCCGTACGGGCCCGCAGAACGCGCCCCCGGCGTGGTCAGGGGGTGTGCCCCGGCGCTCACACCGGCAGGGCCGCCCTCGGACGGGCGGCTGCGCGGCGAGGCCGGGGAGGGCGGGAAAGCCCGGCGGGGCCGGGGCGCCGATCTCAGGTGGTTTACCGTTGGCAAGGGAAGAGCAGTCGCCTACGCCGCCGACAGCCGCGTCGCCCGTATCCACGAGGCCGAAGACGGTCTGTCCCCGGCAGAAGCACCGAAGGCAAGGTCGCACTGCCACTCAGCCCGCTCACTCAGCCCGGCCGCCCCGGCCGACAGATTCCCACCCGCCCCCTCTCATCGGCGCCCCCGGCCGATGGCGCGGCGCGAAATCCGCGTATGCGCGGCGCTGCGAGCCTCCCCCGCGCGCCTGCGGCCCCCATCCGGCCGGCCGGCGACGCCGCCGAGCGTCTCCCGGCCAGGGCCCGGTCTCCCGAATCCCCCTACGCCCGCCCGGCCTCCACCAGAAGGACTCATCACCATGCCAGTGCAGACTTCGGTACGCCCCCCGCCCCCGCCCCCGCAGAAGCCCGGCAGTGACTTCGCGAGGCTGTCGAAGAAGATCACCGCAGCCGGGCTGATGGGGCGCCGCCCCGGCTACTACACGGCCCGTATCGCGGCAGTGGCGGCCCTCTACGTCGGCGGCTGGGTCGCCTTCGTGCTCGTCGGCGACAGCTGGTGGACGCTGGCGGTCGCCGGTTTCCTCGCCCTGGTCTTCGGCCAGGTCGCGCTGGTGACGCACGACGCGGCCCACCGTCAGGTGTTCCGGCTGCGCAAGGCCAGCGAACGCTCGGGCCGCATTCTGGGGAACCTCGGCATCGGCATGGGGTACGGATGGTGGCAGGACAAGCACACCCGCCACCACGCCAATCCCAACCACGCGGAGCTCGACCCGGACGTCCTGCCCGACGTACTCGTGTGGTCCCAGGACCAGGCGCGCGTGGCCAAGGGGCTTCCCCGGCTGCTCGGCCGCTCGCAGGCGTTCTTGTTCTTCCCGCTGCTCACCCTGGAAGGCTTCAGCCTTCATGTGGCGGGCGTACGGGCACTGGCCGACCGCACGCTCAAGAACCGCACGCTCGAAGGCACGCTGCTCCTCGGCCACTTCGCCCTCTACCTGACCGCGCTGTTCCTGGTGCTGCCGCCCGGCATGGCGATCGCGTTCCTGTTCGTCCACCAGTGCCTGTTCGGCGTCTACCTGGGGTCCATCTTCGCCCCGAACCACAAGGGCATGCCGATCCTGACCGGCGACGACCGGCCCGACTTCCTGCGCCGCCAGGTGCTCACGTCACGCAATGTGCGCGGCGGCTGGTTCACCGACCTCATGCTCGGCGGGCTGAATTACCAGATCGAGCACCACCTGTTCCCCAGCATGCCCTCCCCGCACCTGCGGCGGGCCCAGGTCATCGTCCGGGACTACTGCCGGGACCTCGGCATCAGCTACCTGGAGACCAGCCTGATCACCTCGTACAAGCAGGCGCTCACCAGCCTCCACCGGGCCGGAGCCCCGATCCGCGAGGCCCGCGCGTCCGCGGCCCTGTCCAAGGCGTAGTACGACCGCGCGGGGCCGCGGGTCAGTGCGCCTCGCCCCACCGCGCGCGGGCCCCGTCGAGTGCGGCGCGGTAGGCGGCGTAGCCGTCCTCGTACACCGCGCGTGACTCCTGTCGCGGCTCCACGGTGCGGAACAGCTGCGACTTCGTCTCCGGCCCTTCGCCGAGGAAGCGCCGCGCGACGCGGACCGCGCCGAGTGCGCCCACCTCGTTCTCCACCGGGATACGGACCGGGCGCCCCAGTATGTCGGCGAAGAGCTGCGCCCACGGGCCGGAGCGGGTGCCGCCGCCGCACGCGGCGAGGGTGCCGGTGAGGCCGGCGGCCTCCAGACAGTGCCGGGCGGCGTAACCGATGGCCTCGCACATGGCGCGTACCGCGTCGGCGCGGGTGTGGGCGAGCGTGAGCCCGTCGAGGCGGCCACGGGCGGCAGGGTCCACGAACGGGGCGCGCTCCCCCGCGTCGGAGAGGAAGGGCAGCGCGGTGACGCCGTTCGCGCCCGGCGGGCTCCGGTCGAGCAGGCCGTCGAGGTCGGCCGTGGTCGTGCCGGTGAGGGCCAGCACCCATTCGAGGGCGGCGGTGCCGACCATCGCGGGCATCGCGCGCAGCCAGCGGTCGGGGTCCGGGGTGCACAGCCACATGCCGGCCGGTTCGGTGGAGCTGTCTGTCCTGGCGCGGTCGGTGAGGACCTGACAGGCGAGGGTGGTGCCGACGATCAGCAGTCCGTCGCCCACGTCGCGTACGCCGCTGCCTATGGCGCAGGCCGGCAGGTCGTACGGACCCGCGGTGAGCGGCAGTCCTACGGGCAGCCCCAGCAGTCCGGCGCCGTGGGCGTCGAGGGCGAGGACCGTTCCGGGCGGGGCGGGCGCGGGCAGCAGGTGTGCCTGGTCCTCGATGCCGCAGGCGGCGAGCGCGTCGGGCGAGTACGTACGGCTCACCGGGTCGAGGAAGGGCAGGGTGGCGTCGGAGGCGTCCACGCTGACCCGGCCGGTGAGGCGCTGGGCTACTGCGTCGACGCAGTAGCCCGCGGTGACCGCGCGTCGCAGGGTCTGCGGCTCGTGCTCCTGGAGATGGGCGAGGAGCGGGGCGTGGCAGCCGGGGAACATGCCGGAGCCGGTGTGTTCGTACACCTCCTGGACCGTGCCGTCCGCCAGCCAGCGCGCGACGAGGTCGGAGGCGCGGCCGTCCATCCAGGAAATGGCGGGGCGTACCGCGTGGCCTTCCGCGTCGCGCAGCCACAGGCCGTCGCCCTGGCCGGTGAGGGCGAGCGCGGTGGGCGGTCCGGGTAGTGCGGCGGTGGTTTCCCGGACGACCTCGGCGACCGTACGGACGACGTCGTCGAGGTCCTGTTCGACGCGTCCGCCGGACAGCCGCACGACGGTGCTGCGGCGCGTGGCCGAGGCCAGCGGGGTCCCTTCGCGGTCGAAGGCGACGGCTTTGGTGACGGAGGTGCCGATGTCGACGCCGATGATGACGCTCATGGGCGCGCGGCCTCCTGGACCTCGGGGTTGGCCGGGTGGGCGAGCTTCTCTCCGCGTACGAAGCGGCCCGCCTCGGCGGCGGTGATGGCGGCGGCGCGGTGCGCGGTCTGCCGGGTGGCGCCGGCCAGGTGGGGGGCGGTGACGACGTTGGGGGCGTCGTGCAGCGGCCAGTCGGCGGGCGGGGGTTCGATGTCGTACACGTCGAGGGCGAGGGCGCCGAGGCGGCCGCTCCTGAGCAGGCCGGGCAGCGGGGCGTAGTCGAGGAGCCCGCCGCGGGCGGAGTTGACCAGGACAGCGCCCCTGGGGAGGAGTTCCAGCTTGGCCGCGTCGATGAGGTGGTGCGTCTCGGGGGTGAGGCGGGCGTGCAGGCTCACGACGCTGCTGCGGCGCAGGAGTTCGTCGAGTTCCACCGGTTCCACGCCCTGCGCGCGGGCGGCCGCCGGGTCGGTGTAGGGGTCGGCGACCAGGACGTGGGAGCCGAAGGCGCGCAGGACGCGGGCGACGATGCGGCCGATGGCGCCGTAGCCGACGAGTCCGACGGTGGCGCCGTCGAGTTCGATGCCGCCCTCGTCGTACGCGTAGAAGTCGCCGCGCCACTTTCCGCGCTTGAGCTCGGCGTCGGCGGTGGTGATGCGCCGCATGGCGGTGAGCATCAGGCCGATGGCGAACTCGGCGGCGGCGGGGGCGTTGCGGCCGGGTGCGAAGGAGACGGCGACGCCGTGGCGGGTGGCGGCGGCGAGGTCGACGTTGACCGGGCCGCCCCGGGAGACGGCGACCATGCGCAGGTCCGGGCAGGCGGTGAAGACCTTCTCCGTGAAGGGCGCCATCTGGGTCACGCAGATCGCGGCGCCGTCGAGCGCCTCGATGAGCTCTTCCTCCGTACCGCTCGCCTCGTGGACGTCGCCGACCGGGCCGAAGGGCTCGTGGGGCCAGGGGAGGGTGAGTTCGGTGATCTCCTGGCCGGCGCCGAGCTCCTCGCGCAGTGCGGCGCGGAGGAGGTCGGGGCGGACGAAATGATCACCTGCGGCGAGGATGCGCATGGAGCGGTGCCCTTCTTGGGGTCGCGGTGGCGATGCGCGTCAGCGTTGCCACGCCACTAACACTGGCGCTGATAGATTTAACATCATTGTTTTGAAGAATCAATGCACTGCCGGCGCGATCTCGGTACGCGCCGCCACCTCGCAGGGGAGAGATCACCGATGGCATCACGCCTGTTGCTCGTGCGGCACGGAGAGACCGAATGGCACGCGGAGAACCGGTACGCCGGCATCTCCGACGTCGCGCTGACCGCGAAGGGGCTGCGGCAGGCGCAGGAGCTCGGGAACTGGGCGAAGCACCGCGGCGTCGACGCCGTGGCCTGCTCGCCGGTCAGCCGCGCCCGGCTGACCGCCCAGCCCGCCGCCGAGGCCCTCGGCGTGGAGCCGGAGATCGTCGAGGGGCTGCGCGAAGTGGACTTCGGCTGGGGTGAGGGCCGCACCATCGCGGAGATGGCCGCCGAGGACCCCGAGGCCGTACGGCGCTTCCTGGAGGACGCCGAGCTCGGCGCCTTCGTAGGATCGGAACCGCCGTCCGAGGCCGCGGCCCGCGCCTCGACCGCGCTGCGGGGCCTGGCGCGCAAACACCCGGGCGGCACGGTCCTGGTGGTGGCGCACAACACCCTGCTGCGCATGGCGCTGTGCGCGATGCTCTCCATCCCGGTCGGCCGCTACCGCCTGGTGTTCCCCCGGCTGGACAACGCGGCCGTGACCGAGATCGAGGTGTCGGACGCCGGCACCGCTCTGCGCTCGCTCAACGTCCCCACCTGGGCACCTCTCCACGGCGGTACGCGAAACTTGGGCACATGACGACGACCGGCGCGGAAGCCCGCAGGCAGATCATCACCGAGCACGTCCTGAAGCACGGGACGGCGAGCGGGGCCGAGCTCGCGGAGCTCACCCGCGTGAGCCTGATGACGGTGCACCGGGACCTGGACGAACTGGCCAGACGTGGGGTGCTGCGCCGGTTCCGGGGCGGGGTCTCCGCACTGCCCTCGACGGTCTTCGAGTCGAATCTCGACTACCGGCTCGGCGTCAACACGGCCGAGAAGGAGGCCATCGCGAAGGCCGCGGCCGACCTGGTCGAGCCGGGCATGTCGGTGATGCTGGACGACTCCACGACCGCGCTCGCGCTGGCCCGGCTGCTGGTGGACCACGCCCCGCTGACGGTGGTGACCAACGCCCGGCGGGTCATCGACCTGTTCGCCGGCCATGAGGACATACGCCTCATCTCGCTCGGCGGGGAGTACTCACACACCCATGACTCCTTCCTGGGCGTTCCCTGCCTGGAGGCGATCGAGGCCCTCTCGCTGGACATGGTGCTGGTCTCCACCTCGGCGATGGACGCCCGGATGACGTACCACCAGGAGCAGGACGTGGTGCTGGTCAAGCGGGCGATGCTGGCCTCCGGCACGCGCAAGGTGCTGCTGATGGACCGTACGAAGCTGGCCAGGACCGCGCTGCACCGGCTGGCGCCCGTCGAGGACTTCGACCACCTGGTGGTGGACGACGGGGTGGGCGGCGAGCTGCTGGCCGCCCTCCAGGAGCGTACGGATGTTCGAGTCGCGGTCACGCGCTGACAACGAGCCTTCTTAAACTCTTGCGTGTTAATTTCACAGAGGTCATGATGCATTCCCGGTCGCGGCTGTTACGTCCGCGGGCCCATGGCACCTCAATGTGGAGGCACGAGCAATGAGCAGCACCGCCGCACCAGCCGCGCGCACGGGAGGAACGGGAGGGACCGTCTGGGATCGCATCGGGATCCCCCGGCCTCTCCTCTTCGGCTTCATCGGCGTCCTGATCTTCATGATCGGCGACGGTGTCGAGTCCGGTTTCATCGCGCCGTTCATCGAGGGCAACGGCGCCGGCAGCGAGGTCCGCGCGAGCTATGTGATCACGGCGTACGGCGTCACGGTCATGCTCGCCTCCTGGCTGTCGGGCGCCCTGTCGGAACTGTGGGGCCCCCGGCGCGTGATGCAGCTCGGCCTCGCCATCTGGATCGTCTTCGACATCCTCTTCCTGACCCTCGGCGCGGCCCAGGACAACTACACCCTGATGCTGGTCTTCTACGGCCTGCGCGGCTTCGGCTACCCGCTCTTCGCCTTCTCCTTCCTGGTGTGGGTCACCGCCACCGCCCCGGTGGCCCGGCTCGGCGCGGCCGTCGGCTGGTTCTACTTCGCCTTCACCGGCGGCCTGCCCACGCTCGGCTCACTCACCGCGTCCGTCACCAATCCGCTGTTCGGGAAGTTCGGCACCCTCTGGGTCGCGCTCGCCCTGATCGCGCTCGGCGGCGCCTTCTGCCTCCTCGGTGTACGCGAACGGACCGGGTACTCCCGGCTCGCTCCGCCCGGGGTCAAGCCGGTCCAGTCGCTGACCCGCAGCCTGTCCATCGCCTGGACCAATCCCAAGGTCGCCGTCGGCTGCGTGGTGCGCATCATCAACACCGCCCCGCAGTTCGGCCTGTGGGTGATCCTCCCGGCCTTCTTCACCGACGAGATGGGCTTCAGCGACGGCGACTGGCTGCGGCTGCTGTCGATCATGTTCGCCACCAACATCTTCTTCAACCTGCTCTTCGGGCTGGTAAGCGACCGGATCGGCTGGCGCACCACCATCGGCTGGTTCGGAGCGGTGGGCTGCTCGGTGAGCGTCCTCGCCCTGTACTTCGTACCGAAGCTGATGACCGACAACTACTGGGTCGCCGTCGGCGTCGGCATGGTCTACGGCGCCACGCTCGCCGGGTTCGTCCCGATCTCCGCGCTGATGCCGTCGCTGGCCCCCGAGAACAAGGGTGGCGCGATGGCGCTGCTCAACCTCGGCGCGGGCGGCGCGGCCTTCGTGGGACCGGCGATCGTCTCGCTCTTCCTCGGGCCGCTGGGCCGGGACGGCGTCGTACTGATCTTCGCCGGTCTGTACGTCGTCGCCGCGGTGCTCACGCTCTTCCTGAGGCTGCCGAGGGCGTCGGAGGAAGCCATCGAGCAGGGCAAGTCCCTCCAGGAGGCGGCCGTACCGGTCGCCGCCCGCGCCACCACCTGATCCGTACAGACCGTTGTACGCGCGTACCCGAAAGGACCCGTCCCGCCCATGAGCAGCACCGTCGACGCACCCCGCTCCCCCGTCCCCGTTGTGGCCGGCATCGATGTGGCCACCGCCGCGGTGAGAGTGGTGTGCGCCGATGCCCGCGGGCAGGTCCTCGCCGAGGGGCGGGCGCCGCTCCCCCAGCCGGTACGCGGCGCGGGCGGCCACAGCGAGCAGGACGCCCGCACCTGGTGGCCCGCGGCCGCCGCCGCGCTGCGGCAGGCCACCGGCGCGCTGCCCGGCGGCGGGCGGGAGGTGGTGGCGGTCGCCGTCTGTGCCACCTCCGGGACCCTGGTCCTGGCGAGCCCGGACGGCGAGCCCGTCGGGCCCGCCCTGATGTACGACGACCGGCGGGCCGCCGACCTCAACGCCAAGGCGCAGGGGCTGGGCGCCGGGCGGTGGCGGGCGCTGGGTCTGACGGTCGGCCCGACGGCCGCGCTCGGGAAGCTGATCTGGTACGCGAACCGGGCCGGCTCCGGCCAACGCGTCCTGCACACACCGGACTTGCTCGGCCACAAACTGACCGGGCACCCGGTCGCCACCGACTGGAGCCACGCGCTGAAGACCGGCTACGACCCGCGCGCGGGCGAGTGGGCCACCGAGGTCTTCGACGCCTTTGGTGTCGATGCGGGCCTGCTCCCCCGCGTCCAGCCACCCGGCACCGAGGCCGGCACGGTCTCGGCCGGGGCGGCGGCCGAGACCGGTCTGCCCGTCGGCTGCCGGGTCCGGCTCGGCATGACGGACGGATGCGCGGGCCAGATCGCCACGGGCGCCGTGGAGCCGGGACAGTTCGTCGGCGTACTGGGGACGACGTACGTGCTCAAGGGCGTCACCCGCGACCTGGTCACCGACCCGGCCGGCGCCCTCTACAGCCACCGCCACCCCGACGGCTGGTGGCTGCCCGGCGGCGCCTCGAACACCGGTGGCGAGGCGCTTGCCGCCGTGGACCCGGCCCGGCTGCCCGGCCTCGACGCGGCGGCGGACGCCCGTGGTCCTGCCTCGTGCCTGAACTACCCGCTGCGCCGGGAGGGCGAGCGGTTCCCGTTCGTCTCCGGCGACGCGCGCGGCTTCGTGACCGGTACGCCGCAGGACGAGGCCGACGGGCACCGGGCCGCGCTGGAGGGCGTCGCCTTCCTGGAGCGCCTGGCCCTGGAGCGCGTCCAGGCGCTGGGCGTCGAGGTGCGGGGCCCCCTGCACGCGGCGGGCGGCGGCAGCCGAAGCGACCTGTGGACGCGGATCCGCGCCACGGTCCTGGGCAGGCCGCTGCGCGTCGCCGAACGGGCCGAGACCGCGTTCGGAGCGGCCCTGCTCGCCGCCGCGGGCACGCTCCATCCGGACCTGACGGCCGGTGCGGCGGCCATGACGGCGGCGGGGCGCCTGGTCGAGCCGGTGGAGCGGGAGCGGGCGGCGCTGGACGAGTCGTACGGGAAATTCGTCGCGGAACTGCGTGCGCGGGGCTGGCTGGACGCCGGCTGAGGGCCGGCCGACGCGTTCATCACGGTCCTCGCCGAAGTCGTCAGGCCTCGCAGATGCGGACAGCGGGAGGTGCGGGGACCCTGTAGGGGTGGGGGCGACAAGCTAGGAGGCTAGCCCATGTCCATGATGGACAAGCTCAAGCAGATGATGAAGGGCCACGAGTCCCAGGCCGGGAAGGGCGTCGACAAGGCGGGCGACGCCGTCGACGACCGGACCCAGGGCAAGTACAGCGGCCACGTGGACACCGCCCAGGACAAGCTGAGGGGCCAGCTCGGCAAGGACCAGGACCCGGGCCAGGACCGGCCGCCCCAGCCCTGACCCGATCAGCGGTTCGGTGAGGGCGGGACATCGCTGTCCCGCCCTCACCGCGTGCTGTCGCCGGCCGGCAGGTGTACGACGACGAGGGTCAGGCCTGCGACGAGAAAGTTCCTGGTGGCGGCGTCCAGCCCGTTCCAGTCGGCGGACTGCCACATCGCGAACCACTCGCCCCCGACAGCGATGAATCCGGCGCCGAAGAGCAGCAGCACCATCAGGAGACCGTGGGTGGCCAAGCGCCTCGCCCGGCCGAACTCACCGCTTCGCAGCCCGATCGCCCACTGGGCGGTCGCCACGATCAGCACGAGCGCGGCCACGGTTTCCCACCCGATGATGGCGATGTACGCGATGTCCTGCACCCGCGCCGAGTCGATGGACCGCCACATCAGGTCCTCGTCCTTGAAGGTAGTGTCCATCGCGAGGACGTGCCGTACGAATTCCTGGTTTGTGCCGAAGTCGGTGATGTTGCCGAAGGCGACGAGCGCCATGTAGAGCGCGACCGTGCCGACGAGCGCAGTGGCCGCGGCGGCAAGGGGCCGCGCAGGGCGCGCGCCCGCGTTCCTGACTGTCATATACACCTCGGCGTAGGGTTGTTGAGATGGCCGTGCGTCCGAGTGTCCCGGATGCGCGCGGCTGTGACGATGCCCCCGGCCTACCCAGTATGACCTGTCCACGTCATACTCCGAGGGCCGATCGGGGCGGTCGGCGATCGCCGGCCGACCGAGGGGACCGGGCACATGAGCATGGACCGGCGCGGCTTTCTCACGGGAGCGGCGGTGGTCTCCGCGACCGCTCTGCTCGGATCCCCAAGAGCTGCCGCCGCGGCGCCGCGGACCCTGTCCGTACAGGACTGGATGGCGGGCCTCGCCGACTCCACGCCCGTTCAGCGGCTGACCGTCCCCGGCACCCACGATTCGGGCGCGCGCGTCGGCGGCCCCTGGGTGGCGTGCCAGAACACGTCCGTCGCCGAGCAGCTGCTCAGCGGCATCCGCTTCCTGGACGTACGGTGCCGGGCCGTCGGTGACTCCTTCGCCATCCACCACGGCGCGTACTACCAGAACCTGATGTTCGGTGATGTGCTCATCGCCTGCCAGGACTTCCTGCGGGCCCGCCCCTCCGAGACGGTCCTGATGCGCGTGAAGCAGGAGTACTCGCAGGCGGCCGACGCCGAGTTCCGCCGGATCTTCGACCTCTACCTGGACGGAAAGGGCTGGCGGCCGCTCTTCCGTATCGACGCGGGCCTGCCGACGCTGGGACAGGCGCGCGGCAAGGTCGTCCTGCTCGCCGACAACGGCGGGCTGCCCGGCGTACGGTACGGCGACTCGGCGCTCTTCGACATCCAGGACGACTACATGGCCGAGCCGGGCGCCAAGTACCCGCAGATCGAGGCCCAGTTCCGCGAGGCCGCCCAGCAGCCCGGCAAGCTGTTCCTCAACTACGTCAGTACGTCGGCGCTGCTGCCGCCCCGCTGGAACTCGGACCGCCTCAACCCGCGGGTGCACAGCCTCCTCGACGGGGCGGAGGCGGCCGGCTGGACGGGGCTCGGCGTGGTCCCGATGGACTTCCCCAACACCCGCTCCGGACTGGTGGAGTCCCTGATCCGGCACAACGCCGGCCAAGCCGTCGCACGCCCGGGGATCCGGTAGCCGACGATCTCCGGTCGGTGATTACCGCCCCGCCCGGCTGCTCGGAAACCTCACGCCATACGGGTGAGACACGCCACCAGGTCCTGGACTACCCGCGCTCTGCCCACTAGACCAGCGGCGATGACCATGCCTCTTCCACATGGCGGCACGGCGGCCACGTTCACTGATCCGAGCGCCCCGCTGACGCGCGTCGCCAGGACCGCCCGGTTCGGAGCGCCACGATGTACCTGACCCGCAATGCGCTCGGACAGCCAGGACAGTCCGGACAGCGCGACCGGTCCGGCGCCCCGGCCGTCGGACGGCGGACCCTGACGGCAGGTGTGCTGGCCGGGGCGGCACTGCTGTACAACGGCTGGCTTCTGGAGCTGTCGTTGCCGACCGGCCTGGACTACCGGCATTCGTACGTGAGCGAGCTCTTCGCAGCCGACCAGCCCTTCAGGGTGCTGTTCGGCGGGATGGAGATCGCATGCGCCGTACTGCTGATGACGGGTGCTCTGCTGGCGCGCGATCTGCTGCCCGGCGCCGCGGCCCGTGCCGCCTGGTGGTCGCTGTTCGGATTCGGCGCCTCCTCCCTGGCCGACGTACTGCTGCCCATGGGCTGCGCCCCCTCCCTGGAACCGGCTTGTGAAGCCGTGCACCCCTGGCACACTGTCACGAGCGGGCTGGTCCATTTCTTCCTCTTCGCCTGCATGGTCCTGTTCTGCCTGGCAGCGGCATCCGAACCGTCCCGGGCACCGGTGATCCGCCGCTGGGGCCCACGTCTGCTCGCCGGTGCGCTCGTGTCCGCCGTGATCACCATCGGCCCGCTCGTCGGCCATCCCGGCTGGCACGGTCTCCCCCAGCGAGCCCACGTGTTCCTGGTGGGACTGTGGTTCGCCCTCCTGGCCCGTGAACTCCTCGCACCCGGCGCCCCGGAGAGCCGGCCGGCCGGCCGCACCCCTTGAGTTTCCGGCGAAGCGGAGGAAGCGCCGCGTGGCATCCGTACTCTCCGTGCTGTTCGCCGTCCTGGCGGCGCTGGGCAACGCCACCGGCACGGTGCTGCAGCGGATCGCCGCCCAGCGCGTACCGCCGGGTGACGCCTTCAGTGTCCGGCTGATCCCCCACCTGGTGCACAGCGCGGCGTGGCTCGGCGGGATCGCCGTCATCGTCGTCGCCGCGGCGTGCCAGGCCCTCGCCCTGACCCTGGGGTCGATGTCGCTCGTTCAGCCCATCCTGGTCAGCGAACTGCCGTTCACGCTCCTGATCGCCTGCATGGTCTCCCGGCGTCGGCTTCCCGCGGCCGGCTGGACGGCGGCGGCGATGATCGCCGCGGGCCTCGGCCTGGCACTGGCCGCGGCATCTCCGTACGAACGCCACTCCCATGTCGCGCCGGGCGTGTGGGTACTGACCCTGCTGACGACGGGCGGCGTCATGACGCTCTGCGTGCTGGCCGCCCTGCCGCGACCACGGGGCATGGCACGCGCGGCCCTGTTCAGTTCGGCCTCCGCGATCGGCTACGCCCTGACGGCCACGTTGATGAAGTTCTCCACCACTACGTTCGAACAGCACGGTTTCGGCGCCTTCTTGGCCTGCTGGCAGACCTACGGCTTCGTGGCGGCGGGCGCGTGCTCACTCTTCCTGCTGGCCAACGCCATGGAATCCGGCCCCCTGGTGGCCTCCCAGCCCGCCCTCACGCTGGGAGAGGCGTTGGTCAGCGTGGCACTCGGCATGCTGGTGTACGGAGATCAGGTACGCACCGGGTGGTGGCTGGTCCCGGAGGGCATCGGCGCGGTGATGGTCACCTGGGGCGTGCTGCTGCTGCCCAGGGTCAGGACGGAGGACCAGGACACACCCGCGACCTGACTGTTCCGGCGGCTCGCGGGACGCGGCCGGACGTCATCCGGGATTCCGCCCCGAAGCCCCTCTTCTGCCACGCCCGGATGGCGCAATTGGCCGAAATGCCCCTTTGATAGACCAAAGCGTGCGTCTAGGTGGCGCACGACAACCGAACGGTGTGTGCCACCGGAAGTACGGCGAACGGAGCCGCGCCATGACAACCGACCCGACAATGCCCTCTACGCCCAACGACGACCGCTCGAAGCCGCCCGACGGCTCAGCCGCCGCGTATGCGGACGCCGCCTACGCGGCCGCCAGGAGCGAGTCCACCGGGAGAGCGGCACCCGCGAGTGAAGCCGCCGCGAGTGCGACCCCCGCGAACGTGACGGCCGCCGGCGCCGCCGCCGCGGATGCCTGGCCGCAGGGTGCGGCCCCCGACTCCAGCGACGAGCCCATACGGACTCTGCTGTGGACGGCGGCCACGTGCCGGCCGCTGGAGGAAGTCGCCGCACTCGTGAGCCTGCTCAAGCGGACCGGGGAGGTCCCCAGCCCCGGCGACGAAGCACTGCGCGCAGCCGCCGTGGCCCGTCCCCTGGACGAGGTCCGGCAGCTGGTCGCCATGCTCGCGGAGCACCCGCACGAGGTCGACGAGGCCGACACGACGCTGCGGGCCGCGGCCGTGGGCAGGCCGATCGAGGACGTGGCGCAGCTGGTGAGCATCCTCGGCCACGAGGACGGCGACCCCCAGCGGCCGCCCGCCGGTGAGGCGGCCGTGGCCCCCAAGAAGCGGGGGACGCTCGACGGCGGGACGACGCCCGGCGTGGACGGCCGCAGCACCGACGGCAAGCCCGCCGCCGCCCCCGAGCGGCCGGGTGGGCGCCCTGCGTGGCCCACCCTCGACCCCCGGGGCGTCATCCCGGCCGTCGGCGACGCGCTCGCCGCCGGGCATGGCGGCGACACCGTCTCGCCGGCCCTTCGTTCCGTACTGCGATGGCCCGCGGCCGTTCTCCTCTTCGTCAGCGGCGTCATCCACCTGCCGACGGACTTCGCGCATCTGCGCTCCGGTGGATACGCGGACGCGCTGGCCATCGCCGTCACTGTGCTCTGTCTCGTGTTCGGTGTGTGGCTGGCCGTACGCGACACCATGCGCGTCTGGGCGGCAAGTGCCGCGACCGCCATCGGCATCGTCGCCCTGCACGCGTTGGCGAGCGTCGGCACGGTGGACCTGCTGGAGAGCAGTCTGGGTGAGTCCCTCGCGTGGGCGGACGCCGCAGCGGTGTCCTGTGCCGCGATCGGCGCGGTCCTCGCCGGTTCGGCCCTGTTGCGCCGCCAGAAGGAACCCGACGCGACGAACGGCGTCTGACAGGCAGACAGGCAGGGCCGGATCACCACGGAGGGCGGCCGTATCCGGCCGCCCTCCATCGCGGTCGCGGTGCGGCAGGCTGTTCCCGTACCACTCGTATGCAGCGATCAAGAAAGCCCGGAAACGGGCATATGACGCCGCATATGAATAGTCATCAGCCTGAGCTGCGCGCCGCCGTGCGGCGCCTGGGACGCCGTCATTTCCTCACCTTCACCGCGGCCGCGGCCGCGCTCGCCTTCGCCACCGATCTGCCGGCCGCCGGCGCGGCGAGCGTCCCCGAGCTGGATCCCAGGAAGCTCACAGAGAACCCGTTCACGCTGGGCGTCGCTTCCGGGGACCCGCTGCCGGACAGCGTGTTGCTGTGGACCCGGCTCGCTCCCCGCCCGCTCGAACCCGACAGCGGTCTGCCGGAGAAGCGGGTGGTGGTCACCTGGGAACTGGCCCACGACGAGACGTTCCTGCGGATCGTCAGGATCGGGACGGCCACCGCGCATCCCGAGTTCGACCACACCGTGCATGTCGAAGTCACCGGCCTCGATCCGGACCGTCAGTACCACTACCGGTTTCGCGCGGGGGCGTGGGACAGCCCGACCGGCCGCACCCGCACCGCGCCCGCGGCCGGCACGGCGAAGTCGCGGCTGAAGCTGGCCGCCGTGGCCTGCCAGGCGTACCACCACGGCTACTACACCCCGTACAAGCACCTGGCCGGTGAGGACCTGGACCTGGTCGTGCACCTCGGTGACTATCTCTACGAGTACGCCGTCAACAGCGCCGGCGGCTCCCGGAACTACACCGACCGCCGGCTGCCCGCCCACTTCGACCGCGAGACCATGACGCTCGCGGACTACCGGCTGCGGTACGCCCTGTACAAGTCCGACCCTGATCTCATCGCCGCGCACGCGGCCCACCCGTTCGTCGTCACGTGGGACGACCACGAGACCGAGAACAACTACGCGGGCGAGACGTCCGAGAACAACGTCCCGCCCGAGGAGTTCCTGCTCCGGCGGGCCGGCGCCTACCGCGCGTACTGGGAGAACCAGCCCCTGCGTGCCCCTCAGCAGCCCCGTGGCCCCGACATGCGGCTCTACCGGCGCCTGCGGTTCGGGCAGCTCGCCCAGTTCGACATCCTCGACACCCGCCAGTACCGCTCGAAACCGGCCTACGGGGGCGACTGGCACAAGCCAGGCCCGGAGTCCGAGGCGCCGTCACGCACCATGACCGGCGAGACGCAGGAGCGCTGGCTGCTCGACGGGTGGAAGAGCTCCGGCGCGACCTGGAATGTCGTACCGCAGCAGGTCACCTTCGCACAGCGCCGCGACGTACCGACGGCCGACTTCAAGCTGTCCATGGACGCCTGGGACGGCTATCCCGCCGCGCGAAAGCGGTTCCTCGACGGAGCGGAGGCGGCGGGCGTCGAGAACCTGCTGGTGCTGGACGGTGACGCCCACGTCGGTTACGGCTTCGACCTGAAGAAGGACTTCGACGACCCGGCCTCGCGCACCGTCGGCACCGAGATCTCCACCACCTCGGTCTCCAGCGGCAGGGACGGCGCGGACAAGCTCCCCAACTGGGACAACCTCATTCAGGCGAACCCGCACCTGAAGTTCTACAACGGCCGGCGCGGATACACGGTCATCACCCTGGGCACGGACCGGGCCCGCGCCGACTTCAAGAGCGTCTCAGGGGTCACCGAGCCCGGGGGGACGCTCACCACAGCCGCTTCGTTCGTCACCGAAGCCGGCAGGCCAGGCCTTGCGCCGGCCTGAACCGGCTCTGGCGGGCAGTTATCACCCGCGCCACGGGGGTACCCCTAACCAGCGACGACCCGCAGGCCGTAAGGGCTGTGGGCACCCAGGAACGAGGTGTGCGCAATGAGCGAGAAGGAATCGCGAAAGCCGGACCGCGAGCCCCGGCCGCGCACAGAGAAGGGCCCCGGCGCCCACTCCGGCGCGGAGCGCCAGGCCCAGGAACGGGTTGTGCCCGGAACGGCGAGCGCCCGCGAGGGCTACTCGGAAAAGGGCGGAACAGCGGGCGGTGAAAGCCTCGCCGGTGTGGAATCGTCCGGCGAGGAGCGCGGAGCGCAGCGCTCCCGCAAGGGCGAAGTCACCGACACGCCCGCCCGCCGCAAGCGCCACAGGTGACCCCGGAAAAGGCGGCCTACGTGATCACTGAGGAGCATGTCCGGGATCTTCTGCGCTCGCGCGCGGACGATCCGACGCTGGTCGTCGTCCAGGGCCGGGCCCGGGTGGTCCCGGCGGCCGAGCTGGACAGCGACGACTACCGCGGTGCCATCGAGGTCGTCTCGGCCCAGGATCTCGGCCGGCGCATCGGCGCCCGGCCCCCGTCCGACCAGGACATCACCACTCTGGCGCGGACGCTGGACGCCGCGGTCGCGGAACTGGGCGCCTGACCAACGCCCGGACTCCGGCTTTCACTCACCCCCCGGCCACCGTCATCCCGGACCGCCGTCACCCATGTGGAGTGCCTCGGACGGCCTTCGGGCCGTCCCCGCGTTCCACTGGAGGCGGTAGCGCACGTACCGGGAAACAGTGCATGGGGTGAAATGGCCATGGTCCAGATTTCGATCGTCGTGCCGTGCTACAACGAGAGCGAGGTGATCGAGGCCTTTCATGACGCCGTGATCACCGCTCTCGAACCGCTCGGGACGACCTTCGAGATCTGCTACGTCGACGACGGCAGCAGCGACGGGACCATAGCGATACTCAAGGACCTCGCCGGAGCGGACCGGCGGGTGCGCTACACCTCCTTCAGCCGGAACTTCGGCAAGGAATCCGCGATGCTCGCCGGCATGCGCATGTCCCGGGGCGCCGCGGTCGTCCTCATGGACGCCGATCTCCAACACCCTCCCGAGTTCATCCCCCGCATGCTGGAGCTGCACCAGCACGGGTACGACCAGGTCATCGCCCAGCGCGACCGCACGCACGAGGGGGCGTTGCGGACGGCGCTCTGCCGCGCGTACTACCGCCTCGTACGCCGCTGCATGAACGTCGAGATCGTGAACGGGGCGGGTGATTTCCGGCTCTTGTCGCGACGGGCCATCGACGCCCTCCTGTCGCTTCCGGAGAACAACCGCTTCTCCAAGGGCCTCTTCTCCTGGATCGGCTTCGACACGGTCAGCTTCACGTACGAGAACGTCCAGCGCGCCGCCGGGCAGTCCAAGTGGAGCGGCCGCCATCTGCTGAACTACGGCATCGACGGCCTCATCTCCTTCAACAGCCGCCCGCTGCGCCTCGCCATCCACACCGGTCTCTGGCTCTTCCTGTCCGCGCTCGTGTACGCGCTCTGGATCATCGCGAACGTCGTACTGGACGGGGTCGAAACGCCCGGTTACGCGACACTGATCACCGCTGTCGTCGCGCTCAGTGGAATTCAGCTCGCCACTCTGGGCGTCATCGGCGAGTACGTGGGGCGGATCTACGACGAGTCGAAACGCCGGCCGCACTATGTGGTCCGCGAAACGAACGAGTCCGCCGCCGTGCTCGATTCCGGTCTTTCGCTGGAGCCCGCCGGACAGGCGCGGCCGGAGGCATGAAAGCCCGGGCCCTGCGCCAGTTCGCCGTCTTCGCCGCGATCGGCTTCGTCAACACAGCCGTCTACTACGCGGTGTACGCCTCGCTGAACATCTGGCTGCCGTATCTGGTCGCCCATGGTCTGGGCTGGGCGGTGAGCATCGTCGGATCGTTCCTGCTCAACTCGTACGTCACCCTTCGTACGAAGCCGACCTGGCGGGCCTTCGTCCGCTATCCCCTGTCGGCCGTGGCCAACGTCGTGGGCAGCGGGATCCTGCTGTACGTCGCCGTGAGCCGGCTCGGCATGCCCGAGAACCTCTCCGCGCTCGCCGCCGGTGTCCTCGTCACACCGCTGTCGTTCCTGCTCGCCCGGTGGGCCATCACCTCCGGGGCGGCTGCCACCCGGGCCTCCGGAGAGCGGCCGCAGGGGCCCGAGCCGCAGGTCACGGAAGCCGAGTCGAGTAAGTGACCCGGTCCAGGTGGTAGTAGTCGGCGACGCAGCCGGCCGGCCAGACGTTGCGCCCCTTGCCGCCGAACGGCTCCAGCGTCCCGGCGACCGAGAGCGGTGTGTACGGGAGGACCTTCGCGCCCTTCGCGGCCTGCGCGCGCAGGTACTGGTCCTGACGGTCCCATTTCTGAGCCCGTACGCGCATGTCGTGGCCCAGGTGGGAGAGCGGGGCGGCCAGTCCGAGGACGGCCGCGGCACACACCGCCGCGGCGAGCGCCGTCGCCACGCCGGTCCGCCGCTCGCGCTTGCGCACCGCGCGTCCCAGGAAGGCACCGGCGCCGACGAGGACCACGACGTACAGCAGGAGGTAGTCGTTCCAGGTCCGCTGGGCGGTCACCACGCGTGCGCCGAAGACGGGATAGGTGATGACGGTGCAGAGGTAGCCCGAGAGGAGGAAGGCGAGCGCGCCGAAGGATGTCCACAGCAGCGGCCGGCTGGGCAGCAGGACCGGTGGAGCCCCTTCCCGGCTGCGCACCAGCAGCCCCAGCAGCACTCCGGCCGCGATCGCTCCCACGTACTGCCAGGTCGTGAAGACGGTCTCCAGGATGCGTACGTACCCGCGCAGTGACGCGATCAGCGACTCCGGGGCCAGCATGGAGGTGGTTTCGAGGCCGAACCGGTCGCGTCGCCTGCGCCCTCCGGGGGAGGTCATCAGGACGATCGTGCCGATGCCGATTCCGGCCATGCCGACCAGAGCCCAGCAGCGGGCGACGGTCAGGGCCCGCTCGGTGAAGATCCAGCGGCCGAGCAGTACGACAGCGGAGAGCACCACCAGGCAGACCACCGACGCTTCCTCGGACAGCGTGCCCATGAAGACACCGGCGACGAGCACGACGGCCAGGGCGGCGATCATGCCCCGGCGGCCGCGTGCCACCAGGAGCGGGAGGGCCGCCGCGCAGGCCAGAACGGGAGCCAGGGTGTGCGAGACGGAGGCGGCGGGCCAGTAGAACGTCTTGTACGTATTGGGAGTGGCGAAGAGGAAGACCGCCGTGATCATGGACGCCACGAGCAGCGGGACTCCACGGGGCGCCGTACGGCCGGCCCTGCGCAGCAGCAGGACGGTCAGGGCCCACAGCACAACCAGCATGATCACGCCGCTGATCAGGGCGAACCACTGATGGCCGGCGACCGGGAACTGGGCGTACATCCCGACGAGCAGGCCATTGCCGATCCGGCCGTTGTCGGTGGCGTAGAACTTCTCGACCATTCCCCAGACACCGAGGTCACGGACCTTGGGCAGGAAGCACCATTCGTCCGCGCTGGGGCGGACGTGACGGCCCAGCCACGCCCCCGCCGTGAGCAGCCCGAGCGGCAGCAGGCACAGGCCCGTCGTCCAGACGGCCGTCCACGACCGGAAGAGGCCCAGGCCCGTTCCGCTCCCCCGGCCGGGTCCGCCTCCGCCCGGTACCGGTTCGCGCGGGATGGCGACACCCGGTGCAGCCGTCACAAGGTCTCCTCTTCACCGCCGGATTCCGCAGCGGAACCTGTCCACCGCTCGGAATCGTGACCGGCGACGGTGCGTCCGGAGGGAAGCCCACGCCGCCGCGCGCCCGTTTGCCGCCCAATGGAGCAACCCACGGCGCACGACCCACGGCGCATGCCTGACGGTGGTCGGACCCGGTGTCAGTAGTCGAGTCCCAGCGCGGGCAGCACGAAGTAGCCGTCGTCCCCGCAGCTGATGTCCCGCACCTTCAGATCCGCCGGGCTCCGCGCGCCGCGCGCCCGGGCGTCGGCTATGAGGAGCCGGGCGAGGGCCTCCCCGCTCTCCTGGCCCGGCTCCGAGAATTCGGCCTTCCAGACGTGCTCGGTCCGCTTCTGCCAGCCGAGGTCGCGCATGGCCGACTCGCGTTCCGGGCTCTCGTCGCCGTCCCTCACCTGCATGTGTGCGAACAGACCCGTGCCCGGCTGGAAGCCGACGACCCCGCATCGGTGGTCGTCGGCGGAGTTGTAGAGCTGGAACCCGGCCCAGTCCCCGACCATCGCCGGCAACTGCTCGCTCCAGGCGGCCAGCAGCATCCCCAGCGACTCCTCCAGGTGCTCCCAGTTCGTGACCGGGCGCATCACGGGGAGCATGCCCAGGCAGCGGCAGCCGCCCACGAGCCGCTCTCCCTCGTGGCGGTGCAGCAGCCACAGGTACGGAAGATCGTCGTACGAAGACACCTGCTCCTCGCCGTCCCCGACGCCGTAGTCGAAGTACCAGCAGTCCATGCGCTCCAGCTCGCCGCTGGGGTGCACACTGAGGTCCGCGCCGAAGGTCCGGCCGTCCAGCACCAGCGTCCACTGCCCGCTCCGCCACCGGACCTGCGGCCCGCCCGCCGAGCCGCCGCACCAGGCCGGCTGCCCGACCCGCCCGGTGATGGCGTCCATCACCTCACGGAAGGCCTGGCCGCGCTCCTGGACACTCCACTCGTACGCGAACTCCTTTATCCGTACGGCGTTGTACCCGGTCTCCTCCGGTTCCGGCCGGCTCAGCAGCCGCTCGGCGAGGTCCGCTGCCGCGTCCAGGGTGTAGGTGTGCGGCACACTGCTCATTTCCGTATCGCTCATGAAGATCAGCCTGTCAGACACCACTGACAATCCGGCGTACGCGTGTGCGACGGGGGTCTGGTCGGCGAAGATGTGGCTGTCACCTGTTACTGACCCGTCAGAGCGAGCGAGGAGCGTCCGCCCAGATGCCCACTTCCGGTTCCGGTGCACGGCCGCCGACGATCGCCGATGTCGCGAAGGCCGCTTCGGTGTCGCGGACGACCGTCTCGCACGCCCTGAACGGGCTCGGCAAGGTCGACCCCCGGACCCGCGAACGCATCAAGAAGGTCGCCGCCGAGCTCGGTTACCGGCCGAATCTGCGGGCCCAACGGCTGCGGCGGGGGCAGGCGAAGGCCATCGCGCTCGCCTCGTCGATGCCCTTCGCAGTGGCCGGCGGGCCGTCCCGGCTCGGCTTCTACATGGAGGTCGCCGCGGCGGCTGCCGAGCGGGCGCTCGTGCACGGCTACGCGCTCGTTCTCGTACCGCCCGTCCAGTCGGCCTCGGCGCTGTACTCCCTCGACATCGACGGCGCCATCGTCGTCGAACCGGACGAGAACGACATCGCCGTGGCGCAGTTGCGGGAGCGCCACTTGCCGTACGTGGCGCTCGGGCGGCCCGTGTCGCCCGCGGACGACGCCCCGTACGTCGATCTGCACGGCGGCCTCGTCGTCGAACTGCTCCTGGCGCACCTGCGGGAGCAGGGGGCGCGCAGTCCCGCTCTGATCATCGGGGCCGGTGCCCGCCATTCCGCGGTGGACGCCCGCGCCGCGTTCGAGCGCGCCGCCGCCGAGCACGGCTGGGCACCGCTGGTCGCGACGGCCCCCGAGGAGGGCGGCGAGCAGGCCGGATACGACCGCTGCGCCGCCCTGCTGGCCGAACACCCGCAGACGGACGCGGTCTGCGCGCTCGTGGACGCTTTCGCGGTGGGCGCCGTACGGGCGATCCGCGACAGCGGCCGCAGGATCCCGGACGACGTCATGGTCGTCACCCGGTACGACGGTCTGCGGGCCCGGACCTGCGAACCGCCGCTGACCGCCGTCGACCTGCACCTGGACCGGGCCGCCGCCGACGCGGTGGAGCTGCTGCTCGGCCGGCTGAGCGGCGCGCCGGACACCACGCAGGCCACGAACGCGGCGGTGGCGACGGTGCCCGAGCCGCGCGTGATCCCCCGCGCATCCTCGCTGCGCGTCACGGCGCCAGCATGAGCACCGCCCCGGAGACGAGGGCGAAGGTCAGCACGAACAGGCGCATCCTGCGGGCGTCGAGGCGGTGGTGCACCAGGCGGCTCAGCCAGGCCCCCGCCGCCAGCGCGGGCAACAGCAGCAGCACCCACCCCAGTTCGGCCGGGCTGCCCTGCCCGGTCGCGAACAGCAGCGCGAGCGAGGCGACTTCACCCACGAGGAAACACACCGCCACCGTGGAGCGCAGCTCCGCCGGCGGGCGGTGCTGGTAGACCAGCGCGAGGGGCGGCCCGCCCACCCCGGTCGCGGTCTCCGTGAGTCCGGTGACGGCCCCTGCGGCGACGTACGCGCCGCGCCCGGGCGTGAACGCCGGAGCGGCGAGGCTCACCACCGCCGCCAGCACGGTCGCCGCCCCGACGAACAGGCCGAGACTGCGGTCCGGGATGACCCACAGCAGCATGAGCCCGCCGGGCGTGGCGGCCAGCCGCGCAGCGGTGATCCACCCCGCTCCCTGCAGGTCCAGGGAGTCCCGTTCGCGCCAGGCGACGTACAGGTTGAGCGGGATCATCGACGCGAGGACGAACACCGGGACCAGCCCCGGATCGAGGAGTCCGGCCACCGGTGCGACGATCAGCGCGAAGCCCAGACCGCTGCTTCCCTGGACGAACGCCGCGACGGCCACCGTCACCGCGAGGATCGCCATCGTCTCCGTACTCACTGCGCCGTGCTCCACTCCGCCTGGGCGTGCCGTGCCTCCGTGGACGTGGGGTGGACACGGGTCACGGGCGCGCGCAGCAGCACGTCCCGGCTCAGTTCGGCGGCCCGCCGCACCAGCGCCGGGCCGTCCCAGTCGAGCGGCCAGCCGCGCCACAGACGCAGTCTGCCGCCGACGAAGACCGCGGTGATCTGGTCGCGGTTGCCGCGCCGTACGAGCTCCCACGGCAGGTCCCACGACAGCCGCATCTCCGGGCCGCTCACGTCGACGAGCAGGAAGTCGGCGGCGGCTCCCGCGGCTGTCCGGCCGGTACGGGCGCCGAGCCCGACGGCGTCGGCGCCTCCCCGGCCGGCGTGTTCCAGCCAGGTCCAGCCGGCGCCGCAGGAGGAGTCCCCGGTGGCCAGGCCGTACGCGAGGCGCTGCGCGAACTCGGCGGCCTCGGCCAGGCGGAACGCGTCACCACGGGTGCCGTCCGTGCCCAGTCCGAAGCGGATCCCGCGTTCGGCCATGGTGGTCGCCGGGGCCACCGCGTTGCCCTTCCAGGCGCTGGCGACGGGGTTGTAGCTCACCGCGGCTCCCGAGTCGGCGAGCAGGGTCACTTCACGCGGGGTGAGCAGGGTGGCGTGGGCGGCCAGCAACTGCGGGCCGAGGGCGCCCACTTCGTGGAGGTACTCCAGTGGGCGCAGCCCGTGCTGGACGAGGGAGCGTTCCACGGCGGCGAGATGCTCGTTGACGTGGATCTGGACGACGGCTCCAGCCGCCGCGGCCAGCCGGGCGGTGTCGCGCAGGGTGTGGGCGGTCGCGGCTTCCGGGACGGAGACGGCGAGGGAGGGATGGATCAGCTCCTCGGTGCAGTAGCGGACGAGGTGCTTCTCGGCACTGGCCAGGGTGGTCGAGGTGTCGGCGCCGCTGTCGGCGTCGTTGCACACGAGGCCGAGTACGCACCGGATCCCGACGTCCCGGGCGGCCGCGGCCACCAGCTCCACGTCCACCTGGGCCCGGGTGCCCGCTTCGGCGACGGTGGTGAATCCGCCGCGCAGCGACTCGAGCGCGGCGAGCTTCGCCGCGACGTACACCGCCTCCTCGTCGAGCGCGCCTTCGAGGGGCACCCACAGCCGGCGGAAGATCTCGGAGGGTTCACCGAAGGCCAGGGCCGCGCCGAAGGTCTGGGTGAGGTGGTGGTGGGCGTCGACGAATCCCGGCATCAGGATGTGTCCGCGCAGCCGTACGGGCGTCAGGTGCGGGTAGGTCCGCTCCAGTCGTTCGGCCGGTCCGACCGCGAGGAAGGTACCGCCGGTGACGACGACCGCGTAATGGTCCATCGGTCCGTCGGACGTCAGCACCACGTCGGGCGCCAGGAGCAGCGCGTCGCCGTCGGCGCGCAGATGGTCGGGGGTCAGGTCGAGCTGGTCGGTCATCGGGCTCTTTCCGGTACGGGTGGGGTCAGTGGTGCTGGGCGGGGGCGGGTTCGCCCGCTTCTGGCTCGGCCTCGGCCTGGGCCGGGACGGCGGCGGGCGGCGGCGGCTTGCGCGTGAGCCGCGGCCTGACGTGGTGGAAGAGGATGTTGAGTACGGCGGCGACGAACGCCCCGACGGCGACGCCGCTTTCGAGCAGGATCCGGACGCTGGGCGCGAAGCCGCCGTACACGCCGGGGATGAGGATGGGCAGCAGGCCCAGGGCGATGGCGACGGCGCAGATGAAGGTGTTGGTGTGCCGGTCGAGGTCGGCGCGCCCCAGCATCTGCACGCCGAGCACCGTGATCACGGCGAAGACGACCATGGCGGTACCGCCGACGACGGCTGACGGGACGATGCTGATCGCGCGGGTGATGGGCGCGAGGAAGCCGATGGCGATGAGTACGACGCCGGCGGCCGCCGTGACGTACCGGCTGCGTACGCCCGTGACGCGCACGATGCCGATGTTCTCGCCGCTGGTCACCATCAGCGGCAGGCCGAAGAAGCCGCCGAAGAGGGACGTGAGGGCGTCGCCGCGGATGGTCTTGGGGACGTCCGCGCGCTTGTCGATCTCCTTGCCGACGGCTTCCGCGTTGATGACGGTCTGTCCGGTGGCCTCCGCCATGGAGGCGAGGCTGTAGAGCATCAGCGGCAGCGCGGCGAGCAGGTTGAACTGGGGCGAGCCGAACGGCAGGAGCTGCGGCATGCTCAGGAGTGCGCCCCCGGCCGCCGGGCCGGCGTCCACCGCGCCGAGTGCGAAGGCCAGGACCGTACCCGCGATCAGGCCGAGCATGACGGCGAGTTGCCGCAGCATTCCGGTGAACAGCCAGTAGAAGGCGACGGTGAAGCCGATCGTCGCCAGGCCGAGCAGGAGGTTGGTGGTGTCGGCGAAGCCGGGCTGCCCGGGGCGGCCGGTGACCAGCAGCGCGCCGACCTTCACCAGGTTGACACCGACGATGACGATCATCGTGCCGATGACGAGGGCGGGGAAGAACGCGAGCAGCCGGGAGAAGACGGGCAGCACGACGAAGTAGAAGGCGGCGGTGATGATCACCGCGCCGGTCGCGGTGGGGAGGCCGTGCTGTTCGGCGATGGCCAGGAAGAGGATGAGCGGGGCGCCGCCGGGCAGCATGACGAACGGCAGTCTGGGGCCGAACTTCCATGGCCCGAGCGACTGGATCAGGCTTCCGATCCCGGAGAGCAGGAAGGCCGCCGAGAGCAGGTTGACGGTCAGACCGGGGTCGAGGCGCAGGGTCGCGCTCATCAGGAAGATCGCCGAGATGGGGGTCGCGGCCATGACGAGGACGTGCTGGATGCCGAAGAGCAGGATCCTGCCGATCGGCCGGGATTCGTCCACGGGGTGGATCGGTTCCGGATGGGTCGACTCGGGGTGGATCGACTCGGGGTGAAGGGACGCGGGGCGGGGACTGGGCACGTTCGAGCTCCGTTCGGCTCGCTCCGGTTTCGACCGTGATCCGGCCCGGGACGGGGGCCAAATCGATTCGGCCAAATCGATTTGGCCGTCAGTATGTGAGGGCCTGGAGGACGCGTCAAGACATCGCGCACGCCCGCTTCGGAGCGCGGCCGCCCCAGAGGCCCGCAACCGATCCGGCTACCTCCGGCGAACGGGTGGTTGTACGGCCGCACGGCTTCACGTCCGGCAGGCCGGGCATGCGTTCGTCGAACGGTTTCGAGCCGAGGAATGGTGTGGTGATGACCGAATACGAGCGTTCACGCACAATGCCCGCACTGCCGGAGCATGTCTTCGACCAGGCGGCCAATGTCGACCAACTGGACCAGTGGCTGCCGGAAGCGCTCCATGTGCGCCCCGGGGAACTGCCCGCCGTCACCGTCCACGAGGACCGCACCGACGAGGACACCTCGGCTCTCCTGCGCACACAGAAGGACCAGATGCGGCTGGAGTGGGGCACCAGGGACTCGGGAAGTTACACCGGGTGGCTCCAGGTGGCCGGCATGGGCAGCGGGGCCACGGAGGTGACGGTGCATCTCTCCTTCTTCGACGAGGACCACGACCCGGGCGAGGAGGCAGCGAACGCCGCCCTCGACCACAGTCTCCAGCGCCTGGAGGAACAGGTGCGGCTGCGCGTCGACGGCGGCGGCGCCGGCTGAGCCCTTCCGCGACGCACCTGAATATCTGTCCTGGCGGCGATAGACATACGAGCCCCGTGTGAGTAGGGTTCCTGACGTAGCCGAAGAAGTCAGCGATACGCGGCAGAGACGAACTGGCGCGAGCAGTACACGGCACGGCGACGGAGCGGTGAGGCCAGGAAGTGCAGGAAGGTCTCACGGCTGGTTGCCGGGCCGGGCGGCCCCCAGGGGCGCCGCAGAACCGCATGACCGCATGAACAAGCAGTACCCGTACCAAGAAGAAGCGAGAGAGGAGCAGACGCCATCAGGATCGCCCGAGCGAGGATCCAGTTCGCTCGGGTACCGCAGGCCCCGGATTGGAAGGTGGTCCCCGGTCACGCATTCACGATCCCCGCATTTCCGGCCATCCAGGCGGATACGCGGAAACAGAAAGCCGGCGCAGCCCAGAGCCGGTAGATGGTGTTGAAACCCCTCGGGGCCCCGGTGCCGTAAGGCATCGGGGCCCCTCGACGCGTCCCAGAAGAGGTGCAAATGACGCCAGAAACCCATCCGCACACCACCACCGACCGGCTCGACGACGACGACTACCCCGCCTACACCATGGGCCGCGCCGCAGAGATGATCGGCGCCACGCCCGGTTTCCTGCGGGCCATCGGCGATGCCCGGCTCATCACGCCCCTGCGGTCCGACGGCGGCCACCGCCGCTACTCGCGCTACCAGTTGCGCATCGCGGCGCGCGCACGCGAGCTCGTGGACGCCGGAACGCCGATCGAAGCCGCCTGCCGCATCGTCATCCTGGAAGACCAGCTCGAAGAAGCTCTGCGTCTCAACGAGGAACTGCGCAAGCCCACTGGGTGAGACCGTCCCGGTAGACCGATTGCCGCCGCCTCAACCACCGGGAGGGGCCTGCCGGATCGCAGGAAAGGTGCCGAGCGCCGAAAATGGCGTGTGAACGGCCGCGCGCTTCGACGGCTACCAGGCAGAGACTCCCAGCAGTGAGGACCACACCGATGAGCGAGCAGTCCCCTTCCCAGGCAGAGGGCGAGCGCGAAGGCGAGACGCACGAGGACCTGCGGCAGACGACCCCTTCCCAGGCGGAGGGGGAACGGGACGACAACGACGAGCAGAAGTCGGAGGAGCCCGGTCCGCAGTAGTCACCTCGGGCCGCCTCGCTGCCGCGGCCAAGGAGGCCGGGAATGTTCGACGGTCGCCCGGCGTGGGCGCACGAGGTCCGGCGAGACCGGACCTCGTGAGCAGGACAGCAGGCACTGCTACGACACTTCCTGGGCCACCCGTCAGGGGGTGTGCGACCTGATCAGGTCTTCCATTGACGTGTCCTGCGGGAGCTGGCCTCCCGGTGTCAGTTTGTCCACCGCCTGTGGCAGAACCTGAGCGAGCTGGTCGGCAGCCTCGTCCGGTGACAGCCCCGCTTGCTGGGCCACTTCCTGGAGTGTGTCCGGCGGCAGCGCCTCCGCGAGTTGTGCTCCGTCGATCGGCTCGTTGGCGCCGGCTCCGACCCATGAGTGGGCCTGATGGCCGAGGCCTCCCTCACCGAGCGCCGCCAGCAGTCCGTCCAGCGGGTTGCCGCTCCCTGCCGTACTGCCGCCCAGTGAGTCCAGCAGCGAGCCGAGGAGGTTCGCCTTTCCCTCGTCTCCTCCCAGCATCCCTCCGAGCAGACGTCCCAGATCCTCTCCCGCCACGGTCAACCCCTTTCTCGTCGGTAAGCCGGTAAGTCAGTAAGCCGGTGGACGCGTGCGACGGCCCCGGCCGATCGTGCCACCCGTGTACCCACGCGGCCTGCTGCTACCCGGAAAGTCACCCGTATACCGGCGTGCGCTACGCCGATCGCTGACCGCCGTAGCGCCGCATCCCGCCTGGCGGGACGGATGATGGAGGCTGCTGAGAAGCTGCCGGACTGGAGAGCCGTGGACCTGGAGAGCATCACCGATGAGCTGTACGGGCTGGCCCCGGCCGACTTCACCGCGGCCAGGAATGAGCGCGCGGCGGCGGCCCGTACAGCGGGCGACCGCGAGTTGGCCGGGCGGATTCAGGCGCTGCGGCGCCCGACACTGTCGGCCTGGGCGAGCAATCTGCTCGTACGTCGGCAGCCCGAGCAGGTCCAGCCGCTGATCAGCCTCGGCGAAGGCATGCGCCGGGCCCACCGTGATCTCGACGGCGAGCAGCTGCGCGAACTCGGCCGGCGGCAGCACGACCTGGTCGGCGCGCTGGCCCGGCAGGCGAAGCAACTGGCCGCCGACGCCGGCCATCCGGTCAGCGAGGACGTACAGCACGAGGTCGAGAGCACGCTGCACGCCGTCCTGGCCGACCCCGACGCCGCTCGGGAGTGGGCCGCGGGCCGCCTCACCAAACCGCTCAGCCCGCCGGTCGGGTTCACCGCTGCCACCACGCCGACCGCCGTGCCGCACAAGGCTTCCCGCCCCGCTACCTCTGCTGCCGGGGCCAAGGAGAAGGAACGGGAGGAGGAGAAGGAGAGGGCGCGCGAGGAACAGCGTGCTGCTCGGCTCGCCCGGGCCGAGAAGGACGCCACGACAGCCGAGCAGCAGGCACGGGACTCCGAGGAGGAACTCGCGCGGGCCGAGAACCGGTTGCGGGAAGCGGAGAACGAGGTCACGGCGCTGGCCGAGCAGTTGAAGGAGGCCAAGGAGCGGCAGAAAGCCGCCCGGGGAGCGGTCGCGACGGCGCGGGACCGTGCCCGGGAAGCCGGCGCCGCGGCCCGCAAAGCCCGCAGGCGTGCCGAGGACGCGGCCGCGCAAGCCGACGGCCGGTGACCGACGGGTGGCAGGCGGCCGTTCGGCTACGGCAGTTCGACGGTCTCGATGCCGGGGTTCATCTTGTGCAGCTCGCCCGGCCGGTCGGTGATGACCGGCCAGCCCGGGCGCCGCAGCGCCAAGTGGCCCACATGGGCGGTGGCGAGGTCGACCTGGGCCATGGTGGCGAGTTCGGCGACCGCCAGGGCGGCCGGGCGGTCGAGGCCGTGGAACTCGAAAACCGGTGCGGCCAGCGCCAGGTCGACCTGCTCGCGGCGCCGGGGCGAGATGTCGTGGCCGATCAGGCCGGCGGCGAGGGCCGTGGTGGGGACGTAGAGGACCTGGATCTGTTCGACCGACACGACTACCCGCGCCACCATGAAAGGGCGGCCGAGGGCGAGTTGCCGTATCGCGCCGGCATCGAGGATGTACCCGCCGATCACGCGGCCGCGCCCCCCGCGTCGTCTCCCCGCCGGTCGGAGGCCCGCGCCCACTCCACGGCCTGGGCCCACTCTTCGGTACTGGTCCGCTCGACCTCCGCGGCCCAGCCTTCGATGATGCGCTGGGCGCGCTCTTCGCGACCGAGGCGCTCCTCGACCGCCTCGGTCACGTACGCCGACACGGACTCGATGCGCTTCTCCTTGGCCAGCCGCTTCAGCGCGGCGGCGCTCTCCGCCGGGATCGTGATCGTCACGCGTTCCTTGTCCGTCATACGGCCAGCGTACGACCGTATGCGTCGGCGCGGCAGGGGGACCGCTCACCCCGCCCTACGGCCGGTCCCGGCTCAGGCGGCCGCCGGTGCCAGTTCCGCGCGGCCGAAGAGCAGGGCGTACCCCCTCGGCAGGACCGCGGTGATGCGCCGCGTGAGGTCTTCGCCCGCACAGTCCGCCAGGACGCCGAGCACCGAACTCACTCCCCAGCGCGCGGCGGGGGGCGTGAGTCCCCCGAGTCTCGCGGCGACGGTCTCGACGAACTCCGGCGCGGTCAGGGGCCTGGTGGCCGGCTTCTGGCGGGCGAGGATGACGGCCGCTTCCACAGGCAGCAGGCGCACCAGTTCGCGGCGCTCGTCACCAGTGGTATGCGTGCCCAGCACAGTCAGTACGGTGCGCAGGACGCGCTCCGCCTCGGCGTCGGTGGCGTACTGCCCTGAGGCGCGTACCTGCTGTACGAGTTCGTTCCACCGCATCACTGTGGCTACCTGCCTCTCTGCTGTTCTCTGCCTAGTGCCCACGGAGTTCGAGTGGTGTCCGAAGGCTGCCCGGAGGGTGTCCGGAGGGTGTCCGGAGGGTAATCGCGTGGTGACTGAGTGGTGACTGAGTAGTGTCCGAATTCAGCATGCCCCCTCTGCAGGGCGGCAGCACCTTATGCGGGAGCCCGCCCCGCCGCCGCCCCGACTCGGCCGAACGCCCCACAGCTCAGGTCGCCTGGGGGCGGCCGAAGAGGAGGTCGTAAGCGGCAGCTGGAGCAGGACGCGGCGCATCAATGCGTCGTCGGCCGCATCGGCGACCACGCTGAGGACGGCACTGACGTCCCACTTCGCGGTCTCTTCCGTGGCGCCCTCGATCCACGCCGCTGTCGCCCGTACGAATCGCTGCGGCCCGAGCGGCTCAGCGGCCGGCAGCGGGTTGAGCAGCAGGAGCGCGCACGTTTCCGGCAGCCGGGCGGCCAGCTCGGACCGCTCGGAGCCCACGACATGCGCGCCCAGGAGGGCGATCACCACGCGAGTCGCCCGCTCGGCTTCCTGCCGTGAGGAGTACTGACCCCGTTCCTGGACGGTAGTCAGGAACGCGTCCCACTTCATCACCATGCCGCCAGGCCCTTTCCTCGTACGTGCTCGCATCTGTTCCGCTCGCGCCCCGCCCGTGGCGGGGCGCAGGGGGCGGCGGGACCCGGAGCGCGGCCCGCGGTCCGGGTCCCGCCGGAGTCAGCCGCTGATCTCCTTCTGCGCGGTTCCACCGGTGATGGAGATCTTGCGTGGCTTGGCCTGCTCCGCGACCGGGATCATCAGGCGGAGCACTCCGGCGTCGTACGACGCGTCGATGCGCTCGGTGTCCAGGGTCTCCCCCAAGAACATCTGACGGCTGAAGGAACCCGTCGGCCGTTCAACGATCAGGACTTCCGCGCCTTCGCCGGCGTCGGAGCGGCGCTCGGCCTTCACGGTCAGCACGTTCCGCTCGACGTCCAGGTCGATCGACTCGGGGTCCACACCGGGCAGATCCAGTTCGACGACGAACGTGTCGCCCTGCCGGAAGGCGTCCATCGGCATGGCCGCCGGCCTCGCGGTGGTGCCCATCAGCTGCTGGGTGAGCCGGTCGAGTTCACGGAAGGGGTCGGTACGCATGAGCATCATTGGTCACTCCTTTCCCGGATACGGGATGCACATGGCGACACCACCTATATAGCTCGCAGCAGCAAACTTGACAAGCTCCCGCTCAATCTCGAACGCCGTGATTTCCGGTGGCTCCGCGGGCAGCGGCGACGGCCCTGACGCCGGGGGCGGGCGTCAGGGCCGTCCAGGCGCGGACTGCCGCGGTCATCCAGGCTTGATGCGACCGCGCCACGATCCGGATTCGCCGCCGCGATGCTCGATGAACTCCTTGAATCGCCGCATGTCACCCTTCACGCGCCGGTCGATCATGCCGGTCATGTCGGCGGTCTTCTCCGCCGCGCCGCTCGTTTCGATGTCCATCACGAGCTCAACCCGTGTGTGCGTGTCGTCGAGCGGCTGGAACCGGACCATGCCCTTCTGGTTCGTGTCACCACTGGTGGTACGCCAGGTGATCCGCTCGTCGGGGAGCTGGTCGACGATCTCGGTGTCGAACTCGCGCTTCACTCCCCCGATCTTCGTGGTCCAGTGGTTGTGGCGGTCGTCGATCTGCCTGACTTCCTCCACCCCCTCCATGAAGTTCGGGAACTCCTCGAACTGTGTCCACTGGTTGTAGGCGGTACGGACGGGGACCTCGACCTCTACCGTCTCCTTCACCGTGCTCATCTGCGCCTCCTCCTGGGTGACGCACGGCAGCGTGCCTGCCGTGCGGATCTTGGCACGTGGCATCGGGTACCCGATCATCGCGCCCCTAGTCGGGGGTTTCGTGGGGCAGCTCCCGCGACCGGCCGACGCGCAGCCGGCCCCTGAGTTTGGCCACCAGCGGGTACTTCTCCCGCTGCTCGCGGGACTGCCGGTCCAGCTCCTCCACCAGCCGCATGGAACGTTTCTCCACGTCCAGCTCGTCCAGGATCCGGTCGACCTCGGCCAGCAGCGCTCCGTGCAGCTGCCACTGGCGCGGGTGCTCCTGTACGCCGTCGAGGAGCAGGTGCGCCAGGATCTCGCGGCTGTCGCGGCTGGCGGCGAGCTCCCTGACCAGCCGTTCCTCCGCCTCCTCCGCGTTGACGCTGACCTGCGTGGTGATCAGCACGGCGAAGCTCTCGACCGCACGGGCCATATGGATGAACAGCTCCCGCAGGGCGGTGGCGATCTCCGTGGAGAAGAGCGGTTCGTCCGTCCGTGCCTTGGCGAGGTCGGTAAGGGTCCGGCATGCCGTACGGAGCACCACGGCGCAGATCTCCAGGGTGTCCAGGCCGGTGCGCAGTACGACCCGGAAGAGCAGTCCCTCCTTGACCCGGGGGTTCATCCGGAGGCTGTCCTCCGCCTGCCGCAGGGACGCGTCCACCTCCACGATGTCGTGGTCGAGGCGACGCGCCTCGTGCAGCGCCTCGGCGGCCTCCGCCACCGAGGTGTGACCGCGCACTTCGTCGCCGAGACTCAGCAGCAGATCCCGCATACGGCGCGCGAGCCCCTCGATGGCCGCACTCGCGGGCTGCACCCAGACCGGTGGCGCGAACAGCACGTTGAACAGCAGTCCGACGACCGCCCCGATCAGTGTCTCCAGCACCCGGTCCCAGGCCGTCGCGGCCACCCGGGTCACCCCGAGCACGAGCATGGCGCTGATCGCGACCTCGGGTACGAACTCACCGGCCCGTACGAAGCGTCCGAGCACCAGCGAGGCGAGGATGATCAGTCCCAGGCTCCACCAGGTCAGGCCCACCAGGGAACTGAAGCCGATGGCGATGACCACCCCCGCCACCACCGCGTTCACCCGGCGCATGCTGGTGGTGAGAGTCGCGTACAGGGTGACCTGAACGACGAGCAGCGCGGTCAGCGGCGCGGTCAGCGGCGCCGGTTCACTGCTCAGCATGAGGGCGACGACGTAGGAGATCACTGCGGCAACGGTGGACCTGACGGTCTGTACGACCACGGGTTCCTTGTGCCGCCGGACGAGGTTCAGCAGAGGGTCGGTAACTTCAGGCACCCTTAGCTTGTTCCCCCTCTTCCCTCACACAGGCACCATCCGCTGTCAATCACCCGTGCGCTCGTCCCAGGTGAGGGGCTGTCGGGCGACGTGTGCTCAGTCGTCGAGCTTGACGCGCAGCTTGGCGTAGTCGCCGTGGAAGACGGCCTCGACCTGTCCCTCCGCGTCCTCGTACTTGCCGGTGCCGCCAGTGATCGCCGCGTCGCCGCCGTACGTGTCGGAGCGGCGGTGGTCGATGGTGCCGCTCAGGGTGATGCTGCCGTCGTCGGTGCGCAGCACGCTCTGGCACTGCGCGACGACACTGTGAGGCGTCACCTCGACAGCGCTGCAGTGGGCCGTGGCGTCACCGATCTTCTTGCCGGGCTTGCCCTTCTTGAGGTCGTACAGGTATGCGTACGAGGTCCAGTCGCTGCCCTTGCGCAGCACACGCGGCATGGTGTCCGAGTGCTTGTGCGCCAGCCAGTTGAGCACCTTGGCCTTGGACTCGGCCTTGGGCACGGGGGCGGCCTGAGCGGTGAACGCGAGGGCGCCCGTGACGGTCATCGCCATGGCGGCGGTGGTCACAGCGGCGGACAGCTGTCGGGCACGGATGCGGAGCATGGAACCTCCAGTAGATGAGAGTGGGATCGCCCGGCTCCGTGGAGACGTCGGGCGAAAGCGCGAGCCCATTCCAACGCCCGCAGGCGGCTTCGGGTGACTGCCACGAGCGCGGATCACCCGCCTGGTTGCGCGCTGTCACCTCTTCAGCCCTCAGGAGAGGTTCGGCCTCAGGGGCGCGGCGGTGCGGCCGCCTCGGCCGCGGCCAGGCACCGCTCGACCGCCGACCGCGGATCACGGGCGTAACTGCCGTCCCCGAAGAGCTCGAAGGTCAGGTGGCCGTCGTACTGCCGGCGGTCGAGGGCGGCCAGGTACGCGGCCAGCGGCAGTTCCCCGTCGCCCCACGCCAGGTGTCCCGCGGGGCGGCCGTCGATGAGGTGCACGTGACGGATCCGGGCGCCGAGCGCGTCGAAGGCGTCGTCGACGGTCTCTCCGGCGACGGCCATGGCCACCGTGTCGAGTACGGCGCCGAGATTCGCCGCACCGATCTCGTCGGTCATGGTCGCGAGGGTGCGGTAGTCGTTGACGAGGTTCGACTCCACTCGCTGGAGCGGTTCGAGCACGCACGTCACCCCGAGGGTGGCGGCGTACCCGGCGATGTCGCCGATCGCGTCGACGGACCGGCGCCACGCGGCCCGCACTGGTTCGTTCTCGTAACCGCGCCCGGGGGTGACGAGGAGCAGCTGTGCGCCGAGCTCGGCGCACAGCTCGGCCGCGCGGCGGAACATGGCGATGCTTTCGGTGCGCAGCCAGGTGACCGGTGAGGCCACGTTGACCGGGTACATCACCTGCTCGGGGGTGAGGCAGTGCGTCTGGAGGCCGCGCGCCGCGACGCTGCCTCGGATGCGGCGCGCGTCGGCGTTGCTCAGCCGCGGGATGTGGAGATGGGGCGCGACGCCCCACAGTTCGAGCTTCTGCCGGCCGAGGCCGGCCATGTCGTCGAGGAAGGTCTCGAACGGCAGGTGCTGGTAGGCGAAGTTGGATCCGGTGATCTGCCGGGCGGAGAGGGCCATCGGGGCTGGGCTCCTGTCGTGGGTGGCGCGCGGTCACTTTCCGATTCCGTCGGCGAGGCCCTTGACGATGTAGCGCTGTCCGAAGAAGAAGAGCAGCACCACCGGTACCGCCGCGATCACCATGCCGGCGAAGACGACGGGGAAGTCGGTGCCGTGCTTGCTCATCAGGCTCGTCAGGCCCACCGGGAGGGTCTGTACGTCGCTGCCGTTGGTGAACACCATGGCGAAGAGGTACTCGTTCCAGGCGAAGAGGACGTGCAGCAGCACCGTGGAGGTGATGATCGGCTTGCACATCGGCAGGATGATCCGCCAGAAGGCGGTCCAGCGACTGGCGCCGTCGATCTCGGCCGCCTCGTCGACCTCGCGGGGCAGGTCGATCATGTAGGCGCGGATGAGGAAGGTGGTGAAGGGGACGCGGAACGCCGTGTACAGGATGAGCAGGGCCCAGAAGCTGTTGTAGAGGCCCATCGTCTGGAACATCCGCACCAGCGGTACGAGCGCCACGGTCGGCGTGAGCATCAGCCCGCCGAGGATGACGGCGGTGAGCACCTTGTTGAGCGGGATGTTCACGCGCGTGAGTCCGTACGCGGCCCAGGCACTGATGAACACGGTCGCGATCGTCGACGTCACCGTGACCAGCACACTGGCCATCAGATAGTCGCTCACCCCGCGGTTCCACGCCTTCTGGTAGTTGGCGAAACTCCAGTCGACGGGAAGCGCGAAGGGGTTGTCGAAGAGTTCCGCGTTGGTCTTGAACCCGTTGAGCACCATCCACAGCAGCGGGTAAACGACGACCACCGCGAGGCCGAGCAGGAAGGCCCACATGAAGACGCGCGCGATCGCGCCGATGAAGCCGAGGCGGCTCACCATTCCACCCTTCTCCTACGGGTGATCCACAGCTGCGCCACGGCGATGGTGAGGGTGATCACGAAGATCACTGTGCCGATCGCCGCGGCATAGCCGAAGTCATTGCGTACGAAACCGTTGCGGTACAGCCAGGTGCCCAGCACCTGGGTCGAGTTGTTGGGGCCGCCGCTGGTCATCACCATGACCTCGTTGAACACCTGGAACGCGCCCGAGACGGTCACCATCATCATGAGACCGGTCATCTCACGCACCAGCGGCAGCGTGACGTGGAAGAAGCGGCGTACGGGCCCGACGCCGTCCAGGGACGCCGCCTCGTACAGCTCGGAGGGAATCCGCTGGATCGCGACGGCGAACAGCAGGGTGCAGTACCCGAAACCCTGCCATTGGCTCATCGCGATGACCGCGAACATCGCGGTGCTCTCCTGGCCGAGCCACGCCTGGCCGAACTGCCCGAGCCCCACCGCGTCGAGCGCGTGGTTGAGCAGGCCCAGGTTCGGCTCGTAGACGAAGTAGAAGAGCAGGCCCGCCACGGTCAGGGAGATCGCCGAGGGGATGAAGTAGACCGCGCGCAGAGCGCGCCCCCAGCGCTCGCTGCCGACGGATTCGACGAGTGCGGCGAGCAGCAGGGCGCCGAACACCTGGAATACGATGGAAATCACCGCGTACCAGAGGTTGTTGGCGAACGACGACCAGAAGACCGGGTCGTCGAACAGCTCGCGGTAGTTCTCCAGGCCGACGTACTCCTGGCTTCCGCTGTAGATGTCCCACGTGAGCGTGGAGAACCCGAAGTTCTGCACGAGCGGCAGGTAGACGAACACGGAGAGCAGGGCGAGGGCCGGAATGACCCAGGCCAGGCCGAGTGCTCTTCGGCACATGGTGCGCACCGGCATGTTTCCCTTCTGCCGTGCGGACTACTTGGCCGACTTCGAGGCCCGGCGCACGCTCTCAAGCACTTCCCCGGGAGACATGCCGCCGCTGATCAGCGCCTCACCGCCGGCCAGCCAGGCGTCGGCCACCTCGGGCGCTGTCACCATGTCCAGCCAGCCGGCCAGGCGGGGCGCCTTGTTGACGGTCTCGATGCCCTGGAAGACGGCCTTGCTGGAGGTTTCGGGCGTGACGGCGCCGACGACCGTGCTGGGCTGCCCGTAGGGAGGTGAGGAAAGCTTCTTCGCGCTCGCACGCTCCGTCACGAACTTCATGAAGTCGACGGCGAGCGCCGCGCGCGGCGACCTGGCGTTGACGAGGTATCCCTCCGGCGCTCCCTCGATCGCCTTCGGGTCACCCTTCGCGCCTTCGGGGACGGGCAGGGGCTGGATGACCAGATTCTCGGGCGTGAGGGCCCCGGCCGCGGACCGGGCCGCGGTGGTGGTGTCGAACTCCAGGATCTCCTGGTAGTACATGGCCGCCTTGCCTCGGGAGAACGCTTCCTGCGCCGACGTGTAGAGCACGCCGTTGGTGCCGCCGCGGGTGTCGGTACAGGTGCTGACCAGCATTTTGAACTGCTTGAGCGCGGCGAGGTAGCCGGGGTGGTCGAGGGTGGCCGACGCGGGGTGGTAGTCGGCTTCGCGGGTCTTGGCCGGCACGTGGTAGGCGAAGAGCTGCTGCAGGTAGTGCAGGGCGGGCCAGCCGTCCTTGTTGCCGAAGGCGATGGGCTCGTATCCGGCGTCGCGCAGTACCGGGCAGGCGGCGAGGAGTTCCTCGAAGCTGGTGGGCACGTCGACGCCCGCCTTGGCGAAGGCGGCCTTGTTGTAGCCCATGAACTTGCCGTTGTTGTAGAGGGGTATCCCGTAGTACCGGCCGTCGTAGGCGAAGGCGGACAGGGATGCCTTGCTGAACGTCCGGCCCCACGCGGTGTCCGGTCCGATCACCTCGGTGAGGTCCGACGCCCGGCCGCCGCGGACGAAGTTCTCGGCCCAGTTGCCCGTCCAGGTGAAGTAGATGTCGGGCAGGGCGTCGGAGGCGGTGAGGGTCTTGGTCTTGTCCTTGATGCTCTGGTCGGTCTCCTGGATGAGTTCGACCTTCACTCCGGGGTGCTTGCGCTCGTACGCCGCCGCGAGGTCCTCGAAGTAGGGACTGAGCGGATCACCCGCGAACTTGGTGAGGATGCTGAGGGTGCCGGAGTACTCCGGCTTCGCGGTGACGTCGGCCGCCGGCTTGTTCGCCGGCCCGGCGAAACAGCCGGTGAGGGCGAGCACCGAGGCCCCGAAGAGTGCCGCGTACGTCGTCAGTGCACGAGCGCGCATGGGCTTCCTTTCTGACACGGACCGCTGATGTGCGGCGACTGTACAGAGATTCTGATACCGGTACCAGGGTGCACCGAAGATCTTCTTTTCAGTCAGTCGGGGGCGATCCTCGGCTGGAGGCCGGACGGTGACAAATTTCCGAATCGACGCAGGCAGCAGGCGACTTGGCGCGTGCTCAGCGACACGAGCAGCGCCTCTCGGTATTGACGCCGCACGTCCACTGTGCCAGCGTGAGCCCCGCGTGATACCGGTATCAGGTCGCTCAGCGCCGCCGGCCGCACCCTTTCCTGAAAGGACGCGAAGATGCTCGGATTCAACGAGCCGGAATTCCTCTCCCAGCTGACGAGCACGGTGGCGTTGCGCCCCCGGATCGAGGAGCTCGCCGACCGCCTCGTGGACGAGGGGTTCGACAACCTCTTCCTCGTGGGCGCCGGCGGCACCTACGCCCAGATGTGGCCGTACGAGCACCTCGCCCGGCGCAGCTCGACGCTCCCCGTACGCGCCGTCATCGCCGCGGAGTTGGCCGCCTCGGGTGACGCCACCCTCGGCGAACGCTCGGCGGCCGTTTTCACGTCCGTATCGGGCACGACCGAGGACAGCCTCCGCGCCATCGAGTTCTGCAAGTCCAAGGGCGTCCACACGATCGGCTTCACCGGGTACGCCGATTCCCCCGTCGCCCGGAGCGTCGACACCGCACTCGTCTCGGAGCCCAAGGCCTGGCCGTTCGACCCGCAGATGCTGCTGTTCATGGGCCGGCTCCTGGACCGCCGGGGCGAGTTCGAGGGTTACGAAAAGCTCGCCGACGAGCTCGCGGACCTCCCGCGCGTTCTCGCCGGTGTGGCCAAGCAGGCGGAGGCTCCGGCAGCGGCCTTCGCCGAGGCCCACAAGGACACCGACTACCACTTCCTCGTCGGTGGCGGAAACCTGTGGGGATTCACGTACCTCTACTCCATGTGCATCCTCGAAGAGATGCAGTGGCTGCGCACCACCCGCGTGCACAGCGCCGAGTTCTTCCACGGCTCCCTCGAACTGCTGGAGCAGGACACCAGCGTCGTCATCTTCCAGGGCGAGGACGAGACGCGCGCCCTCACCGACCGCGTCGAGGCGTTCGCCAGGCGCGTCTCCCGTGACGTCACCGTCTTCGACACCCGTGACTACGCGCTGGAGGGAATCAGCCCGGAGTTCCGCGGCCTCCTCGCGCCGCTCGTGCTCGACACCGTGATGGGCCGTGTGAGCAAGCACCTGGAGCGCGTACGGGACCACTCGCTGGACCTGCGCCGCTACTACCGGGTCATGGAGTACTGAGCCGACGGTCCTGCCGCCCTCGCCCCCAGGACAACGGGCGGGGGCGGCGGCTCCGTACCCCCCCCTCGGACAGGAGAAACAGAGACCCTATGAGAGTCCTCGGCTTCGGCGACAACAGCGTCGACCGGTTCGTCGACCGCGGCATCGACTACCCGGGCGGCAACAGCGTGAACGTGGCCGTCTACGCCCGGCGCCTCGGCCTGGAGGCCGCCTACCTCGGGGTCTTCGGCGACGACGGCCTCGGCCGCTTCCTGCGCGACTCCATCACTGCGCAGGACGTGGTGGTGGACCACTGTGTCGTACGGACCGGCGAGACCGGCCTTTCCACCCTGCGCGTCGACGACGGCGACCGCGTCTTCCTCGGCTGGAACGGCGGCGGCGTAACCGTGCGGGAGCCGCTCACGCTCGACGGCGAACTGCTCGCGTACGTCGCGTCCTTCGACCTGGTGCACTCCAGCGTGTACTCCCGCAGCGAGAGCGAACTGCCCAAACTCGCCGGGCCCGGCCCGCTCGTGACCTTCGACCTGTCGAGCGACGACGAGTTCCGCACCCCCTCCTACCTCGACCGCGTCTGCCCGTACGCCGACCTGGTCCTTCTCTCCTGCTCACACCTCGACGAAGCCGCCACGTGCTCGCTCCTGGCCGAGGCCGTGGACCGGGGGGCCCGGCTCGCGCTCGCCACCCGCGGCGTGGACGGTGCGATCGCCTACGACGGCCGTACGGTCCACACGGCGCCGGCACGCCGCGTGGACGCGGCCAGGCCCCTCGTCGACACGATGGGCTGCGGCGACGCCTTCCTCACCGGCTTCGCCGTCTCCCTGCTGCGGGGCGGATGGTCCCGGGACACGCCGCCCCACCGGGACCTGACCGAGCGCGCCCTCCACGACGGAGCCGCGGCCGCCCACGAGCAGTGCTTCGTCGAAGGCGCCTTCGGCCACGGACGGCCCACCGGGCAACCGGCCGTGTCTAGCATGTGGCGAGCCTTCGACCAAGAGAATTGAGGTACGGATCCATGCCAGCAGACCGGGGCCGCACGTCGGGGCCACCGACGATCTCCGAGGTGGCCGCCGAGGCCGGTGTCGGCAGGGCGACCGCGGCCCGGACGCTCGGCGGGTACGGATACGTCAGCCCCGAGTTGAAGGAACGCGTCCTCGCGGCGGCCGAGAAGCTCGGGTACCGCGCGAACGCGCTGGCGCGCAGCATGTCGACCGGTGTCAGCCACACCCTCGGAGTCATCGTCGCGGACATCGGCAACCCGTTCTTCGCCGGTGTGGTGCGCGGCATCTGCGACACCTCCCGGGCCCGGGGCTTCGACACCATCGTGCTGAGTACGTACGAGAACCTCGACGAGGAGGTCGCGGCGACCAACGTGCTCATCGACAAGCGGGTCGACGGCGTCGTCATCGCTTCCGCCGCTGTCGGTCGCGGTGAAGTGGCCCATATCCGGACGGCGTTGGACCGGGGCATCCCCGTCGTGCTCGTCGACCGGGCGATCGGGGCGCTCGATCTCGACGCCGTCGTCATCAACAACCGGGACGCGGCGCGCGAGGCGGTGGAAGTGCTCATCGCGGCCGGGCACCGCCGCATCGGATTCGTATGGGGGCCGCCCGTGACGAAGGTGCCCCGGACCCGGCGTGATCTGCTCGCCGCGGCGTCGCGCAATCTGTGGACCGACGGGGAGCGGTTGCGCGGATACCTCGACGCGCTCGACGACGCGCACATCCCCTTCGATCCGGAGCTGGTGATGGTCGGGCCCAAGACCGAGGAACGGGCGACCGAGGAGGTCGTACGCATGCTGCGACTCCCCCGGCGCATCACCGCGCTGTTCTGTACGGAGACCGACGCGGTGACGGGAGCCCTGCGCGCCGTCCGGCAGGAGAAGCTGTCCTACCCGCGCGACCTGTCCCTGATCGGCTTCGACGACAGCGCATGGGCGGCGGTCATGGACCCGCCGCTGACGATGATCGAGCAGCCCGTGCACCAACTCGGCGCGAAGGCGGCCGAGGTGCTCCTCGATCCCCTGGAAGGCGCTGAACCCCGCCGCGAGATGCACACGCTGCGCACCCGCCTCATCCTGCGCTCTTCGGTCGCACCGCCACAGCCTTCCTGAGGACAGCGGCGTCGCGACGCGCGGGGCGGCGGATGACTGGATGCCGTAACAAACCGGACCAATCATCGAGCAGGAGAGAGCGAAACGATGGCCGCACAACCAGAGGGCGTTCCGTGCTGGGCTGGACCTTCGGCGAGGGCTCGTCGGAGTACGGCAACTACACGCAGGCCTACTCCGACGGCAAGGCGGTGGCCGCCGTCGTCCCGCCGATGCCCGGCCAGGAGACCCCGTCGGCCTGGTGTCTGTACTTCGCGTCGCCGGATGTCGCCGCCACCGCCCGGAAGATCACCGACAACGGCGGTGAGGTGCTGATGGAGCCGATGCAGGTCGGCGACTTCGGTTCCATGCTGATCGCGAAGGACCCCAGCGGTGCCACGTTCGGCGTCTGGCAGGCGGGCAAGCACGAGGGCTTCGAGAAGCGCGGCGAGCCGGGCGCGTACGCCTGGGCCGAGGTCTTCACGCGCGCCCCCGAGAAGTCGGACGCCTTCTTCCCCGCCGTCTTCCCGTACACCGTGCAGCGGATGGAGGACGACGCGATCAACTTCAAGGTCTTCAACGTCGGGGACGACACCGTCCTGGGGCGGATGACGATGACGGACGAGTTCCCGCCGGGGATCCCGCCGTACATCCAGGTGTACTTCACCGTCGAGGACTGCGACGCTGCGGTGTCGAGGGCGACCGAGCGCGGCGGCGAGCTGCAGTTCGGGCCGATGGACAGCCCGTTCGGCCGGTTCGCGGCGCTGACCGACCCGCAGGGCGCGGCGTTCGCGGTGATCGACATGCGGACGACGAAGGGCGAGATGCCGAAGATGACGGCTGCCTGACGCATCGCACTCGGGGCCCGCCTGCTGCGTACCGCCGCCCATAGGGTGGGCGCATGAGCGATAAGTGGTCCTCGGCCGGCGCCGGAGTCATGAGGTTGCCCTCCGGCCTGCTGGTGCGCGGCCGGGGTCTGCGTCATCCGCTGCCCGCAGGGCTGACGCCGTCCTTCGCCGTCTACCTGCTGGGCAAGGAACCGCCGCCGGTGGCGTGGGAGGCCCGATGGCTGCGCTGGCCGGATTTCCGGCTTCCGCAGGATCGCCGTCAGGCCCGGAACGTACTCCGGGAAGCGCTGGAGCGGGCGGCCGACGCGCGCGTGGAGATCGCCTGTGGTGGCGGTCGCGGGCGTACGGGGACGGCGCTGGCGTGCATGGCCGTCCTGGACGGGGTCCCGGCGGGCGAGGCCGTGGCGTACACCCGTCGGCACTACCACCCGCGCGCCGTGGAGACTCCCTGGCAGAAACGCTTCGTGCTGCGATTCGGCGACGACGGCACGTAACCCTGTGTGCCGCGTCACGAGCGCGAGGTGGGCTCCGCGTGCTCAGTCCACCTGGATGGCGAGGAGACAGGCGTCGTCGTCGTGGGCCGTGCGCGTGTAATCGGCGGTGATGCGGTCGAGCGTCGCCCGGGCCGAAAGCCCCGCGTTTCCCGACAGGCTCCGGCTGAGGTTGTTGATGCCCACGGTGATGTCCTCGCCCCGGCGCTCGACCACACCGTCGGTGTAGAGGAGCAGCAGGTCACCGCTGCGCAGCGGGACCGGCGCGGTCTCGTACGCGTACCCGGGCATCAGGCCCAGGAGCGGGCCGAGATGGTCCGAGGGGAGAGGGGACACTTCCTTGCCACGCCGCAGCAGCGGAGGCGGATGGCCCGCGCACGCCCAGCGCAGGACACGGTCGTGGTCGATACGCCCGGTGATCATGGTCGCGGTCAGCGCAGAGGGATCACTGCACACCAGCTCGTTCAGCCATGTCGTCATCTCGCCGGCCGTCGCGCCCGTCTGGGCGAGGCCGGCGAGGGCGTGGCGCTGCTGGGCCATCCGGGCCACGGCGTCCAGCCCGTGGCCGACGGCGTCTCCGATGGCGACCAGGACCCGCCCGTCCGGCAGGCGCCTGCACTTGTACCAGTCGCCGCCCACGGCTGCGTCGGGCTCGGCCGGCAGGTAGGCGGCGGCCACCGTCAGCCCCAGCTCGGCGAGTTCCGCGGAGTGGGTCGGCAGGAGCGCCTCGCGCAGGACGGAGGCGATGCGCCGTTCCGCCTCGGCCTGCTGGCGCAGTCCCTCCGTCTCGCGCTGGGTCTCCGCGAGACGGCGGCGGCTGCGCATCTGGGGCGTCAGGTCGCGTGCGGCCAGGTGCACGGCCCACGGACGTCCGTCGGTTCCTGCGACGGGTCTGCCGAGCAGGTCGAGGGTGCGTACCTCACCGAAGACACGGAAGCGGATGCGTGTCCAGGAGGGCTCCTCACCGGCGAGGACGGCGGTGATCAGCTCGGCGAGCGCCGGCACCTCGCCGGGCAGGACCGCGTCGCAGAGCTCCGTGAGGGACCACGGCATGCCCGGGTCGGTACGGAAGATGCGGTGCAGCCCCTCCGACCAGTTGACGGCGCCGGAGAGAAGGTCCCAGTGGCCCCATCCCAGCGAGGCGATGTGCTGAGCGTCGAGGGTCAGGCTCTCGGCCTGGCTGCGGGCGGGGAGCCAGGTGGTCAGCAGGTGGTCGCCGCAGGCGGCGGCGTAGTACAGGAGCGGGGCGCGATGCAGTCGGCCGTACCGCTCCTCCGTGTAGTCCACGGTCAGCCCGTTGAGGGCGCGCCCGGATTTGAACACCGAGGTCAGCGCCGCCAGCAGTCCGCTCGTCGCGGCTCCGGGGCGGGCCTCCAGGAACCGCTGCCCCACCTGGGTGTCCGGCGGTTCGAGCCATTCGGACGAGCGGACGTGGTTGCCGGCCCGGATGACGAAGTCCGTGATCTCACCGGTCTCGTCCTCGACAGGGGTCAGGAGCGCCGCCGAGACGGGGATGGCCGCCATGCTGGAGCACAGGCAGGCCCACGGGTCGTGACCGGCCGCGCCGTCCGGGCCGCCACCGCCGGTTTCTCGCTGCCCGGCCGGGAGGTCGTCCGCCGGTTCGGCTCTTCCGGAGGTGAAGGTCTCCAGGGACTGGCTGCTCATGGGCGAGGCGTGGCTGATGGCGGTCGCGAGCGGCAGGCGCGTTTCCGCCTTGCGGCGTGCATCCGCGCGCAATGCGGCGACCTCACGCTCGATGAGCGACTTCAGGCCCTCCACGTCGTGGGGCAGGTCCGGCAGGCCCGGCAGTGAGAAGCTCACCAGATCGTCACAGCCCTGCCGTAGAGGACATTCACGGTGATGGCCTCCCGGCGTCGCGCGTCAAGATCCGTCCACCTCGATCGTAGGTTCCGCCCCGGAGGCACGCGAGCGCTCACCGCCGGGCTGCCGTAACCGGGCGGTGGTGGCGAAGGTCCCTGCCGGACGGGACTTTAGTCCCGTGTTGGGCGCTTTGTGGGCGGAAACACCCAAATCAGGAAGACGAGGACCCGCACCCGCGCCGGGCGGTCCGCCACAGCCGCCACCGCCGCGGGAGCGACACGGAAGGAAGAGAATGCGCTGGATCGCGCTGGCCAAAGCTCAACTGAAGCGAGCGACCGACGGGTTGTTCCCACCCCGGACCGCCTCCCCCGAACCGGTCCCGGACGCGTTGCTCGTACGGGCGCCCACCGGAGGGGAGTGCTGGACCTGCGTCGAGCGACGGCAGATCAGCTGGCGGATCACGGGGTGCCTGGGATACCCGTGCAGCGTCCTGCTGGAGCGCAGGACGGAACAGGGGAAGTGGTCCGAGGCCGCGGTACTGGCCTCACAGGTGGATCCGCGCGCGCTCCGGGCGTCCGTCGTGGTGCCGGAGCTGCCTGAGGGGCCGTACCGCATACGCATCACCTCCCCCGAGCTGCCGCACGGCGCCTGCAGTCCGCCTCTGACCATCAGCCGCAACGGCACCGTCCGCCTCCCCGCGACCACAGGGTGAAGGAAACACATTCATGATCTCTGCCACCGCTGCCGGGCAGCACACCGACCCGCACAGCGCTGTCAGCGCTGTGGGCCGCCGCATCGCCCACTGCCGTACGGAGGCCGGTCTGAGCGTCGTACAGCTCGCTCACGCGGTGGGCGCCGACCCCGCGTATCTGCGCGACGTGGAGCAGCGGGACCTCTCGCCCGGCAGCGCGCTGCTGACGCGGATCGCTTCCGCCCTCGGCATGTCGCTGAGTGACCTGCGCGGCCGGCACACACACCTGCCCGAAGGCCGGAGCGCGGCGGCCCCGTTCCCCCGGATGGAAACGGTCGGCCAGGACGAGTGCTGGACCATGCTGGCGGGGCACGGCGTCGGGCGCGTCGCCGTACCCGGGCCACCCCTCGGGCCGCCCGCGGGCCCGCTGATCCTGCCGGTGAACTACTCCGTGGTGGAGGGCCGGATCGCGTACCGCACGAGTCCGGGCACCGTGACCGCTTCGGTCGCGGGCGGGGAGGTGGCCTTCGAGGCGGACCGCATCGACGAAGTCACGAGTGCGGGATGGAACGTGGTCGCCGTGGGGCCGGCCCGTCTGGTGACGGACGCGGGAGAGGCGGCCGTACTGGACGAGCACGCCTTCTCCCTGCCGTGGCCCGATCCGACACGCGGTACGTGGATCGTCATACGGCCGACCCGGCTGAGCGGGCGGCGGATCCGGACGTGACGGCGGAACTGCGCGGGGCGCCGCCGCACGCACACCGCCTGAAGGTGGAGACGGAGGCGGAGACGCAGATGCGGGCGGAGATCGCCCAGCTGCGTCAGGCATTGTCCAGCCGTACGGTCATCGGCCAGGCACAGGGCATGCTGATGGCGTTCGGCGCCTGCTCCGCCGATGAGGCCTGGCACGTACTGGTGGAGGTGTCCCAGCGCACCAACATCAAACTGCGGGAGGTGGCGACGGCTCTGGTCGCCGCCGCCCGGGGCATCGAACGGCCCGCGTCCGTCCGGGTACCACTGCGGCAGGCGGTCAGACGGGTACGCAACACCGGCTGATCCCGGCCGGCCTCGGGCGGACCGGCTTCGGCGGCCGGTCCGCCCGCGTCGCCGGCCGAGCGCGCGGAAGCGGTTCTATGCGCAGTACGGACTCAACTCGCCGGTCCACACTGAGGCATGGACGGTTCTGTCTCCGGGCCCTCAGCCGCCGCGCGCACGCTCCTGTCGAGTGAACTGCCCGGCCGCGGATCGGGTTCGGCATCCACCTCACGCTGGTCTGCTACACGACCGGCTACCGGTGGGGGCCGCTGTCCGCGAAGGACGCGGTGCCCTCACTGAGGGCATCGTGGTGACCGACTGCCGGGCTGTCGAGCGGCTCTGGGCCGGGGGACAACAGCTCCAGCCTGCCGCCGTCGCCGCCCCAGCCTCGGTCACCGGATGTCGCGCCGGATAAAACACATCGGGCGCGAGCAACCCCGGGCGGGCGGCAGTCGTCTTGATCCACAGCAGGACGGCCGGCCCCCGGTGGCTGGCACCCTCCCGGTCCCCCAAGCGCCCGGGTTCGGAACCAGGTGACTATACGCCGCGCGTATACACGCAGTGCATAGTCGTCGCACCGCTGCCCCGGCCACGCACGAAAGGCACCCATGCACAGCAAGGCATTCGCGCCGGAGTACCAAGGCGCCCTCACCGCGCTGTCGGTGAACTCCTCCCTGACGGACGTACTGGAAAAGGGCACCCAGAACCTGAGAGCGGCCGAAGCCTCCGGTTCGCAGCAGGAGGTGGCACGGTCCGGGCTCGCCGTCGCCGAGGCGCACCGCAGGCTGGGCAACGTCGAGGAAGCCGACCGGGCGTGGAAGGCCAGTTACCGCGCCGCCCGTGCGGCCGGTGACCTCGGGGCCATGGCGTGGGCGTTGTGGAGCGGCGGGACGCTCGCCCGGCAGCGGGGCGCGCTGGCGCTGGCGTTCCGGTTGCTGGGCCTCGCCGCCGACATGGCAAAACGGGGCGGGGACGTCGTAGCCCGTGGCTACTCTCTCGCCGGTCTGGCGGAGACCGGACGCATACAGGGGGACTACGAGGCGGTCGCCGTACTGCACGAGCAACTGCTGGCCGAGGCACGCAAACGCGGCGAGGCCCGCCACACCGTATGGGCGCTGGAGGGCATCGCTCAGATTCACCGCAACACCGGCTCGTACGACACGGCGCTGGCGATGTTCGAGGAGGCGGCCCAGATCGCCGGGAACGCGGAGGACCGGCGCGGCAGGGCATGGGCCCTGCGGGGCATGGCCGACATCGTTTCCCTGCGGGACGACCCGGACCGCGCTCTGGCCCTGCTCGCCGAGGCGGAAGTGACCTGCCGCGAGATGAAGTTGTCCAGCGCCCTCGCCTACAACCACAAGATGCGCGCCAACGTGTTCTACCGAGCCCGTCGTTACGACGAAGCCCGTCAGGTGTACGAGCAGGCTCTCGCGGAGTTCCGTGCCATGAGTGAGCCGCGCGGCGAGGCGCTGGCACGGCTCGGGCTGGTCAAGGCACGCGCCCGGCTCGGCCGGGACCAGGCCGAGACCGCCGCCGAGTTGAGCGAGTTGCGCCGCACGCTCGACCGGATCGGCCTGCGCCACGCCCGGGACATGGTCGACAAGGCCCATGCCGAACTCGGCGTACTCCCCCTTGCCACCGTGGCGGACGAGGAAGACGACCGACGATGACGCTGCCGGTAACAGCCCAGGCCACCGCCCCGCAGATCCTCGGCCGCTGCCGCGACCTCGTACGGCCGGCGCTCACGCAGGCGGTGCGGCGCCTTCATCCGTGGCCGGCCGAGATGGCCGCCTTCTCGCTCGGCTGGAGCGAGGTGGGCGGCAGGCCCGTGCCCGGCCCCCGCGCCGGTTCGCACGGCAAGGGAGTACGCCAGGCTCTCACCGTGCTGTCCGCCGAGGCCGCGGGCGGGTCCGCCGAGGACGCGGTCGTCGGTGCGGTCGCCGTGGAACTGATCCACACGTTCTCGCTCCTGCACGACGACATCATGGACGGCGACGAGACCCGCCGGCAGCGCCCGAGCGTGTGGAAGGCGTACGGCACGGGCCCCGCGGTGCTGACGGGAGACGCGCTCTTCGCCCTGGCCGTGGAGACGCTGGCCGACTCCGGCAACGTACACAGCGGGGCGGCGGTGCGGCACTTGGCGGGGACGCTGAACGACCTGGTGCGCGGTCAGGCCGAAGACCTGCTCTTCGAGGCCCGGCCCTGGACGGGGCCCGAGGCCGTGTCCCCGCAGGAGTACCGGTCCATGGCCGACCACAAGACCGGCGCGCTGCTGGGCTGCGCCGCGGGGCTGGGCGCCGTACTGGCCGGGGCACCGCCCGCCACGGTCGACGCCCTCGCACGGGCGGGCCGGCAGCTCGGGGTGGCCTTCCAGGCGGTGGACGACCTGCTGGGGATCTGGGGCGATCCGCAGGTCACGGGGAAGCCGGTTCACAGCGATCTGCGCCGGCTGAAGAAGACGTACCCCGTCCTAGCGGCCGTGTCTGCGGACGGCCCGGCCGCCCGGCGCCTGGTCGCGCTCCTCACCTCGGGCGATCCCCTCGACGACACCGCCGCCCGCCGGGCCGCCGAGCTCATCGAGGAAGCCGGCGGGCGCTCCGCCACGCTGGCCGAAGCGCGTCACCATCTGGAGAGCGCCCGCGACAGCCTGGGGAGTGTCCCGTTGGCCCCGGCGGCGGTCGGCGACATCCTCACGCTTCTGCCGTTCCTCGTCGACCGCAGCACGTGACGGGTTGGGGGTGACGGGTCAAGGGCACGCGGGCGCGAGCCACGCCGGTGGGTCAGCCGCGGCCGTGGGTCAACCGCGGCCGGGAGCGCTGCTGCTGGAGTTTGCCGAGTCCAGTTCCAGCAGCTTGCGCGCCGTCTCCCGGGCGTGGTCCGCTGCGGCACTGTCGCCGCTGACGGCGGCTGTGGTGATCGCGCCCTCCACCAGCAGAAGGAGCGACTGCGCCAGCCAGGCGGAGTGGCCCGCCTCGCTCACCAGGCCCGCCAGGTAGTCCTTCAGGGCGTTGACGTGGTCGCGGGCGGCGCTCGCGACCGGATCGGATGTGGCGCCCAGTTCCCCGAAGGAGTTGACGAAGGCGCAGCCACGGAATCCCGGTTCCCGGAACCACGACCCCAGCCACTCGAAGACGGCCAGGATCCGGTCCTCGCCCGGAGGCTGATCCTCGACGTGGCCGGCCAGTGACGCGCGCCATCGCACGTCGCGCCGGCGCAGATAGGCCTCCACCAGGTGGTCCTTGGAGGGGAAGAGCTGATAGAGGCGCTTGAGGGACGCCCCGGACGCGTCGCGGATCTCCGCCATGCCGACCGCCTGCAGGCCGCGCCCGTAGAAGAGCGTCTCGGCGGCGTCGAGGATGCGGGTCTCTTGTGCCGCGGCTTCCATGCCGACCTTCCCTTGCGTGAGAATCACCGTTCTCTTAGGCTACCGCGAGCAGGGGAGAATGCTGGTTCTCCCCTGGGGGAAGGGGAGAACCATGACCGACAAGAGGCCGCCGTTCCCGCCGTTCACCGCCGGGACCGCCCGGGAGAAAGTCCAGGCTGCCGAGGACGCGTGGAACAGCCGGGACCCCGAGCGGGTGGTCCTCGCCTATACCGAGGACTCCGAGTGGCGCAACCGCGACACGTTCCTGCGCGGTCGCGCGCAGATCGTGGAGTTCCTGCGCGACAAGTGGCGGCGCGAGCTGGACTAACGCCTGCGCAAGGAGTTGTGGGCCTTTACGGACAACCGGATAGCCGTCCGCTTCGAGTACGAGTGGCACGACGAAGCGGACCAGTGGTTCCGCAGTTACGGCAACGAGAACTGGGAGTTCGACGAGAACGGCCTGATGCGACGCCGTTACGCGAGCATCAACGACCTCACCATTTCGGTGGACGAGCGGCGCATAGCGCTCTGACGGCCTAGCGGGTCTGGCGGCCTGCGAACGCGCAGTCAACGCCCAGTCAGCCGGGCCAGGTTCCGGTCAGGCGGTGTACGGCGGTGGCGCCGCCGCGGTCGACCGCCGCCTTGACCGCCGCGAAGATGGCGCCCTGCACGGCCGCGGCGATCACGATCTCCCGCCATCCGCGCTCCTGGTCGGTGGCGTCCGGGGCGTCTTCGTCGTGACCGATGACCTTCCACACCTGCTTGAACAGCGCGCCGGCCAGGGCGCCGCTCACGGCGCCCAGCACCAGACCGACCGGCTTGTAGGCAACCTTGGACGCTTTCATCAGCACCTCCCGCTGCGTCGTGTGGCGACGACGACGACGGCGATCGCCGCCGCCAGACCGGCGAACACGAGCAGATTGCGGTTGGTGTGTGCGCCCCCGCCGCCGGGCCGGACTTCGCCCATGCCGGACGCCGCGTCCTTGTTGTGCCTCTTTCGTCCCAGGCCGTGAGCGGTCTCCGTCAGTTGGTCGCCGGCCGATGCGACCTTTTCCCGTACCGGCGCAGGTGTCTTGTCGTGCGCGGTGTGGAGGGCGCGTGCCGCCTTGTCCTGCACCATGCCCTTGACCTTCGCCGCCTTCTGCTGTGCCTGCGCTTTTACGTCGGCCTTGGCGGCCAGCGCTTCGACCGTCCGGCCGAGCTCCTCACGGGTCCTGGCCACCTGGGCCCGCAGCTCCTCGGGGGTGGGCGAGGAACCGTCGTCCTTTGCCTTGTCCGTCATCGCCGTGCCCTCTCCTTGATCTCGGCCACGTCGGCCTTGACGCTGTGGATGGCCTGCTGGGGGGCGGCCGGCGTGGCGCGGCTGACCTGCTTCTTGCCCACGAGGGCGAGCACCGCCGCCACAACGAGCAGCGCGCCTGTGACGACCAGCGCGGAGAGCCACAACGGCCAGACCAGGTCCAGGGCCACGATCGCGGTGGCCACAGCGGCCTGCAGAGCGACGATGCCCACCACGCCGGCTCCGCCCAGCAGACCGCCGCCGAGCCCGAACCGTTTGCCCTTCTGCTGCATCTCGGCCTGCGCCAGGCGCAGCTCCTGCCGCATCAGCTGGGAAATCTGTTCCGAGGCGTGCTTGACAAGGTCGCCCACCGACTCCTCGGCGTCCCTGCCGGGCGGTTGGCCCACTGACGTGCTCATCGTCGTGACCTTCCTTTCCTTGCTGCATCTCGCGGCATCTCGATCTCGCTGCATCTCGGTCTGCGCCAGGCGCGACGGTGTGGCGGCCTGCCCGCTGGTGGCTGTCATCTCAAGTCGTAGCCCCTACTGCGGATGCCCGCCAGCGGACAGCCCACGCGTCGCGGACGAACAGATCCGCCCCCGTCCTCGACTCCCTACGTCAGGAGGCGCAACAGCAGGCGCGGTGCGTGATGCACCAGCAGGGCACTGCCCACACCAATGGCGGCGCCGGCCACGACATCACTGGGGTAATGCGCTCCGGCATGGACACGCTCCACGGCCACCAGCACGGTGGGAACCGCGGCTGCCGCCCCCACCCACGGTGAGGTGAGGGACACCGCGACAGTGAAGCCCACGGCGGCAGCGGTGTGCCCGGAGGGGAAGGACGAGGTGTCCGGCCGGTCCTCGACATCGTCGTGCGGGATCATGTCCGCGGGGGGTCTGCGCCGCTCGTACAGCTGCTTGCACAGCGCGTTCGCGATCAGCTGTGCGCAGAGCATGCCCGCCACTCCCCCTGCGGCGGCCTTGCGTTGCGTGGCACCTCCCACGGCGGCCATCGTGATGGCGGCGCCCCACCAGAGTTTGGTTCTCTCGGCCGCCGACTCCACGGCCGGCAGCATCTTCCGGGCCCACGGCGAGTCCCAGGAGGCGGCCCGGCGGGTGAGCCGCCGGTCGAGGCGGCGTACGTCATCGAGGAGGCGCGTCACGGCCTCCTTCGGCCGCGCGGTGTCGAACCCGTCGACACCCCGGCCCAGGTGCTCCAGCACAGTCACTCGTTGCCCATCTGCTTGCGGTCCTGGTCACTCCACTTGCGTGTGTCACGCGGTTCGACGTACGGCTCCTCGTCGCTGGGATGGCCGCCGACGATGGCGCGTTCACGGGTCATCTCCGCGTCGAACTCCAGCCCCAGGAGGATCGCCAGGTTCGTGATCCACAGCCACACCAGGAAAATGATCACTCCGGCCAGGGTTCCGTACGTCTTGTTGTACGAGCCGAAGTTCGCCACGTACAGCGCGAAGCCCGCCGAGGCGATCAACCAGATCACCAGGGCCAGGAAGCTGCCGGGGGTGACCCACTTGAAGCCGCGGCCCCTGGCGTTCGGCGACGCCCAGTACAGAAGCGCGATCATGATGGTGACCAGCACCACCAGAACCGGCCACTTCACGATCGACCAGACGTTCAGGGCGCTGTCTCCGATCCCCAGCGTCGTACCCAACTGCTTGGCGAGGCCGCCGGAGAACACCACGATCAGCGCGCTGACGCACGCCAGGATCATCAGCACCAGCGTCAGGACCAGCCGCAACGGCGTGAGCTTCCAGACCGGCCGGCCCTCGGGGACGTCATAGACGGCGTTGGAGGTGCGGATGAACGCGGCCACGTAGCCGGACCCCGACCACAGGGCACCCAGAAGGCCGACGATCGCCAGGACCGATCCCGTACCGCTGCCACTGGCCTGCAGCTGCTCGACCGCACCGGTGATGATGTTGCGGGCGGAGCCGGGCGTCAGCTTCGCGATGTTGTCCAGGATGCTCTTGGTCGCCGACGCACCCGCGATGCCCAGGATCGACACGAGCACCAGCAGTGCGGGGAACAGCGCCAGGATCCCGTAGTACGTCAGCGCCGCGGCCCGGTCGGTCAGCTCGTCGTCCTTGAACTCCGCCGCCGTGCGCTTCAGCACCGCCCCCCAGGACTTCTTGCCCAGCTGGGTGGGCGAGCCGGGAGCGTCCCGTTCCACCTGGGGGTCCGGCCCCGCACGGCTGCCGGACTCCGCGTCCGCTCCGGCAGCCGCCGGGCGGTGCTCGCGCCCGTGCTCGTCGTCTCCGTGTTCCTGCTGCCACTTCGATGCCATGACCTACGAGTAACCGCAAAGCGCGGGTTATGCACGTGGAGCCGGACTTTGAATCATGGCGATGTCGCCGGAACTCTGCGCCATTGGAGTGCATTCTCGCTCTTCCGCCGATGGCCAGGGCGCCGAAGCTGCCAGCGAACACCCGCGTGTACGCCCCTGAGGCACCGCCCCTCGTGCGAGATCCCCCGCGAGCGCTCACCCGGCCGGGGCGGTCAACCCGCTGGTCTGACGTGCAGGTGCCCCTCGGCCGGGAAGGCCGGCGGACGGGCGGGCAGCACCCTGACGAACTCGTATCCCGTCTTGGCCGCGACGCGGCATGAAGCGGGGTTGTCGACCTGGTGGAGCAGTTCCAGACGCTGGAGACCGTGGCGGCGAAGGTCTCGAAGGCCCAGGTCGTGAGGACCCCCAGGGCCCGGGGGGCTGCTCCGCGGCCGCGGGCACGGGTTGCGGTCCAGTAACCGACTTCGGCGGTGGGACCGGTAGGTGCGGCTGTCTTGAGCACGACATGCGCCACCAGCCGACCGCCGGTACCGAAGCCTCCCTCTTCGTCCGGCTCAAGAACAGCGAAGCTGAAGCGGTCACCGGCCTCCCAGCCCCGCTGTTGGGCCTTCAGCCACCGTACGGCGTCATCGTTGTCGCGTAAGGCCAGTCCCGTCCCGCGGCGGAAAGCGGCGTCGCGGCATTCCGCCGTCAGCGCGGGAATGTCCTGTTCGGCCCAAGGCCGCAGATACATGGCCGGCATGGAGTCCGTGGCTTCGACTCGAAGAGCAAAGGTCATGACGTCCCCGTGAAGCAGTCGCATACGGTTGTTCACCAGGCTGCCGTGACGGCGCCTCAGTGGAAGGCGCCTCAGTGGAAGGCGTACAGCACCTGCGGTTCCTGCCACTCGACGAAACTGTCGACCAAGGTAGCGCCAAGCGCTTCAAGCAGATGCCGGGAACGGCCGTTGGCCTCCTGGGTCACCGCAACCACGCCCGGAAATTGTGAAGGCACCTCCGCCGAGGCCCAGTCGACGGCGGCGGCCACCGCTTCACGGGCATAGCCGCAGCCCCAGTACTCCGGCAGGAACTGGTACGACACCTCCGTACGCCCGTCCCGGCCACCTCGCTCCACGGTCACCAGCCCGACGACCACGCCGTCCTCCTGCCGTACGACGCTGAGCGCTCCGGGAGCGCCCACACATGCGTTTCTGCGCTCGCGCACTGTCTGCTGGGCCACCGGCCCGCCGAGGTAGCGACGTACCTCTGGGTCCGTCCACAGGCGTGCGATCTCCGGTACGTCCGAAGACTCAATGGGCCGCAAGGCGAGTCGCGATGTGGTGAGCGAGGCCGGCCACCAGTAGGCGGCAGCGGAGTCGTGGGGCATGCCGGCAATCATGGCAAGCCAGCCCGAACCGTGTCGTCTACCTGCCGAATACTCCCGCGCTGTAGAGGTAGAGAGCGACAACACCTGCCACGCAGACCAGGACGACCCAGGAGCTGAAGCTCGTGTGTCTCCCCCGGCGTCTCAACCGCCCTGCGCGGCTGGGCCGGTTGGAGCCTCTGGAGCGGCCGGTGCCTGACGACGGGCCGGGAAATCGCGGGGTCGCGTCGACCGCTGCCTCGGCGAGCAGGCGGCGGCAGGTCGCGGCGAGCTCGCCCGTACCGGCGGCGAGCGGGACTATCGCCTCCGAACGCGCCGGGGCCGTAGTACCGCCGTCGAGGATGCGGCCGGCGCGGACGAGGATCTCGCCCCGGCCACCCGCGGGAGCGAGACTGATCCAGCGCTGCACATGCTCACCCCGGATGACGACACCTCCGGCCCGGTCCCGGTACACGGTGTGCTCCCGCCACAGCACTTCGGCCAACTCGCTAGCCGTGTCCCTCAGTTGCCCACTCATGCGTCCCCCTCTGCCGTAAGGCGCGTCGATCAAGCAACGCACTCTAGCGGCAGGTACACACCAACTCGCCACGGGGGCTGGTGGAGCGTTCAGCGGTAGTCGAGTTCGACGTAGTCGATGTCGGTCAGCTCCACGTGGAGGCCGGGCGCCCGGCGCCCGCGGTCCTTGAAGTACTCCTCCTGGAGGCCTTCGGCGGCGATGCGCTGCAGTTGCTGTTCGGTCGCGCCCTCGGCCTGTGCGTCGAAGAGGCGGCTCGCGTAGGCGGGCGGCAAGTGCTGCGTGATGAGCCGCAGCCGACTGTCGTCCGTCGTCCCCGGCGCCGCGGTAAAGCCGAACCGCGCGCGGGTCTCGATCACGATGCCCGTGGTACTGGCCGCCTGCTGCTTGGCGCGCTCGCGGACCTTCGGCTGCCAGCTCTTGCCCACCTCGGCGACCAGGCGGGCGGCGAGATCCTTGCGCGGCCGCTTGAACTGCCCCTTGAGGTAGCGCTCGACCGTGCGCTGGGTGGTGCCCAGCCGCTCGGCCACGGCCTTGGTGGAGCCCTTTTCGCTCTTCACCAGGAACCGCATCTGCGCCTGCGCGGACTTCGGAAGGGGCCGGGTGAACGTGTTCGCCTCGGCCTTTTCGAGGCTGTCGCCCAGGATGCCCATCGTTGACCCCTATTCTCCGTCGGCCGACGCGTCGCCGCCCTTGATGTGCCGGGCGGGGTTGTGGCCTTGATCGAGCATGTGCACGGCCCACATCATCGGTTGACTGCCCTCGCACTTGACCATCCCCGGTGAGACACCGAGGCGGAACCCGCCGGGAAGCGGCTTGTCGTCGGGCGTGCGGGGCAGGAAGTCCAGCGGCGAGGGGCCGTCGGACAGATACACGGCGCAGTCGGAGAGGACCGCGATCGGGAACAGTCCGACGCCTGCGAGCTTGAGCATCTTGCGGTGCATGTTGATGCGGGCGGCGGAGATCACGGCGGCGCGGATGTCCGGGCGCCAGGTCGGACGTTCCAGGGCCGGCCAGCGTTCGCCGGGGCGGTATCCGGCGCCCTGCGGGCGCTCGCGGAGCTTGCCGATGCCGCCCTTGACCGTGGCCTTGATGGCGGACAGGACGGCGGCCTGGCCGGCGTCGGCCTTCTTGTGCTGATCCATCGCCTCGAGGAAGTCCGCCTCGCGCATCCCGGAGACGACGCCGAGCTGCTCCATGGTGGCCATGTACGCGTCGCGCAGCCGCGTGTACCAGGCGTCCAGGTACGCGGCGTGCTCCCGGCGGACGTACGCCTCGGCCGGCTGCACCTGGTGCCCGAGCTCCACGGCGTAGGCGACGGTCGGTGTCGCGTACCAGGCCGGGCCGGCCGGCCGTACGCCGTGCGGGGTGAACGGGTTCGGAAGGCGCGGGTCGATCTCGATGTGGGACAGGTCGACGAGCCAGCTGCCGGGCAGCTTCGGGTCGAACGCCGGGTGGTGAAGGTGCGCCGCGGGGCCGAGGCCGACGTTCAGCCGGTTCGCGGCGGCGGCGAACGCCATGTTGACGTCGATGCCGACGGCGTAGGGCTTCGCGCACTCCTCATCGGTGAGCAGCTCGGGATCGCGAATCCACTCGTACGCCTCTTCGTCGAGGACCTCGGCGGGGGTGCGCCGGTGACCGCGCGGGTACAGGGCGGCGACGACGGGGTGTTCGTCCGGGGCTTCCGGGGGCGCGGGGTCCACCGGGGCGGTGAGGGAACCGGGGTTCGGGCCGGACGACCATGCGCCGGTCGTCTCGTCCTTGACCGCCCGGGTGGGCGGGCGCAGCGCGGTCATCAGCTCCAGGCCGGAGACGGCACAGGAACCGCGCGGGGTGATGACCTTCGTGGCGTACGCGCCCAGCACCTGTGCGAGTTCCGCCGCCGGAAGGTCCACCGCGTCGCCCCAGGCGCGGGCATCGAGCGCGCCCCAGGGCACGATCGCGAACTGGACGCACTGGCGCCGGCCTGCATGTGCGGGGCGGTAGACCCTGGCCCACGGGCCGAAGCCGCGCTTTGTGGTCTTCCAGTTCGCCCTCGCGATCTGCTTGTTGACCTTGTGGTCCTCGGGGAGGCGCAGGCCTCGCCGGTCCTCCAGGACTGCCGGGAGGCCGAGCCGCTCGGCGGCCGCGGCCATGATGACGACCAGCGGGTCGGCGTCCTTGCCGTTGCGGTTCAGCCGGGGCGCCCCCAGGTGCGCCTCGGTGAGGGCCCAGTCGACCAGGGCGGGGACGGTCGTGGCCGGGCAGTCGAGCACCAGGCCGCCGACGCAGTACGCCGATCCGTCACCGTCAAGCACCGCGAGCGGGCCGTTGGCGAAGCGCGGATCGACCGCTGCCCCGGCGGGAGCGGGCTCTCTCGTCGCGGGAGGCCTCTTCGCGGGTGGGCGGCGCGACAACGACGAGCTGCGGGCCGGCGGCGCGGCGCGCGGCTCCGGCGGGGCGGGAGCGGTCTGTGGTTCCGGCGGGGCGGGAGCGGTCTGTGGTTCCGGCGGGGCGGGAGCGGTCTGTGGTTCCCGCGGGGCGGGAGCGGTCTGTGGTTCCCGCCCCGCGTAAGGGGTTTGCGGTTCGGGTGCGGCTGCCAGCTGGGTGGCGATGCCTTCCAGCAGCTTGGCGTAGGCGGCTCGGGTGGCGCCCTGTGGTTCGCTGCGGCCCGCTTCCCATCCGGCCACGGTGGTCCGGGTGACGTCCAGTGCGGCGGCGATCTCGCTCTGGGTCAGGCCGTAATCCGTGCGCAGGCGGGCGCGCTCGGCGGGCTCGGGCAGGTGAGTGCGGCGCGGCCCGGCCTTCAGGAGGGCGTCGACGGGGTCGGGCTTGCTCGCCATGCGGCGCTCGCTCCTTCGGTGTCAGTCGTTGTCTGTCGCGGATGTGCCGTGCGGGGCGGCGTCCAGGAACTCGCGCAAGTGCCGGCCGGTGAGAATGCGGGCGGGATTGCGGCCCGGGGGCAGCGGAAGCCGGTGGCCCAGGGCCCACTGGAAGCGGGAGGCGGGGGCGAGGTCGAAGGCGTACTTACCGCCTGCGGTGAGGTCCGGCTCAGAGCCGACGATCCGGAAGGCACCGACGCAGACCCCGCCGTCGACGAAGGCCAGCAGGAAGTCGCCGTGCTTCCCGATGGTCTGCGTGGAAAAGCGCCACCCTCGGGCCGCTCCTTCCGCGACGGTCTGGCCATTGCGAAGCGACTGCCTCACGTCCACCGCGAGCATCCGTCCCCGTCCCCATCCAATGCTTCGTTCCCCACAACGATTCGATCTTAGCTCAGAGCAATGCCTTTTATCGGCCGATAAAAAACGGTGTCGATGTTGAGCTGTCGACTCCAGAATCCCGTGGGTGTCACGACGGTGCCGGATCGCCGGGAGCCTTCCTGCGGCGCAGCCAGGCGCGCAGCCCGCGGGGCGTTTCGGGGAGAGGGGGCGGCAGAGACCGGCTGGTCTCCGGGCGTGGTGCGGTGCGGTGCTCGCGCGCCTCGTCCAGGAGCAGCGCAAGGCTCACCCGCTGCCAGAGGATCTCGTCCGGGTCGTCGGCCAGCAGCAGCCGGTCCATGGCCTCGCGCGTGGGGGGCGATTCGCCGTGGCGCCCCACGAGTGCCGGCCGGAGCTTGCTGAGGTACGCGCGCTCGTAGGGGTCGTCGACGACCTCCGCGAGCTGGACGGGGTCGAGGACGGAGCTGGTGATTGCCGCCTGCTCCCAGGGGTCTTCGGTCTGCCGCGTCAGCAGAGCCAGGCGTCGGCTCCGCCAGTTGCGGGCGCGGCGGTCCTCCCCCGCGTCGAGTACGGCGCGCATCTTCTGCGGGGACCTGCCGGTGAGCAGACCGGGCTCGCGGGTGGCCAACTCCGCCAGTTCTTCGGCGAGATACAGCCAGACCACGGCCCGGTAGCGGTTCAAATAAAATTTGACGGGCGTGATGTATCCGGCGCGGGCGAGCTTGCCGAACCGGACGGGGCTGATGTCCATCAGCTGCGCGCCCTCGGTGGTGCCTACCGTCCGTACCCGCTCACTCAGCGTCTCCTGTTTCCGGTCCGCCGCCTGGAGCCGGTCGAGCTCCTCGCGGGCGACCCGGCGGTGGCTGCCATCGCCGTCGACTGTGGTGCGGATGTGGCCCAGCAGGACGGCGAGGTCGAACTCGCTTCGTTTCAGGCCGAGTTCGTGGGCAGCCCTGGCTGCGGACAGCGGCTTGCCGGCCTGTGCCGCGACGGCGGTGAGGTGTGCTTCTTGTACGGCCATGGTCTTCTCCCCGTGAGATCCGAATACTCTCGGTGACGACCGTAGCCTGGATGGCGCGATGCCCGCCCGGCCTGTGGACAACTTTCGGGCCGGGCGAGTACGCGCAGGTCAGATGTCGGTTCCCGCGGCGGTCCCCGGCTGCCTCGCCGCCACGCCGAGGTGCTCGCCGACACGGTTGACGAGCAGTGTCATCTCGTAGGCGATCTGCCCGATGTCGGCCTCGGCGGCGCTCAGCACGCACAGACAGCTGCCGTCGCCGGCCGCGGTGACGAAGAGAACCCCTTCGTCGAACTCGACCATCGTCTGGCGGACCTTTCCGAGCCGGAAATGCCGGCCCGATCCCTTGGCGAGGCTGTGCAGTCCCGACGACACGGCCGCCAGATGCTCGGCGTCCTCCCTTGCGAGCCCCGTACTCGCCCCGGTCACCAGGCCGTCGTTGGACAGCACCAGTGCGTGCCGCACGTGCTCGACCCGGTCGGTCAGGTCGTCCAGAAGCCAGTCGAGCCCTTTGTCCAGCGCCATGTTGCGGCCTCCCCGTTGATTTGTTCCCCGTTGCCCTGATCGATGACAAGCCTTCCCCACTGACGCCGTCGCGGCAACCACGTGTTTCCGCCGGTGCTTGAGGGACCCCCGGTACTCCGCCGGCGAGTTCGGTTCCGGGAACCTGGGGGACGATATGCGTATGGCCGATGACCACACGCACGATGACCCCACGCACGTTCAGGCGTTCTTCACGGCCCGCGCCGCGGACTGGGACACCCGTTTCCCGGACGACGGACCGGCCTACGCCGCCGCGGTGGCCGACCTCGGGCTGCGGGCCGGTGACGCCGTCCTCGACGCGGGCTGCGGCACAGGGCGCGCGCTGCCGTTCCTCCGTGACGCCGTGGGCCCCGGCGGCTCGGTGCTGGGAGCCGACATCACGCCGGCGATGCTGGAGGCCGCCGTACAGGCGGGACGTCACCGCGCCGCGCAGCTGCTGATCGCCGATGTCGCCCGGCTGCCGGTACGGACGGGCGCCCTGGACGCCGTCTTCGCGGCCGGCCTGATCTCGCATCTCCCCCGGCCCGCGGAAAATCTGCGCGAGCTGGCCAGGACCGTGCGGCCCGGTGGCCTGCTGGCGTTGTTCCATCCCATCGGCCGTGCGGCCCTCGCGGCTCGCCAGGGCCGGCAGATCACCCCGGACGACCTGCGGGCCGAGCCCAGGCTCCGGCCGCTGCTGGCCGGTTCCGGGTGGCGGATGACGTCGTACACCGACGAGAACGACCGGTTCCTGGCGCTCGCAGTTCGCGAGGACTGAGCCAGGAACCGGGCCAGCGGGGCTCGGCCGGGCCGCCGGGGAGTCACTCGGCGGCGGCCGAGCGCTCGGTGTGCGGAACCGGGCAGCCTCCCGTCCCCGGAGTCGGGAACGTCCCCAGGTTCGCGACCGTGTAGCCGCCGGGGTAACCCTTGATCTCGCGGTTCTGCCGGGCGTAGTGCGGCGCGCCGCGCGGCGGCAGCAGTCGCACGGCGCGGGCACGCAACCGGAGGGCGCCCCTGACCACCGCTCGGGCAGCGGGCGCCGGAGGGTCGTAGCGGAAGGCGCGCAGGAGCGCGTCGTCGAGGAGAGCGAGGCTGGCGCCGCGCACCAGCGGAGCGAGGGGGCGCGGATACCAGGACGCCATGAGCGCGAGCGTCGCGTCCGAGACCTCGCGCGCCCCCTCGTCCCAGCCGAAGTGCTCCGTCTCGTACGTGTCGAGGCAGCGCTCGAACTCCTCGAAGGACTGCGGAATGTCCTTGATGCCCATGTGCTTGCCGAGCGTGCGGTAGTAGGCGGCGGAGGCCCGCAGTTCGTGGTCGGACAGCCGTCGCCAGCCGTACGAGTCGATCCAGCGCTTCGGCATGACGACGAACGTGCACAGCACATAGCGCATGTCGTCGTTGCTGATGGCGTAGCTGCGGTGCATCTGGTTGATACGGCGGATGGCGGTGCGGCCGTCCTCCGTGTCGAAGCCGTGCTCCACGACGGTGTCCAGGAGCAGCGCGGTGTCGTCGTAGCGCTTCTGGGAACGGTCGGTCAGCTCTGCCGTCACAGCGAGGAGGCGGCCGATGCTGGGCACCGCGTACGTGCGGTAGAGGGCCAGCTCCAGAGCACGCGTGTAGTCCCAGGGGAACTCGTACGTCGCGGTGAGCCGGTAGATCGTCAGGAAGTCCTTCTCCGGATCGAGCCGCTGGATCTCCTTCAGCCGGTCGTAACGCTTCAACGCACCGCCTCCTTCTGTCGCCCGGGGTCCAACTCTACGTTGGAGGAGCACACTTGAAGTGCCGGTGATCCAGCCACTCAGGAGGAAGGCGGTCCGCGTGTTCGACAACGTACGGAACAGACTCGGGAAGCTCTTCGGGCCGCGTCCGGGCGGCGCGACGCGGGCGCAGGCTGCGGCGCATCCGGGAACGCGTCAGCACAACATCTTCGAGGCGGCCGCAGCCTACGTGTCCGCCTGCGCGGAGGACGACGAGCCGCGTATCGAGGAGGCGTCCGGCTGGGTCTCTCCGGAGGCGCTCTCCTTCGGCGTCAACGAACTGGCCTGCCGGGCGGTCATCGCGCTCGCGCGGGAGCGCGGCGAGTCACCGCACAGCGTGGCCCGTACGCTCCTCGGGCTCCCGGCTGCCTGACCCGGTTCTTTCGCCGGTGGACCTCGACGGCGGGGTTACTCACTGGTTAGGGTTCGCCGACGACCGATCCGAAGGAGCGTGCCGTGACCGGACCGGACACCGACACCGCCGGGAGTGCCGAGGACGCCGAGGACGCGCTGTTCGTGCTGACCGCGGTGCTGCTGACCCCCGCGCAGTTCCCGAGCGTGCTCGGCGACGACTATCCGCAGGCCTGTGCGGCGCTCGGTCTCGAGCCGTACGCCGACGGGTACGGCCTGGTCCTGGGCCAGGACGGCACGGGTGCGCGGTGGACCGTAGTGATCGACGACGTGTCGCTGGTGGCGGTCGCCATCGCCTCCTGGGACTGCGGTATGGAGTACGACCTGTCGCCGGACGAGCGTACGGTCGTCGCCGGCCTGCCCGGCTGGCCGCTGCCGCTCGCGGTGGCCGCTCCCGGCCTGCCGGGCCCGCACGACCCCGTTCCCGGGAACGGACCTGACGGGCAGCGTGAGCCGTCCCCTCTCGCACCGCCCGACACGGACGAATGGGGTCCCGCCCAGCGGCGGCTCGGCGCCGACGAGATCGCGCTCCAGTGGGCGGCCTGGCGCGAGCAGATCGACGACGAGGAGACGTTCGTCGCCCCCGGTGGCCATCCGCACGCCGGCAATCCGCACGCCGGTGTGCGGCGTGTGATCGAGGAGCTGCACGGCTACGTGAACGCCCCGCCACCGCCGGGGCGGGTGCGTTCGACGTTCGCGTCCGGCGAGGCCCGCACGCTGCGGGCCGACGGTCCTGGCTGGTCCGTGGTCGCCAGGACCGACGACATCGCTTTTGTGCTGCTGGACGACGAGCCGGGTGAGGTTCTGCCGGTCGGCCGGGGGCCCGAATTGCCCGGTCTGCTGGAGGCGCTCGACAAGATCGCTGTACGGCCCGCCTGACAGCCGCTGCCCCCGCCGGTCAGCCGGCGTCCCCCGGATCGACGAGGAGCGCTTCCACCGACGTGTCGGGGTCCGGGTGCTCGCACAGGGCCGCCAGTTCGTCCGGCCACGGATCCTTCCAGGCCGTCGTGCGCCCCGCTGTGCGCACCAGGGCGAGGGCGAGCCGTCCGGCGGCTCCCGAGCCGTGTCCGCGCAGGAGACGCACGGCTTCGAGGGCGGCTGTCGCGATGCCGCGATCGTCTGCGTCGAAGTGGAGGGAGCCCGTCGGCGACAGCCGTTCGGGGCGTTCCCCGATCAGCTCCAGCAGCCTCTCCCAGGGCGCGGGCGCCGGGTCTCCTCGCCGTACCGCACGCAGAGCAGCCTCCTGGGCAAGGCGGACCGCCTGCGGGAACAGCCCCGCCCCTTCGAGGGCGTCGATCGCCGCCGTGACGGCCTGGTGGCCGTCGACGGACTGCCGGTTGCCGATCGCGGTGACGCAGGCGTCCAGGCGGCGCAGTGCGCCGGCCCTGATGTGCGGATCGTCCGAACGCGCCCTGAGCAGCAGCGTGCGCAACGCGCTCGCCATCACGGACGGTGCGCTCGCCTCGGGAGACATGGACGCGAGCTGTTGGACCGCCGTCTGCCACACGTCCCGGCTCCTGGTGGGGTCGACGGAGAGCTCCGCGAGGAGGCGGACAGCGTCGGTGGAGCCGTCGGCGCCGAGGTGGGTGGGGAGGGCGCGGCAGGTGGCCACCACCGTGTCGTCGTCGCCGTCGCGGAGGAGGCCGATGAGGAAGGCGGTGTACGAGGTGCGGTGCCCGCGTGGCACCGACGGGGTTCGCGGCTGGAGCACGGCTTCCCTGACTGCCTGTTCCCGCATCCCTGCGGACAGCCGGTCCGCGATGTCCGCGCGGTCGACGGCGCGCAGCAGATACGGCGCGATGACGGCCCGTACGTCCCGGTGCTGGGCCGGTTCGTCCCAGGCCGCGAGGAACGCTTCGACAACAGCCGGCCCGGTGAGCGCTCCGAGCGCTCTGGCGGCCTCCTTCCTGGTGCCGACCGGGTTGGCCGGGTTCCGCAGGAGGGACGCCGGCAGGGCGACGGCCTCAGTGTCCGGTACGGCGTCCAGCAGGCGGCGTACGGCGGACATGGCGGCGCGCCCACGGACACCGCCGGCGCCCGCGTGCCGGAGCACGGTGTTCAGCAGCTCGGCCGTGACGGGCCCCGTCGTGCCGAGCGCGCCGAGTGCGGCCGCCGCCACTGGCTGGGGCGCGTTCGCGGCCAGGGCCGTGAGCTCTTCCCGGGAGCCCACGAGCGCTGCGGCGTCGGCTCGCTCGCGCGACGGCGCCCGCTCGTCGGACGCCACCGCCGCAAGGTACGCCGCCCACTTGCCGCGTTGGTACGGCAGCCAGCGGCCGGTGTCGGCGGGGGGCGCAGCCGCGGTGCCCAGGGCGTGGCCCTGGGCCGGACGCGGCCGCGCAGCCCGTCGCGCACGGCGGCTTCCAGTACGTCGTCGAGCAGGTCGGTGCGGCGGGTGGCGAGCGTACGCAGCACTTCCGGGACTGCGGCGAAGGACGGATCGAGGCGCACGAGTTCCGCGCAGCGCCGTTCTCTGGTCGCGGGTGGTCGTATCCAGAGCGCCGCCGCGCGGGCGGCGACTTCGGGGTCGTCGTGCTGTTCGGCGGTACGTCGCATCAGGTCTTCCAGGGCGGGGAGTTCCGCCAAGTGGGATGCGAGGAGTCCGGCGAGGGTGGCGAGCGTGTCCGGGTGCGCGCCCGGGGGCGTGTCCGGGGGCGCACCCTGACCGGCTGCCACCGTGGACCAGACGGAGCGTGCCGTACGCGCGTCCAGGCGCAACGGTTCGCGCGGTCCTGCCCGGCGTGGGTCGTCGATGACGTGGCACAGCAACCGGGCGGCGAACGCGGCCCGTCGGGTGTCCCCGCGCGCTGCGGCACTTTCCGCGGTGCGGCGCAGCCACCTTTCGGCGGCCGGGAGGGTGGCGGCGGTGGAGTCCCGTGACTGGACGGCGGTCATGACCGCGTCGCGCAGCACGCGTTCCCCGACCGCCATGAGCAGGTGTGGTGGTGCGTCGGCCAGTTGGGCGAGAGCGAGGTGGCGTACGTCGTTCCGGTCGTGCCAGGCACGTTCGCAGGACGCCGCGATCCGGGCGTACTCCTGTGGGTCGCCGTCGAGTTCGGCGCAGGCGAGCAGAGCCGGCCAGGCGAACAGCCGGCGGTGCGTCCGGTGGTCCGAGGCCTGCTCGCGCAGGGCCGGTTCGGCGAGGGCGAGCGGGATGCCGCCCGCACCCCGCCTCATCGCTCTGCCGCTGTGCATCGGCGATCCATCCAGGGGACGAGAAGGGCAGCCCTGTCGTCGGGTTCGAGCGCGGCGACGGCAGCGAGGTCGGACAGGAACGTGCGCTCCCCGACGGCGCCTCCCGTGCGCTCCTGGACGGCCCGTAGCCGGTCGGCGGGTGGCAGAAGCCTGAGCAGTGCGTCGGGGGTCACCTGGCCCTGCCACCATCCGCGCTTCCTGACGGGTGCGGCCCGGCAGAAGCGCACGAGTTCCGCCAGTTCCTGGCGCGGCAGCGCCAGGACTGCACGCCTCACCGAGGGAGGGAGCGGGCCCGGCGCGAACCTCAGCACGGGCGCTCTGCCGCCGGGTTCCGGAGGCACGGCCCGGACGATCTTCAGAACCGCGGCGGGGTGGCGCAGGAGGGCCACCGCTGCCCGTTCCCCGACCAGGGCGGGAGCTCTGCGGAGCAGCAGCAGGCCGGCTTCCGCGTCACGTTCGGCGACCGTGGTGGCGACGATCCGGTGGCCGCGTACGTAGCGTTGCTGCTCCTGGCCGGTGCGGGCGGCGTACTCGTCGGCGAGCCGGGCGGCGACGGCGGCGGGGGCTGTGCGTGCCAGGGAGCTGAGTACGCCCGCGGGCGGTTCGAGACGCGGGAGCCAGGTGGCGGCGGTCCGGGCGGAGCAGGCGGTCAGCAGGGAGACGGTGTCGATGTCGCGGCGCGTGACGGCGAGGAAGAGGGCCGTATGGCGTTCCCCTGGGTCTCCCGCGTCGAGGGTGGTGTGCAGTGCGGCGTAGGCGTCCGGGGCCAGTGCCCGGCCGTACCGGGCGAGAGCGGCACTGCGGGCGGGGAAGGGCAGGGAGTCGAAGTGGGACTTCAGCCATGCGCGAGTCAGCGGCTGGGGCTGGGGCTCGGGCGGGCCGTGCGGGGCGTCGAATGTGGCCATCAGCGATCACCGAAGGATCGTGAGGCCTCCTTTCCGGTCTTCATGCGGTCATGGTCACAGCGAACTGATCTGCGGGCAAACGATTTTCGTGGACGACCCCCATGTCCATGTCCCGCGCCGTGTGGGCCGGGCCCATGGCCGGACGGGGTGACGGGACAGGACGATGTGGCGCTGCGCCCGTCTTCCCGCAGTGAACCCGGAGGCTTCCCATGCGCCCGTCCAGAGGCGTCCCGCTCGTCGCCGCACTTCTCATGGCGCTGACCACCGTCGGCTCCGCGGGCGCCGAGGCCCGTGCCCCTGAGGCCGGTCCTTGCGCTCGGCAGGACCGGCCCGCCGTACCGGGGCCGGTACATCAACGCGTGGCCTGCCTGCCCGACTTGACCACCGCGGGGCTGGCCGGCACCGCGTACACCGACATGGCCGACCAGGTGGGACTGTCCGCGAAGGGGACGAAGAACCCCTCCGGGGTGCCGGGCACGCAGATCGACGGCTACTTCCCCGACGATTCGCGCTTCAACACCACTCACGGGTGGCGGCACGACGCGCAGTTCGTCATCCGGATGCCCGATCGCTGGAACGGCGGTCTGGTCGTCACGGGTGCGCCCGGCACCCGCAAGCAGTACGCGACCGATGCCCTCATCTCCGACCACGTGCTGGCTCAGGGGTACGCGTACGCGGCGACCGACAAGGGGAACAGCGGCCCCGACTTCTACAGGGACGGCAAAAGGCCCGGCGACGCGGTGGCGGAGTGGAACCGGCGTACCACGGAACTGACACGCGCGGCACGCAGGACCGTCGCGCAGTGGTACGGGCAAGCGCCCCGGCGTACCTACATGACGGGCATCTCCAACGGCGGCTATCTGACGCGCTGGCAGCTGGAGAACCATCCCGCGCTCTACGACGGCGGGGTGGACTGGGAGGGCGCCCTGTGGACCGCCGAGGGCGGTGGTCTCCTCGGCTCCCTGCCGGTCACGGTGGCCCGCAGCCTGGGCCGGGCCAAGGACGAGGATCTTCTGAAGGCCGGTTTCGCGCCGGGTTCGCAGTTCCTGTGGCCGTACCACGAGAAGGCGTACTGGGGCCTGACCCAGAAGATCTACCGCGCGGAGTTCGACCCGTCGTACGACCCGGCCTGTCCGGGGCCCTCGGCCGGTGCGACGCTGCCGGAGATCCTCGCGCCCTGTGCGTCGGACGCGGAGTACGACTACGCCGCGCGCCCGGACTCCGTACACCGCGCGGTCGGGCGGGTCGCGCTGACGGGACGGATCGGCAAGCCGCTGATCACGCTGCACGGTGACCTGGACACGCTGCTGCCGATCGCCACGGACTCCGACGTGTACGAGCGGATGGTGACCGAGCGCGGCCGCTCCCGGCTGCACCGCTACTACACCGTCGAGGGCGGCACGCATGTCGACTCGCTCTACGACACGTATCCGGAGCGGTTGCGGCCGGTCCTGCCCTGCTACCGCTCCGCGTTCACGGCGCTCGTGGCGTGGGTGGAGGACGGCAGCGCTCCGCCCGCGGACCGGACGGTCGGCAGGCCCGCGGGCGGTGGTGATGTGGTCAACTCCTGCGCGCTGAGCTGAGCGGGCTCAGACGCGGTCCAGGGGGCGGTGCGGTTCCGCCGGCAGGACGGCCTCGATCCGGTCGCCGGGCCGTACGGCACCGCCCACCTTGACGACGCTCATGATCCCGGCCTTGCGCACGATGTTGCCCTCCGCGTCGCGGCCGACGACCTGCTTCAGGAGACCGTCCTGGAAGGCATCGATCTGCAGGCACGGGTTGCGCAGGCCGGTGACCTCGACGACCGCTTCCGCACCGATGTGCAGCAGGGTGCCTTCGGGGAGTCCGAGCAGGTCGATTCCGCTGGTGGTGATGTTCTCGCCGAGCTGGCCGGGCTCGACCGTGAAGCCCTCCTGGAGCAGCTCGCCGAACAGCTCCTCGTGTATGAGGTGGACCTGGCGCAGGTTCGGCTGGGTGGGGTCCTGCGCGACGCGGGAACGGTGCTTGACCGTCGTCCCCGCGTGCACGTCGCCTTCCACGCCGAGCCCGGCCAGCAGCGTGATGCTGTCGCGGTTGGGCTTGGTGAATGAGTACTCGCCGTTGCTGCTGACCGCCGTTACGGTGCCGCCCATGTACGGAACTCCCCTCGACCGTGCTGGTACTTGATCCTTCCAGGACCCTATCCCGGCACGGTTCCGGGCCGGGTCAGCGGCCGATCTCCTTGCGCGTGACCCGGCGCAGCCTGCGGCGCTGCGAGTTGTCCAGCAGCAGGTACGCCGCGACGGGCACACCGATCATGACGAGCAGGGCGGGCCAGAACCCGACCAGCCAGATCAGGGCGATCCCCACCACCACGCCACCGGCGGCGACCTTCGCGCTCTTCGACATCTTCGACGCCTCCTTCGCGGCTGTTGCCGCTTTCATGCTCCGGTAACGTGCGCGCCCGCGCCACAGTTCCGCCGCACGAACGCTAGACGGCCGCGTCCTGCTCGCTCCCTCCGGCCCTGTCGGTCCTGCTGGTCCTGTCGGCCCTGAGCGGTGCGCCGACGTCGTGCATGTGCGTCAGTGCCTGCCGGTAGGAGTCGATCAGTCCGGTCTCCGCGTACGGCACACCCAGAGCCGCGCAGTGCGCACGCACCAGCGGCTGGACGACCCGCAGGTTGGGGCGCGCCATGCTCGGGAAGAGGTGGTGCTCTATCTGGTAGTTCAGGCCGCCGAGGAACCAGTCGGTGAGCATCCCGCCGCGCACGTTGCGTGAGGTCACGACCTGCCGGCGCAGGTGCCCCCAGCGCTCGCCGTCGGGGTCGGGCATTTCCATCCCCTTGTGGTTGGGCGCGAACGCCATCCCCAGGTGGAGGCCGAACAGCGCGTGGTGCACCAGCGCGAACACAGCGGCCTTGCCCGGCCGAGCAGCAGATTGCTGTGGACGAGGCTGATCACCAGGCTCACCCTGCGGTCGCCGGTTATCTGCGCGTGTCCCGCGTCGTGGCCGACGAAGGCGGTACGGGCCCACAGTACGGTCAGGGGCAGGGCGAGCGGCAGCGTCCACCAGGAGTCGCCGATGAGCACCAGGCCGGTGACGACGGCGGCCATGGCGAGCAGATTGGCCGCGATTCCCCGCGCGTACCAGCCGGTGCGTCGCTCCAGGAGTCCTTGCTCTCTGGCGCTGCGCAGGAGCGGGGCGAAGTCGCTCCCCGTGGTGCCTGTCGTGGGTTGCGCGACTGTGGCGGCCTGGGGCATAGGGGTCTCCGTTGAAACGCCGGACGTGAGGAGTCCCCGTCGATCCGGTGGTCGCTTTCCGCCGGATGACGGCTCCCGCACTGCGAACACCGCCGGGCGTCCTTAGTCTTTGTTCACGGAAGTGTGTGTTCGCCGCAGTGTCTGTTCACGGAGCGCTGTCTGTCGGTGAAGCACCGCGAGGCGTGACCCGACGGGGCGCCACACGGGTGCCCGACCGTCCGAACCCGGAGGAGCCCCCATGCCCGAGCTGTTCATCGGTGGCACATGGACCGCCGCCGTCGACGGGCAGGTCCGCGAGATCCGTTGCCCCGCCGACGGCACCCTGGTGGCGACCGTCGACGAAGCGGGCCCGAAGGACGTCTCGGCGGCGATCGCCGCGGCCCGTGACGCCTTCGACCGCGGCCCCTGGCCGACGGCCCCGGCCGACGAGCGCGGGCAGCTCCTGCTGCGCGTCGCCGACCTGCTGGAACGCGACAAGGACGCGTTCGCGCGAGCCGAATCCCTGGACACCGGGAAGCGGCTCGTCGAGAGCGAGTACGACATGGACGACATCGCCCACTGTTTCCGCTACTTCGGCAACCTGACGGCCTCCGGCGGCTCCGACCGGATCGTCGACACCGGCAACACGGACGTGGACAGCAGAGTCGTGCACGAACCGGTCGGCGTCTGCGCGCTGATCACCCCATGGAACTATCCGCTGCTGCAGACCGCCTGGAAAGTCGCTCCGGCGATCGGGGCGGGCAACACGTTCGTACTCAAGCCCAGCGAGCTGACCCCCCACACCGCCATCATGCTGATGAAGCTGCTGGCCGAGGCCGGGCTGCCCGACGGAGTCGCCAACCTCGTCCTGGGCGCCGGGCCGACCGCGGGTGCGCCCCTGAGCGAGGACCCGCGCGTCGACATGGTGTCGTTCACCGGCGGGCTCGTCACCGGACGCCGCATCATGGCCGCCGCCGCCCCGACGGTGAAGAAGGTCGCCCTGGAGCTGGGCGGCAAGAACCCGAACATCGTCTTCGCCGACGCGGACTTCGAGGCCGCCGTCGACTACGCCCTGATGGCCATCTTCCTGCACTCCGGACAGGTCTGTTCGGCCGGGGCGCGGCTGCTGGTCCAGGACGACCTGCACGAGGCGTTCGTCGACGAATTGGTGCGGCGCGCGCGGGCGATCCCGCTCGGTGGCCCCTTCGACGAGAACGCCCGCAGCGGACCGCTGATCTCCGCGGCGCACCGCGACAAGGTCGAGGCGTACGTGGCGGCCGGGCTGGCCGAGGGCGCGGTACTGCGCTGCGGCGGCGCCCGGCCCGACGACCCGGCCCTTCAGGACGGCTTCTACTACCTGCCGACCGTGCTGGACGACTGCACTCCCGGGATGTCGGTGGTACGGGACGAGTCGTTCGGCCCGGTACTCACCGTCGAACGGTTCCGCGACGAGGCCGAGGCCGTCGCGCTCGCCAACGACACCTTCTACGGGCTGACCGGCGCGGTCTGGACCCAGGATGTGGCGCGGGGCCAGCGGGTGGCGTCCCGGGTGCGGGCCGGGACCGTATGGATCAATGACTTCCACCCGTACGTGCCCCAGGCCGAATGGGGCGGAATGAAACAGTCCGGCTTCGGCCGCGAGCTCGGCCCCGCCGGTCTGGCCGAGTACCAGGAGGCCAAGCACATCTGGCGGAATCTCGCACCGAGCCCGCTGAGGTGGTTCGAGTGAGTACGGACACCGGCGGAAGGGGACCGGAGGACTCCGAGCCGGAAGCCCCTGCCCGGACCCAGACCCAGCACGACGACGACGCCCTGGGCGAGCTCGGCTACCGCCCGGAACTCAAGCGCACCCTCGGCAACTTCCACACCTTCGCCGCCGGGGTCAGTTACATCTCGATCCTCACCGGCACCTTCCAGCTCTTCTACTTCGGCGTGACCTTCGGCGGTCCCGCCTACTGGTGGTCCTGGCCGATGGTCTTCGCCGGGCAGCTGATGGTGGCCCTGTGCTTCTGCGAGCTGGCCGCCCGCTATCCGGTCGCGGGTTCGGTCTACAACTGGGCCAAGACCATGGGCGGCCCGCACATCGGGTGGCTCGGCGGCTGGATGATGATGACGGCCACCATGGTGACGCTCTCCGCCGTGGCACTCGCGTACCAGATCACGCTGCCGCAGATCGACGACTGGTTCCAGTTCGTCGGTGACGGCAGCGGCAGGACCGACGCGGCGGCCAACGCCGTACTCCTCGGCTCGGTGCTCGTCCTCTTCTCCACCCTGGTCAACGCGTTCGGCGTCAAGCTCATGGCACGGATCAACTCAGCCGGGGTGTTCATCGAGCTGATCGCCGCCGTCGCCCTGATCATCTTCCTCGCGGCGCACCTCACCCGCGGGCCCGGCAGCGTCCTGACCCAGACGTACGGACTCGGCAGCGGCCAGACCCTGGGCTATTTCGGCGTCTTCCTGACCGCCTCGCTGGCCTCCGCGTATGTCATGTACGGCTTCGACACGGCGTCGTCACTCGGCGAGGAGTCCCACAACCCGGGCCGCAACGCACCCCACGCCATCCTGCGGGCCCTCGTCGCGTCCTTCCTCATCGGCGGGTTCATCCTGCTCTTCGCCCTGATGGCCGTACCCGACCTGGCGGCGAAGGAGCTGTCCACGGGCGGTTTGCAGTACGTCGTACTGGAGACCCTCGGCTCGACCATCGGCGAGATCTTCCTCTGGGCGGTGGTCGTCGCGATCACGGTCTGCGTGCTGGCCGTGCATGCCGCCGGTATCCGGCTGATGTTCGCCATGGCACGGGACAACAACCTGCCGGCGGGTTCACGGCTCGCCAGGGTCAGTCCCCGGTTCCAGACGCCCGTGGTGCCCGCGGTCCTGATCGGCTTCGTGGCGGTCGTCATCCTGGTGATCAACATCAACCAGCCGCAGATCTTCTCGGTGATCACCAGCATCGCGATCATCATGATCTACGTGGCCTACCTCCTGGTCACCGTACCCATGCTGCTCAAGCGGCTGCGCGGCGAATGGCGGCCCGTGGAAGGCAACTTCTCCCTCGGCCGGTTCGGCCTGCCGGTCAACGTCCTCGCCGTGCTGTGGGGCACCGCCATGTCGGTCAACCTCGCCTGGCCGCGCGCGGAGGTGTACAACGCGACGGGGCCGCAGCACTGGTACCTGCGGTGGGGCGCGTTCCTCTTCATCGGCATCGTCGCGCTCGGCGGTTTCGCCTACTACTGGTTCGTACAGCGGCACAAGACGGGCGTGCTCGACGAGCACCGCTTCCAGGCCGCGGACACCACTGCGCCACCGTCGGCCGCCCCCTGACCGCCCATCCGCCGATCCGCCGATCCACTGATCCTGGAGACGCAATGCCCTCAGCAAGCCCCCTGCCCGAGTACGACTATGTCGTCGTCGGAGGCGGTACCGCAGGCGCCGTCGTCGCCGCGCGGCTGACCGAGGACCCGGACGTGACCGTCTGCGTCGTGGAGGCCGGGCCTTCGGACGTCGGCGACGACAACATCCTGCGGCTCGACCGGTGGATGGCCCTGCTGGAGTCCGGTTACGACTGGGACTACCCGGTGGAACCTCAGGAGAACGGCAACAGCTTCATGCGGCACGCCCGCGCCAAGGTGCTCGGCGGCTGTTCCTCGCACAACTCCTGCATCGCTTTCTGGCCACCGGCCGAGGACCTCGACGAGTGGGGCGCGCTCGGCTGTACGGGCTGGAGTGCCGCGGACTGCTTCCCCCTCTACCAGCGCCTGGAGACCAACGAGGCGCCCGGTGACCACCACGGCCGCTCGGGCCCGGTGACGATCCGTACCGTTCCGCCGAAGGACCCGTGTGGCGCGGCTCTGCTCGAAGCCTGTGTGGCAGCCGGCATTCCGATCACGCCGTTCAACACCGGTAGGACGGTGGTGCGCGGCGCCCACTGGTTCCAGATCAACTCCCGGCCCGACGGGACCCGTTCGTCCGCCTCGGTCTCGTACCTCCACCCGGTCCTCGGGAAGCGGCCGAACCTGGAGGTACGTACGGGACTGCAGGCCAGGCGCCTGCTGTTCGACGACGGCGACGGTCGCACCGGCCGACGCTGCACGGGCGTGGAGTACCTGCAGCCCGACACCATTCACACCGGGGCGGTCGCGGCCCGCCGTGAGGTCATCGTGGCCTGCGGCGCCATCGACTCGCCGAAACTGCTGATGCTGTCCGGTATCGGGCCCGCCGAGCACCTGCGGGACTGCGGCGTCGACGTACGGGTGGACTCCCCCGGCGTCGGCTCCCATCTCCAGGACCACCCGGAAGGCGTGATCATGTGGGAGGCCAAGCAGCCCATGGTCACCTCCTCCACCCAGTGGTGGGAGATCGGCATCTTCGTGGACACCGAACCGGGCCTGGACCGCCCCGACCTGATGTTCCATTACGGCTCGGTGCCGTTCGACCTGAACACGTACCGGCGCGGCTATCCGACGACGGACAACGCCTTCTGTCTGACGCCGAACGTCACCCGGGCGCGCTCGCTGGGGACGGTCCGGCTGCGTAGCCGCGACTCCCGGGACAAGCCGAAGGTCGACCCGCGCTACTTCACCCACGAACACGACATCCGCGTGATGACGCACGGGCTGCGGCTCGCCCGCGAGATCACCGCCCAGGCGCCGATGGCGGACTGGACGGGTGCCGAGCTCGCGCCAGGCCCGGACGCCGCGACCGACGAGGAGCTGTTCGCGTACATCCGCGAGACGCACAACACCGTCTACCACCCGGCGGGCACCGTCCGGATGGGCGCGGCGGACGACGCCGGCTCGCCGCTCGACCCGCAGTTGCGGGTCAAGGGCGTCACGGGGCTGCGGGTGGCGGACGCGTCAGTGATGCCGTTCCTGACGACGGCCAACCCGTGCATCACCACGATGATGATCGGCGAGAAGTGCGCCGACATGCTCAAGGCGACCAAGGGGCCCTCCGTCGCGGGCTGATTCCCCCACGGGTCACCCGCCCGCGACCGGCCCGGTGAAATCGCCGTGCAGCGTGGCCCTTTCGCCGTTTGTCCGCGCTGTCGCGGACGCGCTGAACGTATCGTCTCCCGCGTCCCGGGCGCCCTCCGCGTGGTTGTACTGGCCGGCGAAGACGTGCTGTCCGGCGGGGACCATACGGCCGGCCTTGAGGGACCAGCGGAAGACAAGGGCGCCGTTCTCCTCGCGTACGGAGACGGTGAAGTCGCCGGCCGGCAGAGAGCGCCAACTACCGGTGTCCGCGACACCGCCTGTCTGGGTGACGCTCAGTTCAACCGTGAGCGCGGTGAGGGGCTGCTGCGTCTTCAGCCTTACGTTGCTCTGTGCCCAGTAGCGATTGCTGTGCGGGTCCACCAAGCCGTCGGCCCGCAGGTAGTCGTGCTCGGCCCGGTCCGCACCGGTCGCCGGCGGGGCCGGGGTCAGGGCCGGAGGCGGCGGCGCGATGGAGTGCGTGGGCCTCTCGTCCCGCGTCGCGGAAGCCACCGCGTAGCCGCCGGCCACCAGCAGCCCTGCCACGGCGGCCGTCGCGCCCGTGATGCGGAGCCAGGACGCCGAGGCCCCGGCGTGACGGTCCGACGGGCCGGGCCGGCCCGGTGTCATGGCGCGCTCCACCCTGGCGAGCATGCGCGCGCGGTCGGGCCGGTGCGCCTCGGCCGCTTCGCGCAGCTGCCGGCGGAGCTCGTCCATCAGTACCTCTCTCCCACGAGTTCCGCGGCGGTATCGCTGCCCAGCAGCTTCTCCAGTTGCGCCACGCCCTTCGACGTCTGGCTCTTCACCGTACCGACCGAGACGCCGAGAGCCAGCGCCGTGTCCCGCTCGGAGAGGTCGAAGGCGTGGCGGAGCACCACGCAGGCGCGTTTGCGGAACGGCAGGGTGCGCAGCGCCTGCTGGACGTCGACGACCGCCGGTACGTCCGGGCCGTCCGCGTACTCGGCGCGCTGCGGCCAGCAGAGCGCGACCCGGCGACGCTCCCGTACGGCGCTGCGGATACGGCTGCGCGCGAGGTTGGCGACGACACCCCGTGCGTACGCCGCGGGGTGATCGGCGGCACGTACCCGGTCCCAGCGGTGCCAGAGCGCGACCAGCGCGTCGGCCGCCAGGTCGTCGGCCGCGTCGGCGTCCCCCGTCAGGAGGTGAGCGAGGCGGGCGAGTCCGGCGTGGTGTCGCTCGAAGAAGTCATGGAACTCCACGGCGGCATCCGGCGCACCTGCGTCCACGGGTGTCCTCCCCCTGCCCTGCGTAAAGGTTCGCTCGCGAGTACGTATTTGTTTGGTGCCCTGCTTAATTGTGCGCCGGTTTCTCTGGTCCGGAGACGCGGCGTCACGTAATTTGTTCGTCGCACGACCAAAATGGTGCCGGAGAACGGCAGCCGCCCTGCCTCGCCTGATCCCACGAGGAAACACTGTGAAGTTCACCGACGGCTTCTGGCTCATGCGCGAAGGCGTGCACGCCTCATACGCCACCGAAGTCCGCGATCTGCATGTCAGTTCCGACCACGTCACCGCGTACGCCGCCGTCAGACGCGTCGAGCACCGCGGCGCCACGCTCAACACCCCGCTCATCACGGTCGAGTGCTTCTCGCCGGCCGAGGGTGTCATCGGTGTACGCGCCACCCATCACGCGGGGAAGGCCCATCACGGGCCCGACTTCGAGCTGCCCGGCGCGGACGCGGGCTCGGCTGCCACCACCCGGCGGGACGGCACGGTCACCGAGCTGACGAGCGGGCCGCTGACCTTGCGGCTCGACACGGCTCGGCCATGGGGGCCGGTTTTCCTCGACGGGCAGGGGCGCAGGCTCACCGGCGTCGAGACCAAAGGCACCGCGTTCGCGACGACCCCGGACGGCGGGCACCACATGGTCGCCCAACTCGCCCTCGGGGTCGGCGAGAACATCTACGGGCTCGGCGAGCGTTTCACCCCGTATCTGAGGAACGGCCAGAGCCTCGATCTCTGGCAGGCCGACGGCGGAACGAGCAGTGAACAGGCGTACAAGAACGTGCCGTTCTATCTGTCCTCGCGCGGCTACGGCGTCTTCGTCAACCATCCCGGCAAGGTCTCCTTCGAGGTCGGCTCGGAGTCGGTCGGGCAGGTGCAGTTCAGCGTCGAGGACCAGTCGCTGGAGTACTACGTCGTCGCGGGGCCCACACCCAAGGACGTTCTCTCCCGCTACACCGCCCTGACCGGCCGGCCCGCGCTGCCGCCCGCCTGGTCGTTCGGGCTGTGGCTGACCACGTCCTTCTGCACGGCGTACGACGAGGAGACGGTCACGTCGTTCGTGGACGGCATGGCGGAGCGGGAGATCCCGCTGTCCGTCTTCCACTTCGACTGCTTCTGGATGCGCGAATACCAGTGGTCGGACTTCCAGTGGGACCCCGAGGTCTTCCCGGATCCGGACGGCATGCTGGCCCGGCTCAAGGAGCGGGGACTGCGGATCAGCATGTGGATCAACCCGTACATCGCACAGAAGTCCACGCTGTTCGCGGAGGGGGCCGAGGCCGGCTATCTGGTGCGGCGGGCCAACGGCGACATCTGGCAGTGGGACCTGTGGCAGCCCGGCATGGCGCTGGTGGACTTCACCAATCCGGCCGCCCGCGAGTGGTACGCGGGCAAGTTGCGGGCGCTGCTCGACCAGGGCGTGGACTGCTTCAAGACGGACTTCGGCGAGCGCGTGCCGACGGATGCGGTGTGGCACGACGGCTCCGACCCCGAGCGGATGCACAACTACTACACGCACCTCTACAACCGGACGGTCTTCGAGCTCCTGGAGAAGGAGCGCGGCGGCGGCGAAGCGGTGCTCTTCGCGCGCTCGGCGACCGCGGGCGGGCAGCAGTTCCCGGTGCACTGGGGCGGCGACTGCTTCGCCTCCTTCAACGCGATGCCGAGTCGCTGCGCGGCGGTCTGTCGCTCAGTCTGTCCGGCTTCGGCTTCTGGAGCCATGACATCGGCGGCTTCGAGGGGACGCCCGACCCGGACGTCTTCAAGCGGTGGCTCGCTTTCGGGCTGCTGTCCTCGCACAGCAGGCTGCACGGGAATGTGTCGTACCGGGTGCCGTGGGCGTTCGGCGAGGAAGCGGTGGATGTGGCGCGCCGGTTCACGCTGCTCAAGCACCGGCTGATGCCGTATCTGTACGGGGCGGCCGTCGAGGCACACCGGACGGGCGTGCCCGTGATGCGGCCGATGCTGCTGGAGTTCCCGGACGACCCGGCGTGCCGGCCGCTGGACCGGCAGTACATGCTCGGTCCGGATCTGCTGGTCGCGCCCGTCTTCAGCGCGGACGGATCGGTCGAGTACTACGTTCCGTCCGGTACGTGGACGCATCTGCTGACCGGTGAGACGGTGACCGGTCCGGTGTGGCGGCAGGAGACGTACGGCTTCGACAGCCTGCCGCTGTTCGTGCGGCCGGGGGCGGTGCTGCCGCTGGGCGCGGACGACCAGCGGCCGGACGGGGACTGGCTGGAGGGGCTGACCCTGCGGCTGTACGCGCCGCCGGCCTCGCTCGCGTGCGTGGTGACGGTGCCGGACCAGGCGGGTGCGGATGCGGCGGTGTTCCGGATCGTGCGCGAGGGTGACCGCGTGCGGGTCGCGGCGCAGGGGTCGGCGCGGCCGTTCCGGGTGGAGTGGGGTGACTCGGCCGCGGAGGGCTCGGGCGAGGTGACGCTTCCGGTGGCGTGAGGCGGCCGCGGGGGTGACGGTGGCGTGACTGCGGCGCTTTCCCCACCCGCCCGTTTCCCGAGACCGGGGCTCCGCCCCGGACCCCGCTCCTCGAACGCCGGAGGGGCTGGATGGTGCCGCACCATCCAGCCCGTCAGACGTCAGGCCGTGAAGTTGATCTCGGCCAGGCGGATCGGGCCGCGCAGTTCCGCCCGGATCTCCTGGATCCCGGACACCTCGATCGCGGCGCGCAGTACCTCGTAGGCGTACGGGCCGCCGGTCACCGGGACCTCCAGGGACGCCAGGGGGGATCCGTCCGCCAGGGTGAGGGTCACGGCGCCGGGCGCCGCCGCCGATACCGTGACCGAGACCTCCGCCGCGCCGGCGCCGAAGCGGCAGTCCCGGAAGACGAGTTCGCCCGTACGGCCCCCGGCCACCGGGGCCACCGCGTCGCCCGACACCTTCGACCGGTCCACGATCCGCGTGCCGCGCTGCTCGTCGTAGTCCGCCGCCGCGAGGCCCGCCGCCATGACCGGGCGCGGGACGGGCGCCTCGGCGTCGATGCGTACGGTGGCCGTACCGCGGATGTCCGTACTGGAAGCGCCGGCCAGGAACGCGTAACGACCGGCATCGACCGTCCAGCGGCCGTGCGCCACGTCCCAGAAGCCGAGCGCGGAGACGGGGACCTCGAACTCCAACCGCCGTACGGCGCCGGGCGTGAGATGGATGCGGCGGTGGCCGGCCAGTTCACGGGACGGGCGCGGTACGCGCGCGTCGAGTGCTCGTACGTACAGCTGCGTGACCTCGTCCGCGGCGACGGAGCCCGTGTTGGTGACGGTCAGGGCGACCCGCACCGCATCTCCTCGACAGCGGCGGACACGTCCGCGTAGGTGAAGGAGGAGTACGACAGGCCGTGGCCGAAGGGGAAGAGGGGGGTTCCGTCGTAGTAGAGGTACGTCTGGCGGCTGCCGATGATGTCGTAGTCGAGCAGCCCCGGCAGGTCGGAATCGGCGGCGTACCAGGTCTGCGGCAGCCGCCCGGCCGGGGACACGTCACCGGCGAGCACACGCGCGAGGGCCGTGCCCGACGCCTGGCCGCCGTGTGCCGTCCACACCAGCGCCGGCAGTTCGGTGGCGGCTTCGGGGACGGCGTACGGGTACGACGAGACGAGCACGAGCGCGGTGCACGGGTTGGCGGCGCGGGCGGCGCGCCACAGCCGTTCCTGGTGGTCCGGCAGGGCGAGTGTGACGCGGTCCTCGGTCTCGCGGCCGTTGATGTGCGGGTCGTTGCCGCCGACCACGATCACCACATCGGCGGCCGCCGCGACACGGGCGACGGCCTCCTGCCCGTGCTCCACGACGTCGACCGAAAAGATCTCACCCTCGTCGGCAACCTTGACGCCGTCGGCGGCGACAGAGACGTAACCACCCGTCGCGATGTGCTTGAGGACATGCCCGCTGCCATGAGGTTCGAGCCGGAAGGTCTCCTGGACGACCCAGCCGCCGGGCTGGTCCGCGGAGGCCCGTACGAACCCGTCGTCGGCCACCGAGAGGTAGCGGGCGTCCGGAGCACGCAGGGTCAGCACTCCGCCGCCCCAGTCGGTCAGTGCGAACTCGGTGCCCTCGGCGGCGGCGTCGACGGTGAGCGGCGGGAGGTCGGTGCGGCCGGTGAGCAGCGCCGGGTCCAGCGCGCCCTCGGCTCCGCGTACCTCGGCCGGCGCGTCGCCGGCCGGAACGTACAGCGCGCCGGCGGCGCAGCGCAGCCGTACCCGGTCCGCGCCTTGCGCGTACGTCACCCGCTGCGGGCCGAATCGTTCCCGCAGGCCGTCGAGCGGCGTCGAGCTGCGGATCAGGGTGCCGCTGTACCAGTCGAGTTTGCACTCGTCGGCGAGTGGTCCGACGACGGCGATACGCGGCTCGGCGGCGGGGTCGAGAGGCAGCAGGCCGTCGTTCTTCAGGAGGACCGCCGCCTGTTCGGCGGCCTCCTGCGCGAGCCGGCGGTGGGCGGGCGTGTCGAAGTCCGTCACGTGCGCGTGCGGGTCGAGGTCCGGGTCGAACTCGCCGAGGGCGAGGCGTACGTGGAGCTGGCGGCGGACGGCCGCGTCGATGACGGGCTCACCGATCAGGCCCTGGTCCAGGGCGGCACGTACCCGGGCGACGATCGTCGACGCGTCCGTGCCGTGGTCGGTGAAGCTGTCGACGCCCGCCAGCAGCGCCGCGGCCGTGGCTTCCTCGTGGGTGTCGAAATAGTGCTCCGCGTCAACGAGGTTGCTGGGCGCGCCGGCGTCGGAGCACACCAGCAGCTCCTGCTGCGTCCACGTGCGCAACTCCTCGCGCAGATACGGCGAAAGGTGGTTCGGGCGCCCGTTGACCAGGTTGTACGCGGGCATCACACCGGCCACGGCGCCGGCCTCGACGGCCGCGCGGAAGGCGCGCAGATCGTACTCGTGCAGCACACGGGGCCTGACGGAGGCGGACGAGGTGGCCCGGTCGGTCTCGTTGTTGTGCGCGAGCCAGTGCTTGAGCACCGGCGCGGTGCGCCAGTAGTGGGGGTGGTCGCCGCGCAGGCCGCGGGTGTACGCGACGGCGATCGCGGAGGTCAGACCGGGGTCCTCGGAGTAGCCCTCCTCGCCCCGGCCCCACAGCGGGTTGCGGAGCAGATTGACGGTGGGGGCCCACACGTTGAGGCCGATGCGGTCGTCGTGCGCGCGCATGGCGCGCGCTTCGCGGGAGACGGCTTCGCCGACCCGGCGCACCAGGTCCTCGTTCCAGCTCGCGCCGAGCCCGACGGCCTGCGGGAAGACGGTCGCGGGGCCGGTCCAGGCCACGCCGTGCAGAGCCTCCTGGCCGGTGCGGAAGGCCGGCAGGCCGAGCCGGTCAACGGCTGGTCCGAACTGGTGCAGCATGGCGATCCGTTCGTCGAGCGTCAGCCGGCCGAGCAGATCGTCCGCACGCTTGGCGAAGGACAGCTGAGGGTCGCGGAAGGGCGGCTGGTGTGTTCAGACTCCGCAGCCGACCGGCGGCCTTCCGCCGGGTGTCCAGGCGCGCCATGAAGGGTTGACGCAATGACGCCGAACTCCCCCTCCACCCCGAGCCGGAGAAGCTTCCTCGCCTCCACGGCGGTCGCCGCGGCAGCGGTGGCAGGCGGCTTGCCGCCGCTCGCCGCCTGCGGCGGGCCCGCGCGGGGCGGCAAGGAAGGTGCGAGCGGGGGCAAGGCGCTCAAAGCCATCCTCCCGAAGTACGTACCGATGAACCTGGCCGACCCGGACATCCCGGGTGTCAACGGCTCCAGCGCCGGCTACACCAAGCTGCCCGACCCCTTGGCGACTTCGGTCAAGGGGAAACCCGGCAAGGGCGGCACCTTGAAGGCCATGACCCCCATCTGGGGAACGGTGCCCAAGAAGGACAACGCCTACTACACGGCCGTGAACAACGCTCTTGGCGCCACTGTCCGGTTCGACCCGCAGGACGGCAACACATACCAGGAGAAAATCGGCGCCGTACTCGCGGGGTCCGACATCGCGGACATCGTCACGATCCCCGGCTGGAACATGCAGGGCCAGATCCGCAACGCGATCGTCAGCAAGTTCGCCGACCTGGGTCCGTATCTCCCCGGCGACAAGGTCGAGAAGTACCCGAACCTGGCCAACATCCCCACCGGGGCGTGGCAGATGTCCGTCTTCGGCGGCAAGCTGCGCGGACTGCCGATGCCCTCGCCGGTCATCGGCAACGCGATCTTCTACCGGAAGGACCTCCTCGACGAGCTCGGCGCGACGCTGCCCACCAGCGCCGGTGAACTGCTCGCCTTCGGCAAGGAGTACACCGACGCCAAGAGGAAGCGGTGGGCCTTCGACGATCTGTGGACCTGCATCCAGAAGATATTCGGCCTCCTGCCCGACGCCCCCCACTACTGGCAGCTCGACGGCGACAAGCTCGTGCACAAGATCGAGACCGCCGAGTACCGGGAAGCCCTCGCCTTCGCCCGCAAGCTGCATGACGCGAGGGTGGTCCACCCCGACGCCGAGGCCAACAAGGACGCCGACGCCAAGATCCGGTCCACCAGCGGCGGCACGCTGATGTACAACGACGGCAGCGGCGTCTGGCACGGCCTGGCCTCGGAACAGGCCAAGGCCAACCCGAAGTTCGACATGCGCGCACTGGACCTCTTCAGCGCCGACGGCGGCAAGCCGGTCCTCTACCAGGACCCGCCGGCCGGGATTTTCTCCTTCATCAACAAGAACCTGCCGAAGGAGCGGATCGAGGAGCTGCTGGCCCTGGTCGACTACACCGCGGCCCCGTACGGCACCAAGGAGTTCCAGCTCATCAACTTCGGCGTCGAAGGCACCCACTACACCAAGAAGGACGGGGTCCCGGTCCGCACCGACCGTGGCATCCAGGAGGCCCAGCCCGCCACGTACCTGTTCTTCGCCTCCCCGCCCAGCGTCATCGCGTACCCCGACTTCCCCGAGGTGGTGAAGGAGTACGCGGGCTGGATGGCCCGGCAGGCTCCCCACGTCAGGAAGCCCCTCTTCTTCGGCATGCAGATCGTCGAGCCGCAGCGCTACGCCTCCCTCTACACGCCCTTCGACGACCTGCAGAAGGACATCCGGCGCGGCCGGAAGAAGGTCAGCGACATCGAGGAGGCCGTGAACACGTGGAAGAAGAGCGGCGGCGACGAACTGCGCAAGTGGTACGCCGACATCCTGGAGAAGCAGGGCTCCGGCAGGTGAAGGATCTGGAACTCGCCCGTGGCATCACCCGCCGCCAAAGGTTCCTGCGGGACCGGACGCTGCTCCTGATGACCTTGCCGGCCATCGTGCTGCTGCTTGTCTTCAACTACGTGCCGCTGCTGGGCAACGTGGTCGCGTTCCAGGAGTACGACGCCTACGGCGCGGGCATCACCGGCAGCCCGTTCGTGGGGACGTACAACTTCGAACGGCTCTTCCTGGACAACCGGTTCTGGGAAGTACTGGTGAACACCCTGGTGATCTTCTTCACCCAGCTGGTGCTCTTCTTCCCGATTCCCATCGCGCTCGCCCTGCTGCTCAACAGCGTCCTCAACGACCGGGTCAGAGCCTGGGTGCAGGGCATCATCTACCTCCCCCACTTCTTCTCCTGGGTGCTGGTCGTCACCGTCTTCCAGCAGATGCTGGGCGGCGCCGGACTCATCGCGCAGCAGTTGCGCGAGCGCGGCATCGGGGGTTTCGACCTGATGACCGACCCGGGGTTCTTCAAGTTCCTGCTCACCGCGCAGTCGGTGTGGAAGGACGCCGGGTGGGGAGTGATCGTATTCCTGGCGGCGCTCGCCGCCGTCAACAGTGAGCTGTACGAGGCGGCGGCCGTGGACGGGGCCGGGCGCTGGCGCCGCATGTGGCACGTGACGCTGCCCGCGCTGCGGCCGGTGATCGCCCTGCTGCTGGTGCTGCGCGTCGGCAGCGCCCTCAACCTCGACTTCGAGCAGATCCTGCTCCAGTGCGATCAGGTCGGGCCCGGCGCGGCGGAGGTGCTGGACACGTACATCTGGTGGACGGGCGTCAGGACCGGTGACTTCGGCTACGCGACCGCCGCCGGAATCTTCAAGGGTGTGTTCAGTGTGCTCATAGTGTTGCTGGCCAACAAGGTCGCCCACATGCTGGGTGAGCAGGGGGTGTATTCGAAACGATGACCGCCGTACTCGTGGATCCGCAGGGCGTGCGGGAAACCCCGCTGCAGCGAATAGACCGCACCGGCCGACGCCCGGTGTGGGAGGAGGAGCCGACCAGGATCGGGCAGGGCCTGAAGGGTGTGTCGCTCGTCGCGATCTGCCTGGTCGTGCTCGGGCCGCTGTGGGTCGTCCTCGTCACCAGCCTCTCGGACAAGAAGACCATCACGGAGGCCGGCGGTCTCGTCGTCTGGCCCGGCACCCTCACCTTCGAGGCGTACGAGGCCCTGCTGAGCGGTGGCGCGGTGACCCGCGCGGCGCTGGTCAGCGTCGGGCTCACCGTGGTCGGCACCCTCTTCAGCATGGCCGTGTCCGTACTGTGCGCGTACGGCCTGTCCAGAGCGGGTTCCTTCGGTCACCGGCCGCTGCTGATGCTGCTGATGGTCACCATGTTCTTCGGCGCGGGGCTCATCCCGACGTATCTGCTGGTCACCGGAATCGGGCTCCAGGACAGCTACTGGTCGATGATCCTGCCGAGCGCGATCAGCGTCTTCAACATCCTGGTGCTGCGCGCCTTCTTCATGGGCACCGCTCCCGAGCTGATCGAGAGCGCCCGCATCGACGGCGCCGGGGAGTGGCGCATCCTGTTCACGATCGTCATGCCGCTGTCCCGCGCGGTCGTCGCGGTGATCTCCCTCTTCTACGCCGTCGGCTACTGGAGCCAGTGGTTCAACGCCATGCTCTACATCCAGGACAGCGACAAGTACCCGCTCCAGATGATCCTGCGTCAGCTCGTGCTCCAGCACCAGGTACCGCCGGGCGCCATGGGTCAGGCGGTCAGGCGGTCAGGCGGTCAGCAACGGTGCGCACAGCAGTCTCGCCGTACAGATGGCCGTGATGATCCTGGCGCTGATCCCCGTCGCCGTGATGTCGCCGTTCGTCCAGAAACACTTCCAGAAGGGCATGCTGATCGGCGCCGTCAAGGGCTGATTTCCTCCCTTCCTCCCTCCCCCACCAGGAAGCGATGATGCTCTGGATGAACTACAACGGCGGTGTCGGCGCGCTCGGCACATCGCAGGGCAACGTCACCCTGGGCGGCCACACGTGGAGCGTCTACAAGGGCAACAACGGCGCCAACGAGGTCTTCTCGTTCCTGCGTACGTCGGACTCCTCGGCCGGCACGGTCAACATCCTGCCCGTCCTGCGCTGGATCAAGGACGTCAAGGGCTGGTGGGGCAACGAGACCATCGGTGACGTGCAGTTCGGTTACGAGATCACCTCGTCCTCCGGCGGCCTCGACTTCAGGACGAATTCGTTCTCCGTCAAGAGCAGCTGACCCGCGGTGACCTGAGCCGGGTCCCCGGTCACGGCCGGGGGCCCGTGCTTTCGCGCACGGTGAGCTCGGGCGCCAGCAGGACGACCTCGTCGGAGCCGCGCCCCTCGATCTTGGCGACGACCTGCTCGACCGCGTACCGTCCCAGCTCCTGAGCCGGGACGGCGACCGCGGTGAGCGGCACCGAGGCGTGCGCGGCCACCTGGTCGGGACAGATGGCCATCACCGACACGTCCTCGGGCACCGCCCGGCGCTGCTGGCGCAGCAGCGCCAGCAGCGGATCGGTGGCCGCCTCGTTCTGTACGACGAAGGCCGTGGTGCCGGGGCGCTCCTCCTGGACGCGGGCGAGGGTCGCGGCGACAGCGGCGTAACTGCCCTCGCAGGGGCGGTGGAGCAGCCGCACACCGAGTTCCCGGCCGCGCTCGCGCAGGCCGGCGAGCGTGCGCTCGGCGAAGCCGGTGTGCCGTTCGTAGACCGCCGGCGCCTCGCCGATGACGGCGATGTCGCGGTGGCCCAGACCGGCCAGATGTTCCACGCACAGGGCGCCCGCAGCGGCGAAGTCGAGGTCCACACAGCTGACGCGGGAGGGGTCGGCGGGCAGCCCGATGAGCACGGCGGGGCGGCCGGTCTCGCGCAGCAGCGGCAGCCGGTCGTCGTGCAGTTCGACGTCCATCAGGATCATCGCGTCGGCCAGTGCGCTGCCCTCGATCCTGCGCACAGCGGCCGGGCCTTCCTCGCCGGTGAGCAGCAGTACGTCGTATCCATGGGCGCGTGCGGTGGTCGCGACCGAGATGGCGATCTCCATCATCACCGGCACGTACATGTCGGTGCTCAGTGGCACCATGAGCGCGATGATGTCGGACTTGCTGCTGGCGAGCGCGCGGGCGCCCGCGTTGGGGTGGTAGCCGAGCTGGTCGATGCTGCGCTCGACCCGTTCCCTGGTGGAGGTGGAGATGGACCGCTTGCCGCTGAGGACGTAACTCACCGTGCTGGCGGAGACTCCGGCATGCTGAGCGACATCGGCAAGGGTGACCATTCGGCTCTCCAAGGCTGACCAGGTGAAGCGCTTCGACAGTGTGGGACTTCCAGCGTAATCCCAGGGCTGTCACATTTCCATAGGTGCGTCGAAGCGCTTCGACGACGCAGAACTCGATCACGGGAGGGCGGCGTGGGCCCGATCTGGCCGGATGTGGTCGGTGCCGGGCGTTGACGCGCAAGCGCTTCAACTCTACGTTCCGTTCAGTGATGTGACCGCAATCCATTGTGCCGCACAAAAGCGGCTCATTGGCCCCCTTATGTCCAAGACCGAGAACATCAGCCAGGTCGCAGAACCGAGTTCGACGCGAGTTCAATCGCTCCCCCCCACCACTCCAAGGCACCTGGAAGGGACGCATCCGCATGCGTACTCATCGACTCGCACTCATGGCCGCCGCAGCCGTACTCGCGGCCACGGCCGCTCTCCCCCAGCCCGCCGCGGCCGCCGAGACCGCCCCCGTCGGCTTCGGCGCCGGAACCACCGGCGGTGGCAGCGCCGCCCCCGTAACCGTCTCCACCCTCGCCGCTCTGCGAACGGCCGTCAGCGGCGACAGCCCCAAGACCGTCCGTGTCAGTGGACTGATATCCCTCTCCGGCCAGGTCGACATCGGATCCAACACCACGGTCGTGGGCGCCGGCGCGGGCTCGGGACTCACCGGCGGCGGGCTGCGGATCAAGGAGGAGACCAACGTCGTCGTCCGCAACCTGAACATCAGCAAACCCGTCGCGCCCGCCGGCGGCATCACCGTCCAGAAGTCCACGAAGGTGTGGATCGACCACAACTCCTTCTCCGCGGACCGCAACCAGGGCGACAAGGACTACTACGACGGCCTGCTCGACATCACGCACGCCTCGGACCACGTCACGGTCTCCTGGAACACGTTCAAGGACCACTTCAAGGGTTCCCTGGTGGGTCACAGCGACAACAACGCCGCGGAGGACACCGGGCATCTGCGCGTGACGTACCACCACAACCACTTCCGTAACGTCTACTCGCGCATCCCCAGCCTGCGCTTCGGCACCGGCCACTTCTACGACAACTACGTCGAGGGCGCCGAAACCGCCGTGCACTCCCGCATGGGCGCCCAGATGCTCGTCGAGAACAACGTCTTCCGTACGACGAAGGTCGCCGTGACCACCAGCCGCAGCAGCGACATCGACGGGTACGCCGTCCTGCGCGGCAACGATCTCGGCGGCGCGGCCACCGAGATCTCCCGCCCCGGATCGTTCACCACACCGCCCTACAGCTACACCGCGGAGCCCGCGTCATCCGTCGTCGCCTCGGTGACGAACGGGGCGGGAGCCGGGAAGATCCAGTAGTTCGGCCGGTGCGGAGCCCGGCGGCCACCGCGTGGACATTGGTTCCTGAATGGTTTCAGCAGAGCGCACGACGCGGCTGGAGGCGGCAACCTTTCCGTAACCCTGCGGCAACTGGAGTGCGGCGGTACCCCCCATCCCGCAGGAGTAGTCCATGACACCACCAGCAGGACACCAGCGCAGCCCCCGGCGCAGACCCACCACCCGCACCCGCGTTTCCGTCAGCGCGCTCCTGGCCGCAGTGCTCGCGGCGGGCGGTCTGGTCTCGCTGTCCTCGACGGAGGCCGGCGCCGCCGGGCCCGCCCGCCAGGTCGAGGCACTCGACCGGGGAGTGGTCAGCGTTCACAACGGCAGTGGCAATCTGGTCAGCTGGCGCTGGCTGGGCACTGACCCGGACAACGTCTCGTTCAACGTCTACCGCGCCGGTACGAAGGTCAACTCCACGCCGGTGACAGGCTCGACGAACTACTTCCACTCCGGAGCCCCCAACTCCGCGGACTACACGGTGCGCGCGGTCGTGAACGGCGTGGAGCAGGGTGACTCCGTACACGCCGTGCAGTTCCGCGCCGGCTACAAGGACGTGCCGATCTCCCCGCCGCCCGGAGGCCGGACGCCGGACGGGGTGGCGTACACCTACGAGGCCAACGACACGAGCGTCGGCGACCTCGACGGGGACGGCGCGCTCGACTTCGTGCTCACGTGGCAGCCGACCAACGCCAAGGACAACTCGCAGTCCGGCTACACCGGCAACACCATCATCGACGGCGTCAAGCTGGACGGCACCCGGCTGTGGCGGATCGACCTCGGCCGCAACATCCGCTCGGGCGCGCACTACACACAGTTCCAGGTGTACGACTACGACGGTGACGGCAAGGCCGAAGTGGCCATGAAGACCGCCGACGGGACCGTCGACGGCCGCGGAACGACGATCGGCTCCGCGAGCGCCGATCATCGCAACAGCGGCGGCTACATCCTCTCCGGGCCCGAGTACCTGACCATGTTCAACGGGCAGACCGGCGCGGCGATGGGCACCGTCGGCTACGTCCCGGCCCGTGGGACGGTCTCGTCCTGGGGCGACTCGTACGGGAACCGGGTGGACCGCTTCCTCGCGGGGACGGCGTACCTGGACGCCACCCGGCCCTCGCTGATCATGGCGCGCGGGTACTACACGCGGTCCGTGATCGCCGCCTGGGACTGGCGGGGCGGGCAGTTCACGCGGCGCTGGACCTTCGACTCCAGCGCGTCGACCAACGCGGGCAAGGGCTACGACGGGCAGGGCAACCACAGCCTGTCCATCGCGGACGTGGACGCCGACGGCAAGGACGAGGTCGTCTACGGGGCGATGACCGTCGACGACAACGGGTCCGGGCTGTGGACGACGAAGTTCGGCCACGGCGACGCCGGGCATGTCGGAGACCTGAACCCGTCCCGCGCCGGGCTGGAGTACTTCAAGGTGTCCGAGGACAGCTCCAAGCCCAGCTCCTGGATGGCCGACGCCCGTACCGGACAGGTCCTGTGGCAGACCGCGACGGGCGGCGACAACGGCCGTGGTGTCTCCGCCGACATCTACGCGGGGTCGGCCGGCGCCGAGTCGTGGTCGGCGTCGGACACCACACTGCGGTCCGCCACCGGCGGCTCGCTCGACCGCGAGCCGTCCAGCATCAACTTCGTGAGCTGGTGGGACGGCGACACCACTCGCGAGCTCCTCGACGGCACCCGTATCGACAAGTACGGCACGGGCGGCGAGACGCGGCTGCTGACGGGCTCTTCGGTCTCGTCCAACAACGGCAGCAAGGCCACCCCCGCACTCTCCGGCGACATCATCGGCGACTGGCGCGAGGAGGTGGTCTGGCGTACGTCGGACAACACGGCGCTGCGGATCTACTCCACCCCGCATCAGACCAGCACGCGGATCACCACGCTGCTGCACGACCCGATGTACCGCACCGGCCTGGCCTGGCAGAACACGGCGTACAACCAGCCCCCGCACACCAGCTTCTTCATCGGCGGCGGCATGCCCACAGCGCCGCGGCCGTCCGTGTACACCCCGTGATGTTCCATCAGGTTCCATTCCGAGAGGAAACACCCCCCATGCGTACCCAGCACAAGAAGAGGTCCATAGGACGTGTGAGCGCCGTGGCGCTGACCGTCGGCGTCCTGGGCATCACCACCCTGGCGCCCACCGCCTCCGCCGCGACCTGGCCGACACCCAACGGCAGCCAGGCGGTGCCCAAGACCATCCCCGTCTCCGGCGTCACGGACGGCGGCCTCAAGAAGTACTACGGCTCCGGTGAGCTGGCCGGCGACGGCCAGGAGGAGGGCCAGGACCCGATCTTCGAGCTCGCCGACGGCGCGACGCTGAAGAACGTCATCATCGGCGCGCCCGGCGCGGACGGCATCCACTGCAAGGGCAGCTGCACGCTGCAGAACGTCTGGTGGGAGGACGTCGGCGAGGACGCCGCCACCTTCAGGGGCGGGAACTCCGCCGTCTACACGGTGACCGGCGGCGGTGCGAAGAAGGCCGCGGACAAGGTCTTCCAGCACAACGGCGGCGGCAAGCTGAACGTCTCGAACTTCGCGGTCCAGGACTTCAAGACGCTCTACCGCTCCTGCGGCAACTGCTCGACCCAGTACAAGCGCACCTCGGCCTTCACCAACATCGAGGTGACCTACCCGGGCTCGCGGCTCGTCGGCATCAACACCAACTACGGCGACAGCACCACACTGCGCAACATCACGATCATCGGCGACAGCGGCAGGAAGATCGTGCCGTGCCAGAAGTACATCGGGAACAACACGGGCGCCGAGCCGACCACGAACGGATCGGGTCCGGACAGCACCCACTGCAAGTACGCGTCCTCGGACATCATCTACAAGTGACGGACGAGAACTGAGGAGGCGGCGGAACCGGCCGGCAGCCGGTTCCGCCGCCTCCACGCCTTTACGGCATCCGGTCCCCCACGAGCGCCAGGTTCTCGATCGCGGCGAGTCCGTACAGGGCGGTGTCGTTGGTGTAGACCCAGTTCGCCTCACTGCCGGGCACCAGCGTGACGGGCCCGCTCACCTTCTCCGTCCTCCACGGCGACGACTCCTTGTAGCCGTCGCTGTTGTAGAACTTCTCCCACGCCCGCTCGGCCAGCTCCGCATCGCCCGTCTGGACAGCCGCGTACGCGTCGAGGCGCGAATGTCCCTGGAAGAGGATCAGCGAGCCGAAGTTGGTGCCGTAGCGGGCTGCCTGTTCGGCCTTGGTGGCGTTGAAGTAACGGCAGTAGTCCAGATACGCCGCCTTGAACTGCGGCATGTCGATCAGATCGATCAGCTCGGCGCACAGTTCGTTCAGCCCGAAGACCGCCGACAGATGCGACACGCCGACCTTGGCCTCCTTCTCGACGGCGAACCGGCCCGTGTCCAGGTCGTACAGGCCGCTTCCCTGTACGAAGCCGTTGGGCTGGGCGGCGATCGTCTCCATGGTGGACAGCACCCGCGCCTTGGCCTTCGCCGCCTTGGGGCCGCCGCGCTCCCACTCGGTCAGCCAGGCCGACACCAGGCCGCTCCAGTCGGTGCCGAAGCCGATGGACAGGGCGTGCCGGTCGGGCGTGTACGGCTCGGTGCGGATCTTGCGGATCGGGTCGAGGGCGAGGAACGTCTCGTCGGAGTCGACGTTGGCGTGCATGAGATCGCCGGTGCGTTCGTCGGCGGTGAGGAAGTAGTAGAAGCGCCGGTAGGTGGTGTTGGCGATCCGCTGCTGCTTGGCGCTGTCGGCGTAGTGCTGGATCCCGTGCCGGGTCCCGAGGCCCGCCCAGGTGCCGAGGTGGTAGACGTCGACCTCGCCGGTGTGGCGGGTCATGGCCTCGGCGAAGCGGAAGATGTCGGCGCGGCCGGAGCGCAGGTAGGCGTACCAGAGCCAGAGGTCGGGCGAGAGCTCGGAGTTGTCCCAGGCGTAGCCGCCGACGTCGTAGCGCCACTGGTGGCGGGCCGGGTCGTAGCTGTGCATGATGTCGCCGTAGTCCCAGAAGCCGTACCAGCGCCGCATCTCCACCTGGTCCTGGTAGTAGGTGAAGAGGAAGTCCAGGTGGTCCTCGATCTTCGCCTTGGCGGGCACGGAGCGGTCGGGCTCGGAGAAAAGGCCGCCGAAGACCTTGGCCTTGATCAGCTGCTTGGGCGGGGCGGCGAGCTGGGGCGGGGTGCGGACGGCCGTCACTTCCTCCGCCAGGGTCCCGGCGTCCGGTGTGGAGTCGTGGGCCCAGAAGAGGAGTTCGCTCGTACGGGCGATTCCGTACGGGGTGCCGAAGCCGGGCTCGTAGTCCTCGTAGGTGATGTTGAGGCCTTCGAGCTGTTCGGCGTACGTGTCCTGCCCCAGGCCGTCGTGGTAGAAGCGCAGGTCCATGGGCGGGGCCTCCGGCGACCAGAGCCAGAGCGTGACCTCGGCCTCGTCGGTGTGCGCGCCGCGGACGTCGAGTCCGGCGGGGTGCTTCTCCCAGAAGTCGCGCAGCCCGAAGGAGAGTCCGCCGCTCGCCCCGCCGACGTATCCGAAGCCTGATGCCCGGCGCCCGCCGCCGGCCGGGATCCAGCCGTGGCCCTTCTTGGTGCGCTTGCGCAGGGTGAAGCCGTCGGCGGAGAGCTGGCTGAGGGTGTAGTCGCCCCAGGTGGGGATCAGATGCAGACGACTCGTGACGCGCTGGTCCCAGGTGGCCGGGTCGGGCAGCTTCCTGCCCTCGAACTGCGCGGCCTGCACGGCGGCCCCCGGATCGCGGCGCAGTCCCGTGACGCCCTTGACGGCTTCGCGCAGCAGGCCCGTGCCGTCGCCGCCGATGCGGATGTGCCGGTCGTACGCCTCGTCGCGCATCGGCACGGTGAAGCGGACCCCGAGACCGCGGATGAAGTCGCCACTGGCCCTGCCGGGCTCCTGGGTGCCGTCGTACGTGATGGTGTGCACCATGCGGAACGACTCGGCGCCCGCGTAGAAGTAGAGCCGGACGGAGAAGGGGAGCCAGGCGCGGTTGCCGCGGCGGTGTCTGCCGTCGATGCGGACGACGGCGCGGACCGGCCCGTCCTGTTCCACCTCTGCCTCGGCTATCGCGCTCTCGAAGCGTTCGTACTTCGCGTTTCCCTGGTCGCCGTCCTCGATCTCGCCCTGGCGCAGGAGGACGAGCCGGCCGTTCTTCGCGATCTCGGTGGCGCCCCGGGTGACGGACTTGACGAGAGCGGAACCGCTCTTGCCGATCTTCGCCGTGATCACACCCGTGGAGACGTCGATGGTCCCGCCGCCGCTGGACACGGTGACTTCACGGGCGGGCGCGGCCGGGGCCCCGGCGCTGAGGGTGAAGGAGGCGGCGGTCGTCTCGGAGCCGATGGCGTGCGCGGTCCACTTCAGCGAGCCGTCGGGCCAGTGGGCGAGGGGCCAGGACTGGACGGGTACGGCCTTGCCGTCGGCGGTGGTCAGAGCGAAGGTCTGGTCCTTGTCGTACGCGCCCTTCGGCCAGGGCACGCCGAGAGTGGAACCGGGCGCGGCTCCGAGACCCGCTTCCTCCAGCCAGCTCAGGGTCACCGGGTCCGCGGCTGCGTCAGCGGGATCGGCTCTCGGCGCGGCGTGGGCGTTCGTCGCGCCGAGAGCCCAGCTGAACTGGGCGGCGGCGCCGGCCGCCGCTGCCGCCTTGAGGAGGGACCTGCGGGGGATCGGAGACATCGTTGTGCCCTTCCGGTTGCGTAAGGCGATGTGTGTGTACGAGAAAGAGAAGAGGGCGGGGCTCAGCGGGAGGCGTACCGCTGCTCCACGGCGACCGCCGCTGCCGTGACCGCGCCAATCACGGGAACCGCCAGCGGCGCCGCGAACCAGGCGGAGGCGGCGACGACCGCGAAGCCGCAGACGATCAGCAGCGATCCGGCGGGGTCAAGGACCGTACGCCGTCCTGCCGCCCCCAGCAGGACGCGCCAGGACGCGCCGGGCTCCCAGCCGGCGGCCGCCCGCAGCCCCGCGACCGCGCAGCCGATGAACGCGAGGATGCCCACCGCGGCGACGAGGCCGCCGCCGGGCAGGCCGGCCCGTACAGCCGCGAGGTCCAGCCACAGCAGCCAGGCGGCCGCCCATCCGGCCAGGCCGACGGCCCAGCCCCGGCGGCCGGCAGCGCGGAAGTCGGCGGCGAACTCCCGCCACCCGGCCGTCTCCTGGCCGGACAGGTGGCGCCGCAGGTGCCGGGAGCCGGCGGCGAGCGCCGCGGGCCCGGTCACCAGCGGAAGCGAGCAGAGCGCGATCCACACGCCGGTGAGCAGGCACTCGGCGAAGACCCCGAAACGCTCGTGGAAGCGGGTCGCCATCGCTCAGCCCTTCAGCCCGGACGTGGCCATGCCGTCGATGAGGTAGCGCTGGAAGGCGAGGAAAAACGCCAGGACGGGGAGCAGCGCCACCAGCGACATGGCGATCATGCCGCCGTAGTCGGCGACGGCGTCCTGGTCGACGAACATCTTCAGCCCCAGCGAAACGGTGTATTTCTCCGGCTCGTTGAGGTAGAGCAACGGGCCCATGAAGTCGTTCCAGGCGTTGATGAAGGTGAAGATCGCGCTGGTGATCAGGGCCGGCCGGCACAGCGGCAGCACGATCGACCAGTAGATCCGGAAGTGTCCGCAGCCGTCCAGCCGCGCCGCCTCGTCCAGTACCTTCGGCAGGTTCCGCATGAACTGAACCATCAGGAAGACGAAGAAGGCGTCGACGGCGAGGTACTTGCCGAGCAGCAGCGGAACCATCGTGTTGATGAGTTCCAGCTTCTGGAACAGCACGTACTGCGGAATCATGAGTACGTGGTACGGCAGCAGCAGCGTGCCGATCATCAGGGCGAAGAGAAGGTTCCGCCCCGCGAATCTGATCCTGGAGAAGGCGTAGGCCGCCAGCGAGCAGGAGATCAGCACTCCGCCGACCGAACCCACAGCGAGCACCGTGGAGTTGATGAAGAAGGTGGAGACGGGGATGCCCGCGATGCCTTCGGTGAGCCGCGTGTAGTTGGCCACGATCGGGTCGGTCGGCAGTAGCTGGAGACTGCCGATGATCTCGTTGCCGGGCTTGAACGAGCCGCCGAGCACCCAGATCACCGGGTAGAGCACGACGGCGAGCACCGCCAGCGCCCCCAGATGCCAGCCGAGCGATCCGGCTCGTCCGCGCGGGCTTTGCGCAGTGGGGGTGGAGCCTGGGTCGAGAGTCAGAGTCACCGGGCGTTCTCCTCGTAGTGCACCCAGCGCTTCTGCGACCAGAACAGCACCGCCGTCACCAGGCCGACCGCTATCAGCAGCATCCAGGCCATGGCGGAGGCGAAGCCCATCCGGCTGTTCTCGAAGCCCTGCTGGTAGAGGTAACAGGTGTAGACGAGCGTGGCGTCGGCGGGTCCGCAGGGGTTGCCCTGGCCGCCGAGGATGTACGCCGAGCCGAAGATCTGGAAGGAGTGGATGGTTTCCAGCAGGACGTTGAAGAAGAGCACCGGCGAGATCATCGGCAGTGTGATGTTCCAGAAGCGGCGCCAGGGCCCGGCACCGTCCATCTCGGCGGCTTCGTACAGCTCGCGCGGTACCTGCTTCAGCCCGGCCAGGAAGATGACCACGGGTGCGCCGAACTGCCAGACGGTGAGCGCGACCAGGGCGTACAGGATCATGTCGGGGTCGCCGACCCAGCCGCCGGCGTTCATGCCGAAGAGCTGCTGCGTACGGTCGACCACGGCGTCGTCGGTGAAGATCGCCCGCCACACGACGGCGATGGAGACGCTGGCGCCGATCAGCGACGGGGCGTAGAACGCCGCCCGGTAGAAGGCCTGGCCCCGGCGGCTCTGGGCGAGCAGCAGGGCGACGCCGAGTGCGGCGACGAGTTTCAGCGGCGTGCCGATGACGACGTATTTGAGCGTGACTTCGACCGACTTCTGCCAGCGGGGGTCGGCGAACATGTCGCTGAAGTTCTTGAGGCCGACCCACTGGGGTGTGTCGAAGAGGTTGTAGTCGGTGAAGGCGAAGTAGAGCGATGCCGCCATGGGACCTGCCGTGAGCAGCAGGAAGCCGGCGATCCAGGGCGACATGAAGAGGTAGCCCGCCAGGTTCTCCCGGCGGCCGGTGCGCCGCTGTTCGGCGGCGGGCGGTGCGCGGCGCCCGCGACCGGGCGGGGGTGGCTCGGCGCGGGCGGCCGGCGGGGGCGGGGGGTGAACGGTGTGCGTCACTGCCGGTCCCCTCAGGCGTTCGAGGTGAAGGCCGTCTTCGCCTCCGAGAAGAGCTTGTCGACCGCCTCGCCCGGTGACGCCTTGTCCAGGCTCATTTCGGTGGCGAGGCGCAGGAAGGCCGCCTCGACGACATCGGCACCGGCGGGGTGCGGGGTGATGGGCTCAAGGACGCCCGACTCGGCGATCTTCGTCTCGTACGCCGAGATCTGCTTGCTCACCTTGTCGGTGGGCTCGAAGGCTTCGAACTGCTCGGTGGTGGAGAGGACGCCGCGGTCGTAGCCCATGATCCGGCCGACCTCCGGGTCGTGGACCATGAAGTTGATGAAGGTGGCGACCTCCTTGGGGTGCTTGGTCCTGGCGGTGCCGCTGAGCATCAGCGAGCCGAGGTACTGGCCGGTCTTCTTGCCGTCGGTCGTCGGTATGGGCGCGATGCCGTACGAGCTCTTGCCTTCGGCGGCGTAGCGGACGGTGAAGTTGTCCCAGGTGAACTCGCCTGCCGAAAGGGCTCCGGCGGTCGCGGCCTTGGGCTTGATCTGCTCGGCCTTCTTGGGGTCGGTGTAGATGCCGGACCGGATCCGCTTCATCGCCTCGGTCCACTCGGCCTCGAGGTCGCTCTCCTGGAAGCCGAGGCCGTTCTCGGTGAAGAACGCCTTGCCCTGCTGCCGCAGCTTCAGGTCGTAGTAGTACATGATCGAGTGCGGGCCCGAGTCGCCGGCGACGCCGGTCCTGCTCTTGATCTTCCGCAGACCGGCGTACCAGTCGTCCCAGGTCCAGCCGAACGCCGGTGTGACACCGGCCTTCTCGTAGACCTTCTCGTCGATGATGTAACCCATCGAGTTCGAGCCGACCGGCAGGCCGAGCAGCTTGCCGTCGATCTCGGCGAACTTCTCCAGGCCGGCGCGGAAGTTGTCGGTGCTGAGGTTGCCCGCCTGCACCTGGGGCTTCAGGTCGAGCAGCACATTGCGAGCTTCGTACTTGCGCAGGAAGGTCACCGCGTTCTGGATGACGTCCGGCGGGTTGCCGCCCGCCGCCTGGGTGTTGAACTTCTTCCAGAAGTCGACGTAGGGCTGGAAGTCCGTCTTGACCTTGATCTTCGGGTGCTTCTTCTCGAAGAGCGCGACGGCCTGGTTCATCCTGTTGGCGCGGTCATCGGCGCCCCACCAGGCATACCTGATGGTGACGGGCCCACCGCCGGCCGAACCGCTTCCGCCCCCGCAGCCTGCCGCTGTCAGCCCGACGGTCGCCAGTGAGGCTCCGGCCGCCTTGAGGAACGTACGCCTCTCAACATGCCTGGACGTGCGCATGGTTCACCTCTTCGCTCTGACGATTGAATCGTTTTAGGAAAGCGCTTGCTGGGGCAATGTACGAGTGCCCACAGGGCCCGTCAACGGTTTGGGCAGCTGGAGCAGCGGAAGCGATTCGGCGCGGCGGCGGCCCGCGTGGTCAGCGGATCAGGCCCTGAGCACGCAGTTCACCGTCCACGAGCGCGGCGTACTCGGTGGCACCGCGCACGGACGTATGGGTGTTGTCGCGCTTCTCGTCGTACAGATACAGGGCTTTGGAGGACTGGGGTCCGAGTTCCTCGACGCGCCGCTTGGTGAGGGCCGTCAGGTCGATCAGCGGTACGTCCGCATCGGCCGCGAGGGCGCGGATCTCGGCGGGCAGGTCGACGCCGAGGCCGTTGACGAGGAGCGCGGTGCCGTTGTTCAGGGTGTCGTCGGCGTTGAACCAGCGGCGCACGACCGGGGTGACGAGAACGGGCCGGCCACCCTTGGCCCGTACCGCGTCGACCATGCGGGCGAGGTTGGCACGGTAGGTGGCGGCGGGGGTCTGCTTGTCGTTGTGGGCGAGCTGGACCAGGACGAGGTCGCCTTGGCGCACGCGCGCCAGGGCGGCCGGGAAAAGCGCGGGGTTGTCGAGCACGGACTGCGTACTCTCCCCGGAGTCCGCGTAGTTGGCGACGGCGAGGCCACGCCCGAGGTACTGGGGCAGGTGCTGCCCCCAGCCCGCGTACGGCGCGCCCGGCTGGTCGCAGACCGTCGAGTCGCCGACCAGGACGATCTTGCGGGCGCCCGGCGCGGGGGTGACGCGCAGCCCGGCGAGCTTCGGCGACGTACCACCGACGACGAGATCGAGACCGGAGCTGCCGGCCGGTCCCGTGGGCTCGCCCTCGGGTTCACGTACGTCGACGGTGAAGGTACGGCGTATCCGCTGCCCGGGGGCGGTGGGCGTCTCGGGGAGCAGGGCGCGGCGCGTCTCGGCCGTGACGGAGGTACTGCCCGCCTCCGCGCCGCCGAGCGTGACGGTGACGTGGTACGTGCCGGGGGCGACGTCGACATGACAGGCGGCGGGGGTGCACAGCTCCCCGCCGGGGACGGGTGCGGCGGCGTGGGCGGGTACGGCGGCGAGCGCCGCGACGGTGGCCAGGGCGAGCACGCCCGCGGTGCCCGTTCGGCGCATCAGGAACGCCCCCCGCCGAGGAGCCGGACCGGGCCGTCCGGAACGGGCACGCCGAAGTCCGGGGTGCCGTCGGCCTTCCAGCGCAGGCGCTGGATGCGGGTGTGGCGGTTGGGGTCGTGCAGCGGGTCGCCGGTGATCTCCTTGTACTGGCGGGCGTGGTAGACGATGACGTCTGTGCGCCCGTCCTCGGCGACGGTGAAGGAGTTGTGGCCGGGGCCGTACTGGGCGGTGGTGTCGTTGCTGGTGAAGACCGGCACCGGGGACTTCTTCCAGGTTCCGGGGGCGAGCAGGTCGGCGTTCTCGTCGGCGGTGAGCAGGCCGAGGCAGTAGTTGGCGTCGGTCGCGCTCGCGGAGTACGTCATGAAGAGGCGGCCGTTGCGCCGGATGACCGAAGGCCCCTCGTTGACCTTGAACCCGATGCGCTCCCAGGCGTACTCCGGTGTGGTGAGGCGGACTTGGGGGCCGTTGAGGGTCCAGGGGTTCGCCATCCGGGACAGGAAGACGCCGGTGTTGTTGTCCATTCCGGGTTCGTGCTGCGCCCAGGCGAGATAGCGGTGGGACTGGTGGGTGAAGGTCGTGGCGTCGAGGGAGAAGGTGTCCCAGGCGGTGGTGAGACGGCCCTTCTCGGTCCAGGTGCCGCGGAAGGGGTCGGGGTTTTTGTTCTCCAGCACCCAGATGCGTATTTTCCAGACGTCGTCGGCGGGCGCGGAGGCGAAGTAGATGTACCAGGCGCCGTCGATGTGGTGGATCTCGGGCGCCCAGATGTGTGCGGCCATGTCACCGGATGTGTGCCTGCGCCAGATGACGGCCTCTTGGGCCGTCGCCAGGCCGGCGAGGGTACGGGAACGGCGCAGGATGATCCGGTCGTACTCGGGTGCGGTGGCGGTGAAGTAGTACTGCCGGTCGGTGTGGCGGTGGATGTGGGGGTCGGCACGCTGCCGGACGAGGGGGTTGGCGGGGGCGGCGGTTCCGGCGGCGTGGGCGGGGGTGGTCGTGGCGGCGGCGGCCGCGCCCAGGGCGAGAGCGCCTCTCAGCATGGTCCTGCGGGTAGGTGTGTGACGGTCACTCACTGTGGCCTCCTAGCGGGGTGGTTCGATACTTCGAACGTCGTACGAGACTCTGTGCAGCCGAGACGGTAATGGCGGTCCGGCGCGGGCACCAGTCCCTGGGGCGGGTGGGGCTGGAGAATCTGGCGTCCGATATCCCGAACACCGCTCTTCATTCCGAACGGGTTTCGTCCGGGGCCTTGCCGGGGCGTTGGGGGCGGGGTTAGCGTCCGGCACAGTCCGGGGGCGGCGGCGTCTCCCTGCGGGGTATTTCCCCTACCCGCCCCTTCCCGAACTGGGGCTCCGCCCCAGACCCCGGTCGTCAAGCGCCGGACGGGCTGGGGTGGACCGGGGGTTGCTGGGGCTCCGCCCCAGGCCCCGGTCCTCAAACGCCGGACGGGCTGTGGGGGTGGGTTACGGGTGCCAGATCCGGCACCTGGCGCCGAGGCGCGGTCCGGCAACCAGGGCGCGGCCCTCCGGCGGCGGGCTGCCTCGGGCCGGTTTCCCGCCGGCTCCTCGATGAACGCTGCCCGGCTGCCCGGCCCGTCCGGCGTTTGAGGACACGCCCGGAGGGCGTCCGGGGTCTGGGGCCTGCCCCAGGTCGGGAAGAGGCGGGGAGGGGAAAAGCCCCGCAGGGGACCGCCCGCCGCAGACGCAGCCACCACCGCAGCCGCAGCTACCGCCACCGCCACCCGACGACGCCCCCACGCCCGCCCGCCCCCACCCAACCGTCACCCACCCGAGAGGACTCCCCTTGCTACGCCCCCGAATCCGCCCCCTGTTGCCCCTGCTGGCCCTGATCCTCGGCCTGGCCGCCGCACCCGCCGGCTCCGCTCACGCCGCCGGGCCGCCCGCCGATGACGACACCACGGCCACCGTCACCGCCGCCCGCGACCTCACCGTCCACAACCTCGACGACGTACGCGGAAACCTCACCCTCCCCACCACCGGCACCCACCGCACCGCCGTCCGCTGGGCATCCGCCGATCCCGCCGTCGTCGACGCGACCGGTCTCGTGCACCGGCCGAAGCACGGCAAGGGAACCCGTTACGTGCGGCTGACCGCGACCGTCACCCGTGGCGAGGCCCATACCCGCCGCGCGTTCACGGCGACCGTTCCTGAGCTGCCGAAGAAGCGGAAGTACACCGGTTACGCCTTCAGTTACTTCACCGGCGAGGGAACCGCCGACGGCGAGCAGGTCCGCATGGCCCTCAGCCGCGGCAACGACCCGCTCCACTGGCAGGACCTGAACGGCGGCAAGCCGGTGCTCACCTCCACCCTCGGCACCAAGGGGCTGCGCGACCCCTTCATCATCCGCTCCCCCGAGGGCGACAAGTTCTACCAACTGGCCACCGACCTGCGGATGTACGGCGGCAGCGGCGGCAGCTGGGACCAGGTGCAGCGCACCGGAAGCAAGTCCGTGATGGTGTGGGAGTCCACCGACCTCGTCCACTGGACCAAGCAGCGCCTGGTGAAGGTCGCGCCCGACACGGCGGGCAACACATGGGCCCCGGAGGCGTACTACGACGACAAGCTGGGCGCGTACGTCGTCTTCTGGGCGTCCAAGGTCTACGCCGCCGACGACCCCGCGCACACCGGCACCACGTACAACAAGATGCTGTACGCCACCACGCGCGACTTCCACACCTTCAGCGAGCCCCAGGTCTGGAACGACCCCGGCTACTCGGTCATCGACTCGACCGTGATCCGGCACGACGGCGGTTACTACCGCTTCACGAAGGACGAGCGGAACAACTCCTCGACGACACCGTGCTCCAAGTTCATCACCGCCGAGAAGTCGGACGACCTGCGCTCCACGGAGTACGACTTCGTCGCCGACTGCATCGGCAAGGGTTCGATCGCACGCGGGGAGGGGCCGACCGTCTTCAAGTCCAACACCGAGGAGAAGTGGTACCTGTTCATCGACGAGTTCGGCGGCCGGGGCTACATCCCCTTCGAGACCACCGACCTCGACTCGGGCCGGTGGACGATGTCGGAGAACTTCGCGCTCCCGGCGAGCCCCAGGCACGGCACCGCGCTGCCGGTGACCAGGGCCGAGTACGACCGGCTGCTGGGCGCCTACACGCCCTGACGCCAACTCGGCTCGCCTGAGCGGAAGTTCTTCTGCTCGAAGCATTGACGAAACATCGGAGCGGACCTAGCTTTCATCGCGTCGTACTTCGTACGTCATATATGAGACGCGATACGCGAGATATGTGAGTCCCCATGGTTTTCGCTCCGAGTCCGATCCCCTCCCGCACGCAGTACGTGCTGGAGGGGATCAAACACGCCATCCTCACCGGCGGTCTCAGCCCCGGCCAGGCCCTGGTCGAGACCGAACTGGCCGCCCAGTTCGGCGTGTCCAAGACTCCGGTGCGCGAGGCGCTCAAGACTCTGGCGGGGACCGGGCTCGTCGTGATGAACCAGTACAAGGGCGTCACGGTGCGGACGGTCGACGCCACCATGGCCCGTGAGGTGTACGACGTACGGCTGCTGCTCGAACCCGAGGCGCTGCGCCGCACCATCACTTCCCGGGCGTCCCTGGAAGCCGCCCGCGAGGCCCTCGCGCGGGCCGAGGAAGCGACCGACCAGGCCGAACGCTCCCTGGCGAACCGGGAGTTCCACCGCGCGCTGTACCTGCCCTGCGGCAATCCGCTGCTCGCCAGAATGCTGGACGAGGTGCGGGACCAGGCGGCCCTGGTCTCCACCGTGGCCTGGGCCGCCGTGCCGTCCTGGCAGCGCGAGGCCGGTGAGCACCTGGAGATTCTGCGGCTCGCGCTCGACGGCGACGCGGAGGGCGCCGCCCGCGCCCTGCACGCCCACATCGCCGACTTCGTACAGCGCGCCTTCCCGGAGGGGGAACCCGCATGACCAGCACCGACTTCTCCGGCCTGCGGAGCGCGCTCGCCGATGTCGTGGCCATCCCGGTGACGCCGTTCGCCGCCGACGGCTCCATCGACATCACCGCCCACCGCCGCCTGCTCCGCAGGCTGCTGGACGGCGGCGTACGGACACTGACGCCGAACGGAAACACCGGGGAGTTCTACGCCCTCACCCCTGATGAGCGCAACGCGGTCACCGAGCTGACCATCGACGAGGCGGCAGGCCGCGCCACCGTCGTCGTCGGCGTCGGGCACGACGTGCCGACCGCCGTCGCCGCCGCCGAGCACGCCCGTGACGCCGGCGCCCACATGCTGATGGTGCATCAGCCGGTCCATCCGTACGTCTCGCAGGACGGCTGGGCCGACTACCACCGCGCCATCGCCGAGGCCGTCCCCGGCCTCGGGATCGTCCCGTACGTCCGCAACCCGCTGCTGAGCGGGGAGAGCCTGGCGGCGCTGGGCGAGGCCTGCCCCAACGTCGTCGGGGTGAAGTACGCCGTGCCGGACGCGGCGCGTTTCGCCGCTTTCGCACGGGACGCGGGTCTGGACCGGTTCGTCTGGGTCGCCGGGCTCGCGGAGCTGTACGCCCCCGCGTACTTCGCGGGCGGGGCGACCGGCTTCACCTCGGGTCTGGTCAACGTCGCACCGTCCGTGTCCCTGGGGATGCTCGACGCGCTGCGCGCCGGGGACTATCCCGCCGCGATGAAGACCTGGGAGCAGATCCGCACCTTCGAGGAGCTGCGGGCGGCACGCCAGTCCGCCGGCAACGTCACGGTCGTGAAGGAGGCCCTTGCCTCCCTCGGCCTGTGCCGGCGGGACGTACGCGCACCGAGCCGGGTCCTGCCCGAGGACCGGCGCGGCGGGATCGCGGAGCTGATAGCCGGGTGGTCCGCGTGAGTGACCCCAGGAGTGACGGCGTGAGGGATCCGGAAAGTCTGCGCAGCCATCAGTGGTACGGGACCGAGGGCCTGCGGTCGTTCAGTCACCGCGCCAGGACCCGCCAGCTCGGCTACCTCCCCGAGGAGCACCTGGGCAAGCCGGTCATCGCGGTCCTCAACACGTGGTCGGACATCAACCCCTGCCACGTTCACCTCAGGGACCGCGCGCAGGCGGTGAAGCGCGGGGTGTGGCAGGCCGGGGGTTTCCCGCTCGAATTCCCGGTCTCCACCCTCTCCGAGACCTTTCAGAAGCCGACCCCCATGCTCTACCGGAACATGCTGGCCATGGAGACGGAGGAGCTGCTGCGCTCCTACCCCGTCGACGGCGCGGTGCTGCTCGGCGGCTGCGACAAGTCGACGCCCGCGCTGCTGATGGGCGCCGCGTCCGTCGATCTGCCCGCCGTGTTCGTGCCGGCCGGGCCGATGCTGCCGGGACACTGGCGCAATGAGGTGCTCGGCTCCGGTACGGACATGTGGAAGTACTGGGACGACCGGCGGGCGGGGCTGATCGGCGACGCCGAGCTCGCCGAGCTGGAGAACGGACTCGCCCGCTCCCCCGGCACCTGCATGACCATGGGGACGGCTTCGACCCTGACCGCCGCGGCCGAGGCGCTCGGTGTCACGATGCCGGGCGCCTCTTCCGTCCCGGCCGTGGATTCCGGGCACGACCGGATGGCCGCAGCCTCGGGCCGGCAGATCGTCGGACTTGTACACCGCGATCTGAGGCTTTCGCGGATCCTGACGCGGGCCGCGTACGAGGACGCGGTCGCCACCGTGCTGGCGCTGGGCGGCTCGACGAACGCCGTGATTCATCTGATCGCGATGGCCGGGCGCTCCCAGGTGCGGCTCACGCTCGACGACTTCGACCGGATCGCCCGTACGGTGCCGGTCCTGGCCAACCTGCGACCGGGCGGCCAGTACCTGATGGAGGACTTCCACTTCGCGGGCGGGCTTCCGGCGTTCCTGGCGCAGTTGTCCGACGTACTGCATCTGGACCGGCCCACCGTGGCGCACGACTCGCTGCGCGAGCAGCTCGCCGGTGCCCAGGTGCACAACCGCGAAGTGATCAGGCCGCGTTCCAACCCGCTCGCGGACGAGGGCGGGGTCGCGGTCCTGCGGGGCAACCTCTGCCCGGACGGTGCGGTCATCAAGCACATCGCCGCCGAGCCGCACCTGCTCCGGCACGCCGGTCCCGCGGTCGTCTTCGACGACTACCGGACCATGCAGCGCACCATCAACGACCCCTCCCTCGGCATCACCGCCGACACGGTGCTCGTCCTGCGCAACGCGGGTCCCAAGGGCGGCCCCGGTATGCCCGAGTACGGGATGCTGCCGATCCCCGACCACCTGCTCAAGGAGGGGGTCCGCGACATGGTGCGGATCTCCGACGCCCGGATGAGCGGCACGAGTTACGGCACCTGTGTGCTGCATGTCGCGCCGGAGTCGTACGTCGGCGGGCCGCTCGCCCTCGTACGGACGGGAGACACGATCACCCTCGATGTCGCCGCCCGGTCGCTGCGCCTGGAGGTGAGCGACGAGGAGCTGGAGCGCCGCCGGAGCGAGTGGTCACCGCCGCCCGCGAAGTACCAGCGGGGCTACGGCGCGCTGTACAGCGAGCAGATCACGCAGGCGGACACCGGGTGCGACTTCGCGTTCCTGTCGCGGCCGGGCGAAGTGCCCGACCCCTACGCGGGCTGACCCGCCACCGCCATCTCTTTTTGTCCGACATCTCGAACGCCATTCGCGAAGCGCTTTCCCCCCGCACGAGAACGGAGAAGCAGTCATGGCCTCAGCCGTGGCCAGAGTGCCCAGGGCGCCGGGTCGCCGCGCGGGAGCACCACCCCGCCGTCTTCCCTATCTGCTCATCGCCCCCGCCGGCCTGCTGATGCTGGGTTTCATCGCCTATCCGGTCATCAGCGTCTTCTACTACAGCCTGCAGGACTACAACGTCACCAAGCCGTGGCGCAACGGCTTCGCGGGCTTCGACAACTTCATCCGGATCTTCACCGACGATCCGCAGTTCTGGACGACGCTCGGCTTCAGCGCCCGCTGGGTCGTCGTGCAGGTGAGCCTGCAGCTCGCTCTCGGCCTCGTCCTCGCGCTGCTGGTCAACCAGACGTTCATCGGCCGGGGCATCGCCCGCGCGATGGTCTTCTCCCCCTGGGCCGTTTCGGGGGTGCTGACCACGACCATCTGGATGCTGCTCTACAACCCGTCCACCGGCGTCAGCCGCTATCTGGCGGACGCGGGGATCGGCTCGTACGGCACCTCGGTGCTCTCCGACACCGGCACCGTGTTCTGGGCGGCGGTCGTCGCCGAGCTCTGGCGCGGTGTCCCCTTCTTCGCGATCCTCATCCTCGCCGACCTCCAGTCCATTCCGAAGGAGCTGTACGAGGCGGCCTCGGTCGACGGGGCGGGCCGGGCACGGCAGTTCTTCCACATCACCCTGCCGCACCTCAGGGACGCGATCGTCCTGGCCACGCTGCTGCGCGGCGTCTGGGAGTTCAACAACGTCGACCTGCTCTACACCCTCACCGGCGGCGGACCGGCCGGCGTCACCACCACGCTGCCGCTCTACGTCGCCAACACCGGCATCGAGGGCCACGACTTCGGTTACGCGTCGGCGCTGACCACGATCGCCTTCGTGATTCTCCTCTTCTGCTCGATCCTCTACCTGCGTCTGAGCAAGTTCGGAGGCGACTCCAAGTGACCGCAGCACTCGCGGAAATGGGCTCCTCCCCCGCGTCACCGTCCGCCGTCGCCCACGCCCCCGCGCCGCCGGGCCGGCGCGTGCGCGGGCGCGGGTCGCGGCGCGAGCGGGCCTTCGACGACGTACCGCGCTGGCAGATCTACCTGCCGCTCGCCCTCTACCTGCTCTTCACGCTCGTCCCGTTCTACTGGATGCTGCTCTTCGCGCTGCGGCCCGCCGGATCCACGGCGCTGATTCCCTGGCCGCTGACCTTCGAGCACTTCGAGAAGGTCTGGAACGAGCGCAGCTTCGGGATGTTCTTCCAGAACAGCATGATCGTCGGAGTCGCCACGCTGGTGATGACGACCGGGATCGCGCTGGCGGGCGGCTACGCCCTGGCGCGGTTCGAGTTCCGGATCAAGAACGGCTTCATGCTGGTGCTGCTGTGCTCGCAGTTCATCCCGGGCGCGCTGATGCTCGTACCGCTCTTCGAGATCTTCAAGAACCTCCAGATGATCAATTCGCTGGGGAGCGTGATCATCGCGGAGACGGTCTTCCAGCTGCCGCTGTCCATCATCCTCATCAGCGGTTTCATCAAGAATGTGCCGGTCTCCCTGGAGGAGGCCGCCTGGGTGGACGGCTGTTCGCGCTTCCGGGCCTTCTGCGCCGTGGTGCTGCCGCTGCTGCGGCCCGGTCTGATCGCTGTCGGCTCCTTCGCCTTCGTGCACAGCTGGAACCACTTCCTGTTCGCCCTGATGTTCCTCAGCGAGCAGGACAAGCAGACGATCCCGGTCGGCCTCAACACCCTGATCGGCGCGGACAGTGTGGACCTGGGAGCGCTGGCCGCGGGCGGTGTCATCGCCGCCGTACCGGTCGTGATCGTGTTCGCCTTCATCCAGAAGTGGCTGATCACCGGTTTCAGCGCGGGGGCGGTGAAGGGATGAGCCTGCCCGTCGTACTGGCCGGTGCGCGCGGTCACGGCCGCTCCCATCTGGTCAACGTCCGCCGTCTCGAACAGCTGGGTCTCGCCCGGCTCGCGGGGATATGCGAGCTCAAGCCGCTGACCGCCGACGAGCTGGAAGGTTTCGGCGCACCTGAGCAGTCCGCGGACTTCGGGGCGCTGCTGGATTCCACCGGCGCCCGGATAGCGATCGTCTGTACGCCCATCCACACCCACACCGACCTGGCGCTCGCGGCGGCGGAGCGCGGTGTGCACCTGCTGCTGGAGAAGCCCCCCGCGCCGTCGTACGCCGAGTTCGAGCGAATGACGGAAGGCGTACGGTCGGCCGACACCGTGTGCCAGGTCGGCTTCCAGTCCCTGGGCTCGCACGCCGTCCCCGCGATCCGCGAACTGATCTCCGACGGGGCGATCGGCCGGCTGCTGGGCGTGGGCGCCGCCGGGGCCTGGGTGCGGGACACCGCGTACTTCACCCGCGCCCCGTGGTCGGGCCGCCGCCGTATCGGCGCCGTGGACGTGGTGGACGGGGCGCTGACCAATCCGCTGGCGCACGCGGTCGCCACAGCCCTTGCCGTGAGCGGGAGTTCGCGCGCGGAGGACGTCGCGGGCATCGAGTCGGAGCTGCTGCGCGCCCATGACATCGAGTCCGACGACACGTCCTGTGTACGGATCACGACGACGAGCGGGCTTCCGGTCACCGCCGCCGCGACGCTGTGCGCCGAGCGGTCCGGCGAACCGTATGTCGTCGCCCACGGCGAGCTCGGCCGGATCACCTTCTGGTACAGGCAGGACCGGGTGCTGTTGCAGCGCGCCGGGCACGGCCCCGAGGAGGTCCTGTACGGCAGGACGGATCTGCTGGAGAACCTGATCCGCCATCTCGCCGGGGAGGTCCCGCTGCTGGTGCCTCCGGAGCTCACCGGCGCTTTCATGCGGGTCGTCGAAGCGATTCGGCTCGCTCCCGATCCGGCCCCGCTGCCGGCGTCCGCCTGGCGCACCGCGCCCGGTGAGTCGTCGGCGCCGCGCCGGATCGTGACCGGTGTGGACGAGGTGGTCGCCGCGAGCGCCGAGACCCTGACCCTCTTCTCCGAACTGGGCGTCCCCTGGATGCCCGTCACCGAGGTGAGCACACCGTGAACTCCACGCTGATCCTGCGCTGTTCGGGACGTGCTGTCGGCCGCTACGTCTTCGGTCCCGTGCTGGACGCCCGGCTCTCGGAGCGCCCGTACCTGCATCCCGTCTCGACGCTCGGCGGAGTGCCGGTCACCGAGGAGATGCCCGACGACCACGTCCATCATCTGGGGGCGGGGGTCGCCGTGCCCGATGTGGCGGGCGCCAACTTCTGGGGCGGGCGGACCTACGTACGCGGCCAGGGGTCCGTGGAGCTCGACAACCACGGTGCCCAGGTGCACCAGGGGTGGAAGCTGCGCGACCCGGACGGCTTCGTGGAGGAGCTGAGCTGGCGGGCCGGCCCGGACTATACGGACGAGCTGCTGCGCGAGCACCGCACGGTGGCCGCCACCGAGCTGGACGACGTGGCGTGGGCGCTGGACTTCACGTTCTCGCTCACCAACACCTCGGGCGGCGACCTGTCCATCGGCAGCCCGGCCACCAACGGCCGGGCGGGCGCCGGGTACGGCGGCTTCTTCTGGCGGGCGCCCAAGCAGGCAGCGGCGCCGCTGGCGTTCACCGCGACCGGGGAGGGCGAGGACGCCGTGCACGGGCGGACCGCCGACTGGCTGGGCCTGGCGGGCGACGGCTGGACGCTGGTCTTCGCCGGGGCGACCGCGCGGACCCGGCGCGACCCGTGGTTCGTACGGACCGGTGAGTATCCGGGAGTGGGTTCGGCGCTCGCCTGGGCGGACCGGCTGCCCGTCCCGGCCGGGGAGACGGTCGTACGCCGCCTGGTCACGGTCGTGGCCGACGGCGTCCTGGACCGCGCGGCCGCGGCGGCGTACGTCCGTAAGGCGGTGGGCGCGTGAGCCGGGCGTGGACCGCCGACCGGGGGGACGGCACGTACCGCAATCCGGTGCTCGCCGGTGACTGGTCCGATCCGGACGTGGTGCGGGTCGGCGAGGACTACTACCTCACCGCTTCCAGCTTCGGCCGGGTGCCGGGTCTGCCGCTGCTGCACTCGCGTGATCTCGTGAACTGGTCGTTGATCGGGCACGCCCTGGAACGGTTGGACCCCGCCGGCGAGCCCGACGGGCCACGCCACGACTGCGGGGTGTGGGCGCCGTCCCTGCGGTACAGCGGCGGCCGGTTCTGGATCTTCTACGGGGATCCGGACCGGGGCATCCACCAGATCAGCGCGCGAGACATCCGCGGGCCGTGGACCGAGCCGCATCTGCTGAAGGCGGGAAAGGGACTGATCGACCCGTGCCCGCTGTGGGACGAGGAGAGCGGCGAGGCGTACCTGGTGCACGCGTGGGCGAAGTCCCGCTCGGGGGTGAAGAACCGGCTGACCGGCCACCGGATGAGCCCCGACGGGCGCACTCTGCTCGACGAGGGGAAGGTGATCGTCGACGGAGATCTGATCCCCGGCTGGTTCACCCTCGAAGGCCCGAAGCTGTACCGCCACGACGGCTGGTTCTGGATCTTCGCACCGGCCGGAGGGGTCAAAACCGGCTGGCAGGGGGCGCTGCGGTCGCGGGAGTTCTTCGGCCCGTACGAGGAGAGAGTCGTCCTGCGGCAGGGGCACACCGAGGTCAACGGTCCGCACCAGGGCGGCTGGGTGCGCACGCAGACCGGGCAGGACTGGTTCCTGCACTTCCAGGCGCGCGGGGCGTACGGGCGCGTGGTGCACCTCCAGCCGATGCGCTGGGACGAGGCGGGGTGGCCGGAGATCGGCGACGCGGGCGAACCCGTGTCCGTACACCGGAAGCCGGATCTGCCGCCGCAGCCCGTCACGGCCCCGGTCTGCGACGACCGCTTTCCCGGCGGGCGCTACGGGCGGCAGTGGCAGTGGACGGCCGAACCCCGTGCCGGATGGACCGTGCCGCACTCCGGCGACGGGCTGCTGACGACATGTGTACGGACGGCCGACGCGCACGACCTGCGCAGGGTGGCGAACGTGCTGGTGCAGCGGTTCCCGGCACCGGAGTTCACCGCGACGGTCGACCTGACGCCCGGCAGCCGGGCGGTGGGGGCGAAGGCCGGGTTCGCGGTGCTGGGTGACGCCTTCTCCTGGATCGGCCTGGAGCGGGACGCCGACGGCGGCCTGCGGCTCGTGCACCGGTACGCCGAGACGGTGGCCGACAGCGAACGGGACGCGGAGTACAGCCGGCCCGTGCCCGACGGAGGGCGGGCACGGCTGCGGATCGAGGTCTCGGCCGGGGCGCGCTGCCGGTTCTCGGCCGACACGGGGGACGGGCCGCGTCCCTCGGGGGAGGTCTTCGCCGCCGTGCCGTGGCGCTGGGTCGGGGCGCAGCTCGCTCTGTTCGCCACGGCGCCGCCCGGAGCCGGGCCGGCCGGCACAGCGCTCTTCAGCGACTTCCGTATCAACGCCTGACCGACACCGACGCCCGACACGACACGCGACACCCCACGAGGAGCGAGACGCGATGACGCACACCGAGAGAGAAGAGCAGCCCATGAGAACGTCCACCAGGCACCGCAGGGGGCGGACTGCCGCCGCGGTCGCCATGGCGACCGTGCTGGCTCTGACGGCCGCGGCCTGTGGCGACGACGGCAGCGGCAGCACGGGGGACGAGGGGTCGGGCAAGGGCGAGATCACCTTCTGGGACAACAACGGCGGGCCCCGCACCGCCGTCTGGAAGGAGATCATCGAGGACTTCGAGGCGGCGAACAAGGACATCAAGGTCAAGTACGTCCCGATCCCGATCACCGATGTGCAGTCGAAGTACGACACGGCGATCGCCGGCGGCGGCCTGTCGGACGTGGGGGGCGTGGGCACCGCGTATCTCTCCGGCATCGTCGCGCAGGAGGCGCTGGAGCCGGTGGGGGCCCGGATCAAGGACTCCGCGCTGAACGGCAAGCTGGTCGATTCGATGGTGGAGGGCGTCAGGACCGCCGGCGGGCGCGGCGACGAGATGTACTCCGTACCGACGTCCGCGAACAACGGCACGCTCTGGTACCGGACCGATCTGTTCAAGGCCGCGGGGCTGGGCGCGCCGACCACCTGGGACGCGTTCTACACGGCGGCCGAGAAGCTGACCGACGCGGACAAGAACGCCTTCGGGTACACGATTCGCGGCGGGGCCGGTTCGGTCGCCCAGGCGCTGGACGCGATGTACGGGCAGTCGGGCATCACCACGTTCTGGAACGGCGACAAGACCACGGTCGACGACCCGAAGAACGTCGCGGCGCTGGAGAAGTACGTCGCGCTGTACAAGAAGACGACGCCCGAGGCCGACGTCAACAACGACTTCGCCAAGATGGTCGCCCAGTGGGACTCCGGCACGATCGGGATGCTGAGCCACAATCTCGGCTCCTACCAGGACCACGTGAAGGCGCTGGGTGAGGAGAAGTTCACCGGCATCCCGAATCCGACCGGGCCCGGCGGCGTGCGCGTCCAGGTGTCCAACCCGGTGGACGGTCTCGGCCTGTTCAAGGCGAGCAAGAACAAGGCCGCGGCGTGGAAGTTCATCGAGTTCGCGGCGTCGCACGAGTCGAACAGCAAGTGGAACGAGGCGGCCGGCGCGATCCCGGCGAACACCGACGCGGCGAAGGACGTCTGGATCAGCGAGTCGGAGCCGACGAAGCTCGCCGCCCGGTCCCTCACCGACGGCAGCACGAAGATCGTGCAGCTTCCGTACTACCTGCCCGACTGGAACGGGATCACCAAGGCCGGCAACGAGCCCGAGTTCCAGAAGGTCCTGCTCGGGAAGTCGACGCCGAAGGCATTCCTGGACAAGCTCGCCGGTGAGCTGAACGAGGCGCAGGCCGAGTGGAAGCAGCAGAACAAGTGATCAGCCGTCGGCGCGTCCTGGCGGCGACCGCCGCCGCGCTGCCGCTCGCCGCAGCCGGCACCCCGTCGGCCCCGGCGGGCGCTCAGGAATCCCGAAGGAGCCGAGGACCTCACCGTATGCGCACTGTCTTTGTTGCCGGAGACTCCACCGCCGCCGACAAGTCCGTCTCGGCCGCACCCGAGACGGGGTGGGGCATGGCGCTCCCCTTCTTCCTCCACGAGCACCTCAAAGTCGCCAATCACGCGGTGAACGGCCGCAGTTCGAAGAGCTTCATCGACGAGGGGCGGCTTACGCCGATTCTGGAGACGATCCGTCCCGGCGACTTCCTGCTCATCCAGTTCGGTCACAACGACCAGAAGCGTGAAGACCCCACCCGGTACACCGAACCGTGGACGAGCTATCAGGAGCATCTGCTCCAGTACGTCGCCGGGGCGCGGGTCCGCGGCGCGCTCCCGGTGCTGCTGACATCCGTGGAGCGCCGGCGGTTCGACGCGGCCGGTACGGCTCTGGCCACGCACGGCGCGTACCCGCAGGCCGTACGGGCGCTCGCGGCGGAGCATGACGTACCGCTGCTGGACATCGCCGCGCTCTCGCTCGCCCTGTGGCAGAAGCTGGGGCCCGAGCCGAGCAAAAAGTACTTCCACTGGCTGAAGCCGGGCGAGTCACCCAACTACCCCGACGGCGTGGCGGACAACACCCACTTCCATCCGCCCGGCGCCATCGAGGTGGCCCGGATGACGGCGCGAGCACTGCGGAGCGAGCAGGTACTCGGCGCGCACGAGTTGCGTCGCCTGAGTGCGGACATTCCCGAGTCCTGGCTGACCTGGCACGAGGAGCCGTAAATGCGCAGACTCACATCCCCTGCCCGCCTCATGGCTTTGGCCGTCGCGGCGCTGACACCCGGCCTGCTCGCCGCCGCCCCGGCGGCGCCCGCTCATCCCTCTCCGGCGCGCGGGGCTCACGTCCTTCCGGCGAACGACGGGTGGGCGTCGGCCGACGGCGGCACCACGGGCGGTGCCGGGGCCGACGCGGCACACACGTACACCGTCACCACCTGGGACGAGTTCAAGCAGGCCCTCAAGGACGGCGGCGAAGCGCCCAAGGTCGTCAAGGTGCGCGGCACGCTCGACGGCATGGGCGGCCGGAGCTGCGAGGACTTCGCCGCCGGCGGTTACACCCTGGAGGCGTATCTGGCGGCGTACGACCCGGAAACCTGGGGCACCGCCCCGCCCTCCGGCCCGCAGGAGGAGGCCCGAGCCGCCTCCGCCGCCGCGCAGGCGGAACAGATCAAGGCGTACGTCCCGGCCAATACGACGATCATCGGCCTCGGGCGCGGCGCGCGCCTGCTCGGCGCGTCCCTCCAGATCAAGGACACCGACAACGTCGTGGTCCGGGGCCTCACCTTCGAGGACGCCTTCGACTGCTTCCCGCAGTGGGACCCCACGGACGGGGACAGCGGCGCCTGGAACTCGGAGTACGACAACCTCGTCGTGTACGGCTCGACGCATGTCTGGATCGACCACAACACGTTCACCGACGGGCGCCGACCGGACAGCGAACAGCCCTTCTACTACGGCCAGTTGTTCCAGCAGCACGACGGCGAGCTGGATGTCGTCAGGGGCGCGGACCTGGTCACTGTCTCCTGGAACGCCTTCACCGACCACGACAAGACCCTGATGATCGGCAACAGCGACAGCGCGGGTGCGACCGACCGGGGCCGACTGCGGGTCACCCTCCACCACAACCTCTTCCGCGACGTCGTCGAGCGGGCGCCACGCGTGCGGTTCGGCCAGGTCGACGCGTACAACAACCACTTCGAGGTCGCGGCGCAGGGGTACGCGTACAGCTTCGGCATCGGTCTTGAGTCCCAACTGGTGGCGGAGAAGAACACCTTCGCCCTGCCGCGTGGCGTGAGTGCGGCGAAGACCCTGAAGAAGTGGAAGGACGCGCCGGTCACCGTGCAGGGCAACCACGTCAACGGCGCACCGGTGGATCTGCTGGCCGCGCACAATGCCGCGAACCCCGGCAACCCGCTGCGTGAGGGCGCGGGCTGGACTCCGGTGCTGCGCACCCGGGTCGACGCCCCGCGGGTCGTCCCGGCGCTGGTCACCGGAAAGGCGGGCGCGCCCCGCCGGCGCTGACCTCCCCGCCCACAGCCCCGCCCCCTCCGCGCCAAGGAAGCCCCGCATGCCCCGCCCCCACCCCACCCGCCGCACCGCACTCCTGACCGCCGCCGGCCTCGGCATGGGCGCCGCGGTCGCGCTCACCGACGCCCGGCCCGCTTCCGCCGCCCCCCGGCCGTTCGGCCCCTACGGATCCCCGGCCCGGCGCCTCGGACCCCGCACCCTCTACGTCGACCCGCACGGCCGCGGCGACCACACCACCGTGTCCGCCGCCGTCACCGCGGCCGCCGGCGGAGGCTGGACCCTGGTGCTCGCCCCGGCGACGTACCGCGAGACAGTGACCGTTCCCGCCGACCGCACCGGACTCACCCTGCTCGGGGCCGCGGCCGACCCCCGGAACACCGTCATCGTGTACGACAACGCGGCGGGCACGCTCAAGCCCGACGGCACGCCGTACGGGACCGGCGGGTCGGCCACCACCCTCGTGCAGGCCGACGGCTTCACCGCCCGCCGGGTCACGTTCGCCAACGACTGGCTGCGCGCCGAGCACCCCGACATCACCTCGGGCACCCAGGCGGTCGCGATCCGCGTGCTGGGCGACCGCAGCGCGTTCCACCACTGCCGCTTCCTCGGCCACCAGGACACGCTGTACGCCGATACGCGCTCGCTGGGCGTCACGGCCCGCCAGTACTACAGCCATTGCCACATCGAGGGCGACGTGGACTTCGTCTTCGGGCGGGCCACCGCCGTCTTCGAGGACTGCCGCTTCCACACGCTCGACCGGGACGTCGGCTTCACCCCGTACGGCTTCGTCTTCGCCCCCTCGACGGCGAGGGCCACGGCGCTCGGCTACCTCGCCACCCGCTGCCGCGTCACCAGCGCCGCACCCGACCGGGCGTACAAGCTCGCCCGCCCGTGGGTGCCGAGCTCCGATACCACCGCCTGGCCTTCCCTGGTCGTACGTGAGACCTGGCTGGGCCCCGGCATCGACGCCGCGGTTCCGTACGCCAACATGCGCGCCGCCCACCCGTGGCAGGACCAGCGCTTCGCCGAGTACCGCAACAACGGGCCGGGTGCCCGCGTCATCACCCCCGCCGAGCGGCCGCAACTGACGGCGGCAGGGGCCCGCGCGCACACGCGCGAGACCTACTTGGGCGACTGGGCTCCCGCGCACACCGGCTGACACCGGCCGGTGCGCCGGCCGTACGCCGGGGAGTGACGGCGCCCCCGCACCACCGGTCCACGGCCGGTGGTGCGGGGGCGCCTTCCGCGCCGGTGGCGCTACAGCGCCGGGTGGGCGTTCTTCATGAGCTCCTGGAACTGGGCGGAGAACCAGTGCCCGGAGAGCGGGGCGTTCGGCAGCGCCCCCGACATGTTGTTGTTGTTCCGGGGATTACCGGTGTACGTCGGGTCGCACATCCGGTCGAAGCCCTTGCCCTCGTTGTTCGGGATGGCCTTGCTGGAGCCGTCCGACTCGCCCGGCGGCTTGATCCAGACGTACGCGTCGATGCCTGCGGCCGGGGCTGTCCGGGGCCGCTCACCGAGGCCCGCGCCCGACTGGTTGCACCAGTTACCGAGGTGGATGCGCCGGTCGTAACGGCCGCCGTCGACATAGGTGTCGACGCTGGTCCGTGCTCCCGGCGCGGTGGGCCTGGCGGTGCCGCCCCAGCCGTTGCGGGAGGTGTCGATCAGCATGCCGAGGCCGGAGTCGAAACCGAGCGAGACCAGCTTGGCCCGCATGGCCTGGGCGTACGACAGCTCGTCGGTGTACCGGTTCCAGTCCACCCACTTGGACTGCCGTACGGACACCCCGTTCACGCTGTCGTCGATGGTGAAGTGGTCCTCCTTCAGCGCGCTGTAGTTGGCCGTGTTGACGATGAAGCCGTGCACCTTGGCGAGGCTGGAGCCCTCTGCGGTCGCCGCCTGCTTGAAGAGTTCGGCCGAGGCGCCGAAGTTGTCGTCCCAGCCGAGCCAGCCGTGGTGGCCGGCGTCCACGTAGTTGTAGACACCTGGGAGCGCTCCCAGTTTGTTCAGCGCGTACCCGACGCCCTTGACGTAGTTGCCGTTGGCTTTCATGGTGTCGCAGTTGGGGGTGGCGGTGGGGCGCGGTGTGGTGTTGGTGACGAGGTTCGGCAGCGAGTCGATCTCGACCGTGTTCACGATCCGCAGCCCGGCGTACTTCGGGTCGGCGAGTATCGCCGCGATCGGGTCGATGTACTGCGTCTTGTACTTGTCGATCTCGGCCGGGCCCAGTTCGCCGTTGGAGGCGAGCGCCGCGCAGTCGCGGCCCGGCAGGTTGTAGATGACCAGCTGGACGACGAGTTCGCCGGTGCCCTTCTGCCTCAGGGCCTCGTCGAGATGGGCGCGCAGCCCCATGGAACCGTTCGCGCCCGCGATGGCGGCGGTCCGGTCGAGCCAGACGCCGGTCGGCTGGCCGGCGATTCTGCTGCCACCGGGCTCGGCCGCGGCCTTGGCGGACCACTCGGGGTTCACATACACCTTGGCACCGGCGTACGGGTTGTCGACGCGGCCGCCGGGCGGATCGGTCGGGCCCGGCGGGTCGGTCGGGCCGCCCGGACCCCCGTTACACGTGACGCCGTTCAGCTTGAACACCGTCGGCACGGCGTTGCTTCCGCTGTACGAGGCGTTGAAGCCGAACCCGGTGGAGGCTCCGGTGGCCAGAGTCCCGTTGTGCGAAACGTTCTTGGCGGTGACCGCCGCCCCGGCCTGGGTGATGTCGGCGTTCCATCCCTGGGTGACCTTCTGGTCCCCGGCGTAGGACCACTCCAGCTTCCAACTGCTCACCGAGTCACCGGTGTTGGTGACAGTGACGGCGGCGCCGAAGCCGGTGTTCCACTGGTTGGTGACCTTGTAGTCGACGGTGCAGCCGGGAACGGCGGCACCGGCGGGGGTGGTCAGGGCGGCGGCGGTCCCGCCGGCTGCCGCGATCACGGCGCAGGCCGTGATCAGGGCGGCGCGCCGTCGGGAAGGCGCGTTGATGCGGCTCATGATGGTGTGTGCCTCTCAGTCGAGGGCGCGCGAGCGTCGCGCGGCCCGGATACCGAATGCGGGGGCAGGCGAAGCGGTGCGGGGTGCCTGGCCGGACACACCGGCGAACGGTGCGGGCCTGCCCGGCCCAACAGGCTTTTCGCGAAGGTGCGTTGGATGAGCGGACGTGCCGGGCCTCGGCGGATTCCGGCGATCGCGGCGCGGCGTCACGGCCCGCGGCGTCGGCGGTCCCCGTCACCGGGGGCAGTCGTGGGGGGTTGCCTGAGCGACTCCTTGTCTGTCGAGATCAACTGACAGAATCGCTCCCACTGGTGAGCTGGAAGCTAGCACCGAGTCGCCGCGGGGAACAGAAAAGGTTGCCAGGTTTCTCAAAATTGGCTGTCGAATTATTTCGACGACCCGATACGCACGAAAGGTCTTGACACCTCCTGCCACCGAAGCCATTTTGGGAGCGCTCCCACTGGTTCCCGCTCTCTTCGCCGATCTCCCCCTCACTCACCAGGAGATGACGCACATGCGCGCCCCCACCTCGCGCCAACCACCACAACCGCCCTGACGCCGCAGCTCAGGACCTATGGCCGGTTCGACAGCGGAATCGGCCTCGTACCCGCGTCGACGAGACGGTGGGTACGGCCGGCCGTCAAGTCCTCGACTCGCGCGGCAGCGGAACGGAGGTCTTCACCGCGACGCTGTGGCACGACGGCCGCCCGCCGGTAGGGCTCGGCCTCGGCGTCACGCGGTTTCTCATGCCCCGGGCGGACCGTGCCGCTCGTAGGTTCTGAACGCCGCTCCTTCCCGCCGGGCGGGGAAGGCGCGCAACCCGGCGCGCCGCAGCCTTCGGCAGGAGGCACATCGGGGACGGCCTTCGCGGTCTGAACGCCGCCCCTTCCGGCCTTCGGCCGGGAACGGGGGGCGGCTGTCGAGGAGTCGAGCACCCACCTCTGCTCCACAGAGCTGTCGCGGATCTTGACCACCACATCGGCGCCATTGTCCGCAGACGTGGGAACGACCGCCAGGCCTTCGGCCCAGCGAGGCAGCAGCTGGCCCTGCACCGTCAGGTCGTAGCGCAGGTCGTCGACGTTCGCGGCGGAGGAAGGGCCCGCGCACCTGCGGAGGGTGGTCACACCGTCGTCCGCACGGGAGTCGAGACAGAGTTCCAGATCCGCGAGACTGCGCAGCAGGCCGTCACTTCCGTACGACCACTGCTGGTTCTTCGCGGCGGAGCACTCCGCCATTCTCGTCCCGGCGCCGGGCTTCGCCGCGCCGCGGACGTCCAGGCACAGGTCCGTCGCGGCATTACGGAGTCTGGCTTGGCCTGAGACGCCGGGAAATCCGGCGGACTCGGCCGGTGGCGGCCCGGCCGACGTAAGCGAGGGACGTGGGCTCGGTGAGTCCAGGTGACTGCCGGCCGCCCCCACAGACGCCGCGGACCCCGGGTGGCGGCCGTCGTCCGACCAGAGGCTGGTGACGAGAACGGCCGAGAGAACGGTGGCTGATACGAGGCCGAGGCCGCTGAGCAACGGCTTCGAGTGCTTCCACGACGGTGCGAACCGGTGGATCAGCGGGATGGTCCCGGGGAGCAACCGGTGGCGTCCGCCTTCCGCGCGCCGGTCGACCCGGCCGGGGGAGGCCCCGGGGGCCGTCTTGTCGGTACCGCGCCCCGGCCGCGACTCAAGATAGCGCCGGGCGCCCCAGCCGAGCACGGCATCGGTGAGCAGTACGCCCACATCGCCTGCGCAAAGGGCGAGTTGTTCGGCGGCGTCCCGGCAGTAGCGGCACGCCAGCAGATGCTGCTGGACGTCGGGCAGCAAGGCGCCGCCGCGTCGAATCGGGATGTCCAGAAGGCGGTTGTAGAAGCGGCATTCCGTGGTCGGCGCGAGTTCCCTGTGGGCCCGGACGCAGCCCTCCCGCAATTGTTCGCGCGCCTGTTCCAGCACGGCCGCCGCGGTGTCGGCGTCCAGGGCCAGCAGACCGGCGGGTACAGCTATGGGCTCCCCCTCGACCTGGGTGTGCCACAGCAGACACCGGGCGGGTCCCGGGAGGGCCTGGAAAGAGCGCTCGGCCAGCTCACGCTTGGCGGACGCCATGGACTTCGCGGCCCGCATACCGCGCCCCCCGGCCGATTTCATCAGTTCCGGCAGGGCACTGGATATGCCGTCGTCGCCGGACCACGCCTTTACGGTGTCCCGTACGGTCACCAGGAGTCGTGGACGCAGGGCCTCGGCCGACTGTCCTCGCCCGACGGTCTCGAACACCTGACGGAAGGCCGCAGCGGTCGCCATCGAAGCGACGTTCCCCGAGGACGCGAGGCAGATGACCGCGTAGTCGTACACCGGCTGCCAGTGCCGCGCCAGCAGCAGCGCGACAGGACGGCCGGTCGCGCCCTCCGCCCGCCCCCGAAGCCGGGCGGCGAGGCTTTCGTCGGATTCCCCGGACACGACACCGGGACGAGGAGAGTAAGAGGGGCGAGGGGGGTGGGGGGAGTACACGGAACCGATTCCTTCCAAGGCGCCGGACGGAAAAAGGTGCGTACCTTTCTGGTCTGCGTGAGAGAAAAGCGGTCCGCGCCCGGAAGAATGGCATGGACCAATGCCTGTATGTGAGGGGGTTCACCCTCGCACAAGTGACTGACGGGGAACAAGCAACTTGAGTGACATCCATTCAGCAAGGAAAGGCGGCCGCCGGGTTACCCGGGCGCCGGGACCGGCGCAATTCCACCGATGGCCGACTTCCATTCCGCCCGCCGCACATGTCCCTGCGTCTCTCACGGATAAGAAACGGGCCGGGTTCACTCACCCGCGGGATTTCTTCCCGGCCACCGCTTTCCGGGGCGCCCCACCCCTCACTGGGCGGCGTCCGCCGGATCGCGGTCGCGCGGGCATCTGTCCCTCAGGGGCTCTGCGGGCTTAAATGTGATCCCTGAGCCGCTCATCCGGTGGCCACCGCGTCCGCAGTGCGCGGGCTCGCCCGGCGTATGCGGGAGGTGTAGAAAGAGGTCATGACCGGACGCAACGGCCGCCCGCGCTCGGTTTTGCGGATGCGAACTGTCGCAGGTCAGGTCTTCCTCCTGCAGGTGGCGATCGTCGTCCTGCTCGTCGCCAGCGCCATGGCGGTGCTGGTACTGCAGTCAAGGACCGACAGTGAACGCGAGGCCCGCAACCGGTCGGTCGCCGTGGCCGAGACCTTCGCCCAGGCGCCGGGCATCGAAGAGGCCCTGAGGAGTCCCGACCCGACCGCCGTGCTGCAACCGCCGGCCGAGGAGGCCCGTAAGCGCTCCGGAGTCGACTTCATCGTCGTACTGAACCCGGACGGGACCCGTTACACCCATCCCCTGCCCGACCGGATCGGGAAGAAGTTCGTCGGCAATCTGGCGCCCGCGCTGGCCGGTCACGTCGTCACCGAGAAGATCACCGGGACAATCGGCCCTCTCGTGCAGGCCCAGGTGCCTGTCACCGACCGTGACGGCAAGGTCATCGGTGTGGTCTCCGCCGGGATCACCATCGAGAAAGTCAGCGGCGTCGTCGAAGAGCAGATTCCGCTGCTGTTCGGGGCCGCCGCAGCGGTGCTGCTCCTCGCCACGGGCGGGACGGCACTGGTGAGCAGACGGCTGCGCCGCCAGACGCGCGGTCTCGGCCCGGCCGAGATGACCCGGATGTACGAACATCACGACGCCGTCCTGCACGCCGTACGGGAGGGGGTGCTGATCGTCGGCGGTGACGGCCGGCTGATGCTCGCCAACGACGAGGCGCGCCGGCTGCTGGGGCTGCCGAACGAGGTGGAGGGACTGCACGTCGCCGACCTGGGCCTCGACCCGCAGACCGCCCAGCTGCTCGCGTCCGGCCGGGTCGTCACGGACGAGGTCCATCCGGTCGGAGACCGTCTGCTCGCCGTCAACCAGCGCACCACGGACCAGCACGGCGGGCCGCCCGGCAGCGTCACGACGCTGCGGGACACCACCGAGCTCCAGGCGCTCAGCGGCAAGGCGGATGTGGCTCGCGAGCGCCTGAAACTGCTCTACGACGCCGGTACGGAGATCGGCACCACCCTCGACGTGGTGCGGACGTGCGAGGAGCTGACGGAGTTCGCCACGGCCCGCTTCGCCGACTACGCCACCGTGGATCTGGTGGAGGCCGTGCTGCGCAGCGAGGAGCCGACCGCCACGGCCGCGGCCACGGGCGTGGACCTGCGCCGGGTGGCGTTCAGCGGCCTCAGCGAGGACACGTCGCTCTACCCGCTCGGCAAGACGATCCGCTTCGTGCCGTCCACGCCGGTCGGGTTCAGCCTCGGCAAGGGCGAGGCGGTCCTCCAGTCGCATCTGGCCGGCTTCTCCGGCTGGCAGGAGCAGGATCCGGAGCGGGCCCGGCAGCTCGTGGAGCACGGAATCCACTCGATGATCGCGGTTCCGCTGCGCGCTCGCGGCGTCATTCTCGGTCTGGCCATCTTCTGGCGCTCCGAGAAGCCGGAGCCCTTCGAGGAGGAGGACCTGTCCGTCGCCGAGGAGCTGGTGGCGCGCGCCGCCGTGAGCGTCGACAACGCCCGTCGCTACACGCGTGAGCACACCATGGCGGTGACACTGCAGCGCAGTCTGCTGCCCCGCGGCCTGCCCGAGCAGAACGCCGTCGAGGTCGCCTACCGGTATCTGCCCGCACAGGCGGGGCTCGGCGGGCTCGGGGGCGTCGGCGGTGACTGGTTCGACATCATCCCGCTGCCCGGTGCCCGCGTGGCGCTCGTCGTGGGCGACGTCGTGGGCCACGGGCTCCATGCCGCCGCCACCATGGGGCGGCTGCGGACCGCGGTCCACAACTTCTCGACCCTGGACCTGCCGCCCGACGAGCTCCTGTGGCACCTCGACCAACTGGTCGTCCGCATCGACCAGGACGAGATCGGTGATGACGCGGACGCGGGCGTCACCGGGGCCACCTGTCTGTACGCGATCTACGATCCCGTGACCGGGCACTGCGCCATGGCGCGGGCCGGCCACCTCCAGCCGGCGATCGTCCATCCGGACGGCACGACGGTCTTCGCCGATGTGCCCGGCGGCCCGCCGCTCGGGCTCGGCGGACTGCCCTTCGAGACGCTGGACGTGCGACTGCCGGAGAACAGCCGCCTGGTCCTGTACACGGACGGGCTCGTCGAGGACCGGGACCGGGACATCGACGAGGGTCTCGCGCTCCTGCGCCGTACGCTCGGCGACCATGCCGGCCGGACACCCGAGGAGACCTGCGAGGAGGTGCTTGCCGCGCTGCTGCCCGCGCACCAGCGCGACGACATCGCGCTGCTGGTCAGCCGTACGCGGGTACTGGACTCCAGCCGGGTGGCCGACTGGGACGTGCCGCCCGATCCGTCGGCCGTGGCGGAGGTACGGGCCGCGGTGACCCGCAAGCTGGCCGAGTGGGACATGGCGGAGGAGGCGTTCACCACCGAGCTGATTCTCAGCGAGCTGGTCACCAACGCCATTCGCTACGCCTCGGGACCGATCCGTGTACGGCTGATCCGTGACCGCAGCCTGATCTGCGAGGTTTCGGACCACAGCAGCACCTCTCCGCATCTGCGGCAGGCGGCGAACACGGACGAGGGCGGGCGGGGGCTGTTCCTCGTCGCGCAGTTCGCTGATCGCTGGGGCACCCGGTACACCGGGCACGGCAAGGTCATCTGGACGGAGCAGCCGCTGCCGGACGGCCAGTCGCCGCCGGACTTCCCGTGAGGCCGGACGCGGACACGGTGACGGTGACGGTGGTCAGGGTCTGAGATCTCCGACCACGTCCGCGGTGGCGGCGATCCCGTTCTGGATGGTCGGCGCCATGCTCGTACCGGCCAGGAAGAAGCCGAGCAGGGCGCAGACGAGCGCGTGCGAGACCTTCAGGCCTCCGTTGCGCAGGAAGATCACCGCGAGAAGCAGCAGGAGCAGCACCAACGAGATCGAAATGGCCATGGTCAACCTCCTCCGCCGCGCCTGAATTGCGGCATTCGGCCGTCAGTCTGGCGTAGCGGAGGGCCCATCCGGGCGGAAGACACGTCCGCCGTACGGGTGTTGACTGGTTGTGATGAGCGGCTACGCGTCGTGTGTACGGAGGAAACGCTCCAGGCCGGCGAGGTCGTCGGTGTTGATGTGGTCCACGTCCGCGGCGAGGAGCTCGGTCCAGACGGCGTCCCGCGCCGGGCCCGGCAGATCGGGTGTGGCCCAGAAGCGGACGCGCTGCCCGCGCGTGTGGGCGGTGGAGACGAGGGCGTGCAGCTTCGCCCGTTCGGCCGCGGGGAACGGTCCGGCGCCCTGCCAGGTGAAGCTGTGCGTCCAGTTGCTGCTGATCAGCGGGATGAAGGAGGCGGGGGCCGGGTTCACCGCGCCGAGGTCGTCGAGCCGCCCGTCGTAGAAGGCGTGGCGCACCCGCTGTGCCTCCATGGGGGCGCGCGCGGCCCGGTCGCCGGAGATGACGGGCGTCACCGCGCCGGGACGGATGTGGCCGTGCGCGTACGTGCTCAGCATCCGGCGGTGGCGGCGCAGTTGGCGGTGCACTTCGAGGTAGGCGGCGGCGCCGTCGTTCTTGATGTCGATGAGCAGCTGCACGGGACGGCGGTATCCGCGGTAGACGGAGCCGTGGTTGGCCCTGACTCTGGCGGCGAGCGGGGCCAGGTAGAGCGATTCGAGGGTGCGGGAGGGGTCGAGGTCTACCGGGTCGTGGGCGACGAGGAGCTGTCCCCCGACGAGGAAGATGTCCGCCTCGACACTCGTGAAGCCGTGGGAGAGCGCGTCGTGAAGGGGGCGCTCATGCTCGTAGTCGTTGTGCGCGTGGGCCCGGCGCAGCGGCCTCCGGCCGGGCTGCTGACCGGGCTTCCTCCCGGCGGCCTCGGCGTGCGCGGGAACGGCGAAGGTTCCGGCGACGGCGGCGGCGAGGGTGGTGACGACTCTGCGGCGGGTGGGCGCGGCGACGGCCATGGTGCCTCCGGAGGTGTACGGGGCGTTCGGGACTCCGGCGAGTATCCGCTCCGTACCACCCGAAAGGCAGGGCCCTGACAAGAGTTCGGCCACCCGTCGCCCGCGGTTCAGGCCGACTGGCGGTGCGTCAGGTCACGGACGGTCGGCCTGGACGCGCGGGGTCCGTGGGAGGTGCCGAAGGCGGTCTGCTGTCCAGGCAGCAGCGGACGAAGTCCTGGACGACGGGGCTGGTGTCGTCGGTGGCTGACCAGGCGACTGCGACGTGGGTGGGTGTGACGCCGCTGACGGGGCGGTAGATGACGCCGGGGCGCGCGTAGAAGCGCGCGGAGGATTCGGGGGCGAGGGCGATGCCGTAGCCGTTGGCGATCGCGCTGAGCCACTCGTCCGGCTGGTCGGTGACGGCGCCGACGCGGACCGGGTGGCCGTCGCGTTCGTCGGCGGCGAGCCAGTAGTCCCGCCACGGTCCGGTTTCGGGTGGAGCTGCCACGAACGGCTCGTCCCACAGGTCGCGGAAGGAGATCAGGTCGCGTCTGGCGAAGGGGTGTGCCGTCGGGAGCGCGACACAGCGTGGTTCGGTGAACAGCTTTTCCACCCGCAGGGCGTCCTGACCGGGGAAGGGCAGCCGCAGCAGGGCGGCGTCGACGTCTCCGGCTGCGAGCCCGGCGCTCGGATCCGACCATGGGGCCTGCCGCATCTCGACCCTCCAGCGCGGCCGGCGCCGGGTGAACGCCGCGATGATGCCCTGAGTGGCCTCGTTGGCGGCGCTGGCCAGGAAGCCGACCCGCAGTACGCGGGCGGCCCGGACGGCCGAGCTCCTCGTGTCCCGCAGCGCCCGGTCCCAGCCGGCCAGCAGGGCGGGCGCCCGCTCCGCCAGGGCCTGGCCCGGTTCGGTGAGGGCCATGCCGGCCTTCGACCGAGTGAACAGCCGCACGCCGAGCCGGTCCTCCAGCTGCTTGATCTGCTTGGTCAGGGCGGGCTGGGACACGAACAGCCGTTCCGCGGCCCGGGTCAGGCTGCCCTCCTCCGCGACGGCGATGAAGTAGCGCAGCAGCCGGGTGTCGACATCCATGCCGTCAGGTTATAGATGCCGGTATTGGACGCCACGCGGCGACCTGATGAGGCTTGACGCCATGTTCATCGCTTACGCAGTCGTCACCGGCGTCACGATCGCGGTCAACGCCGCGGAAGCCGTCGCGAACTTCCTGAGAGCCAAGGCCGTCCTCGCCAACTCCGCCGAAGTGGGTGTCCCCCCGTCCTGGCTGCCGGTGCTCGGCGCCCTGAAAGGCGCCGGAGCTGTCGGGCTTCTGCTGGGGCTCCTTGGCGTCCGGTTCATCGGCACAGCCGCCGCGGCCGGGCTCGTTCTGTTCTTCATCGGCGCCGTCGCGGCCCATGTCCGCGCCCGCGTCTTCCACAACATCGCGTTCCCCGCGAGCTTCTTGGTACTGGCCGCCGCCTCGCTCGTCCTCACCGTCGCACGCTGAAGCCGGAAGCTCTCAGGTCGCCGTGACGTCCTCCCAGCGGACTGTACGGTCGCACCAGCGCTCCAGCAGGACACGGTCGTGGCCGACGGTCAGCAGGCCCGCACCGCGTTCGCGCCGGTACTCCTCGACCACGGCGACCAGGGCTGCCGTCGTCGACGCGTCGAGCATCGCCGTCATCTCGTCGCACACCAGCCAGCGCGGGCGCAGCACCAGGGCGCGGGCCAGGCAGGCGCGTTGCAGCTGGCCGTCGCTCACCTCGTGCGGGCGCCGGCCGAGCAGGTCCTCGCCGAGCCCCACGGTCCTGGACAGCTCGCTCACTGTGGCGGCCGCTTCGCCGCGCCGTCCGGTGGCGCGCAGTGGTTCGGCGATCAGGTCGCGCAGGATCAGGCGGGGGTCGGCGGACAGCCGGGGCTGCTGGAAGACCACGCCGATCGCTGTGCGCTGCTCGCGCGGGGCGCGGTGGCGCCAGCCGGTGACGGGGCGGCCGTCGAGGGTGACGGTGCCCGCGTCGGGGCGGTGCAGCAGGGCGGCGACTCTGGCGAGCGTCGACTTGCCGCAGCCGCTGGGCCCGAGCAGGCCGACCGCTTCGCCGGGTGCGACGGTGAGGTGCGCGTCCCGGACGACCGGAGACCCGCGCTCGTAACCAGCGGTGATCGCGTCGAGTTCAAGCACGGGCACGCTCCTCGGCCGGCGGGTGGTGGCAGGCGACGCCGTCCGCGAAGTGCGGCTGTGCGGCGCAGGCGTCGGTGGCGTACGTACAGCGCGCGGCGAAGGCGCATCCCGGCGGCAGGTCGCCGAGCTCGGGCGGCATGCCGGGGATCGGGGTGAAAGCGCGCTCGGGAAGGGCGTTCAGCAGACCTCGGGCGTACGGGTGCCGGGGTCCCGGCGTTCCGAAGAAGCCGGCGGCGTCGGCGAGTTCGACGATCCGTCCGGCGTACATCACCGCGACGCGGTCGGCGATGCGCTCGGCGGCCGCGAGGTCATGGGTGATCATCAGCAGGGCGTGCCCCTCGTCGACGTGCCTGCGCAGCTCGTCGACCGTGCGGTCGACGAGGTCGCGGTCAAGGCCGGTGGTCGGCTCGTCCGCGAGCAACAGGGGCGCGTCGCCGACCAGAGCGAGGGCGGTCGCGGCGCGCTGTGCGAGTCCGCCGGACAGCTCGTGCGGGTAGCGGTCGAGGTGGTCCACGGGGAACGCCGCCCGCTCGGCCGCCGCGCGGGCTGCCCGGCGCACGTCCTGCTTTCGCGTACCGGTCAGCTCGCGCAGCGTCTCTTCGAGCTGCGCTCCGACGGTCCGTACTGGGGTGAGGTGCGCGGCGGGACTCTGCGGCACGAGTCCGATGCGGCGCCCCCGCACCGTACGCGCCAGGGTGCGTTCGCCGGCCGTGAGCAGATCGACGTCCCCGAGGAGCGCGGAACCCGCGGTCTGGGCGTTGCCGGGGAGCAGTCCGAGCAGCGCTGAGGCGAGCACGGACTTGCCGCACCCGCTCTCCCCGACGAGGGCGAGGCACTCCCCCTGTGCCAGGTCGAAGGCGGCGTCGGCGACGGCAGCGATGTGCCGCCCGCCCCGCATCCGGAACCGCACGGAGAGCCCCCGTACGGACAACAGGGGCGTACCGGGTGTGCCCTTGCGCGCGGAACGGTCAGCGCTGTGCGCCGCGTGGCGAACGTTCCCGGGAACAGTCGCGGACGGTACTCGGGAACGCTCCGAAGCCGCACCGGCGTCACGCGTCTCGCCAAAGCGCCCCGAGGTGCGCCCCTCTGCGTCGGGCGCGGAACCGGACGTCTTGCGAGCTTTCTGAGGCGTCGTCACAGCATCAGCTCCGATCGGCGGCGCGGGTTGATCCGTTCCCGCCAGGAGCCCGCGAGGCCCGCGATGGCGAGGGTCGGGATGATCAGGAGGAGGCCGGGGAAGAGAGTCGGCCACCAGTCGCCGGCCAGCAGCGAACTGCGCGCCGACTGGACCAGGTTGCCGAGACTCGCCTGGTGCGTCGGCAGGCCGAGACCCAGGAACGAGAGCGCCGACTCGTGCCACATCGCGTGCGGAACCATCAGCACGGCGGCGAGCCCGGCCTGCGGCAGCACCCCCGGCAGCAGGTGCCGTACGGCGATCCGCCACCGCGAAGCGCCGCCCGAGACCGCCGCGTCGATGTACGGGCGCGAACGCAGCGACAGCACCTCGGAACGCACGATGCGGGCCGTGGACAGCCAGTGGGTCAGCGCCACCGACACGATCACCGGCCACACGCCCGGCCGGAACATCGCGACGATGAAGATGCCGAGCAGCAGGTGCGGGATCGAGGAGAAGGTGTCGACGAGGCGCATCACCACGCGGTCCGTCCAGCCGCCGAACGCCGCTGCCGCCGCCCCCACCGCCGTACCGATGAACGTCGCGACGAGCGCCGCGACGAGCCCGACCAGGAGTGAGACGCGCAGCCCGTACACGCAGCGCAGCAGCAGATCGCGGCCGACGTCGTCCGTCCCGAAGGGGTGGGCCGGGGACGGCGGCCGGAGCTTCATCGACAGGTCGACGGCCTGCTGGTCGAGATTGGCCAGCGGCGGTACGACGAGGACCGCCAGTACCACCGCGGTCACGATCACCGCCGAGGTGCGGACGCGCAGCGTGCGCGTGGAACGGCGAGTACGCCCGTGCGAGCGCCACACAGCCGGTTCGACAGCGGGTTCACGAGCGAGTTCAGGAGTGAGTTCAGCCATCGAAGCCCACCCTCGGGTCCGCGAGTCCGTACAGCAGGTCGGAGAGGAGGTTTCCGGCGAGGACGGCCGCCGTGGCGAGGACCGTCAGCGCCGCCAGCAGGGGGAAGTCCACCGATGTCGCCGCCTGTACGGTCGCCGCCGCGATGCCCGGCCAGCTGAAGACGGTCTCGACGAGCAGGGCACCGGTGATGAGTTCGGGCACGCGCGAGCCGACGAGCGTGAGCGTCGGCAGCATCCCGGAGCGCAGGGCGTGTCCGAGCAGTACGGTGCGTTCGTTCAGCCCGCGCGCGCGGGCGCCGCGTACGGGGTCCTCGTCCAGCGCGTCGGCGACACCCTGGCGCACGTAGAGGAAGAACCAGGGAAGCTGCGAAACGCCGAGAACGGCCGCGGGCAGTACCAGGTGCGTGGCGACCTGCCCGAACGTCACCACATCGCTGGCCGTGTCGGTCAGGCCGCCCGCGGGCAGGACGCCCAGCCGCAGCGCGAAGAACCACATGACGAGCAGGCCGAGCCAGAAGGCGGGCGCCGCTTCCAGGGTGTACGCCGCCGAGCTGACCGCCCGGTCCAGCCACCCGCCCTGCCGGCGCGCGGCCAGTACGCCCAGCGACGTACCGAGCAGGATCGCGACGAGGAACGCGGTGACGGCGAGCAGCACCGACCAGCCGAGGCGTTCGGTGATGACGTCGGCGACGGGCTGGCGCATGACGCTGGAGTCGCCGAGGTCGCCGGTGACGGCCGAGGTCAGCCAGTGCCACCAGCGCTCGACGAGCGGCTGGTCGACGCCGAGGTTGGCGCGGAGCTGGTCGAGGTTCTCCTGCGAGGCGGTGAGCCCCGCGGTGCCCGCGTATGCCTTGACGGGGTCGAAGGGTGAGGCGGCGGCGACGGCGAATACGCCGAAGGTCACCACCAGCAGGACGGGGGCGGCGAACAGGGTCCGCCGCCCCGCCATCCTCGCCATCGGCCCCCAGGGGAGCTTCCGGTCCGGGTATATCACTTCTTGGGCGTCCAGTCCTCGACGTTCCACCACGGGCCGGAGGCCAGGCCGTGGTCGTGCGGCTCGGTCTGCGTCGTCAGCCCGGACCACTTGTCGTCGACGACGTAGAGGTGGTCGATGTGGGTGAGGAAGGTGTAGCCGGGGTTCTTCACGAGCTCGCGCTGCACGGTGTCGTAGGCGGCCCTGCGGTCGGCCGTCTCGCCGCTCTCGCGGCCCTTCTTGAGCGCCTTGTCGACGGCGGGGTTGTCGTACCAGGCCATGTTGTTGAAGGCGTCGCCCGCGAGGGAGGACTGGAGCAGCGTGTACTGGTCGAAGTCGGGGTCACCGGGCGCGCCGCCGCCCGCGAGCACGGCGTCGTGCTTCATGCGCGGCATGATGACCTCCCAGGTGCCCGCCTGGGTCTTGATGTCGATGCCGGCCTTCTTCGCGTCGGACGCGTAGGCGAGGGCGTGGTCCTGGCGGAGCTTGTCGCCGGAGAGGTACCAGAGGGGGAACTGGGCGCGTACGCCGTCCTTGACGCGGATGCCGTCGGCGCCCGGCTTCCAGCCCGCCTCGTCGAGGATCTTCTTCGCCCTGGCGAGGTCGTGCGTGCGCTCGGTGCCCTTGGCGAACCAGGGGCTGTCCGTCGGCACGGGACCGTAGGCCGGCTTGCCCGCGCCTTCGAGGATCTTGTCGACCATGGCACGGCGGTCGACGGCGACGTCGAGTGCCCGCCGTACGTCCGTGTCGCCCGCGACCTTGTTGTGCGTCGGCAGGGTCACGGTGCGGTAGTCGAAGGACCTGGCGGCGTACGTCGTCCTGCCGCCGTCGTCCCTGAAGGTCTTGGCAAGGTTGGGCGGCAGGATGGCGCCGTCGAGGTCACTGGTGCGCAGCCGGGTGGCGCGCACGTCGTCGTCCTTGATGATCGCCATGGTGAACTTCTTCACCTTGGGCTCGCCGCCCCAGTAACCGGGGTTGGCCTTGAAGCTGAGCTTCTCGCCCTTGGACCAGCCGGTGAGGATGTACGGTCCGGTGCCGACCGGCTTCGTCGTGAAGGAGCCGCTGTTGACGTCCTGCTTGCCCGCGACGTGCTCGGGAGCGATCGGCAGGACGGTGCGCTCGGCGAACGGCGCGTACGGGTACTTGAGTGTGAAGACGACCTTGTGGTCGCCGTCGGCCCTGACGTCCTTGACCGCGTCGAGTTCCGTCTTGGACGCGTTGTTGGTCTTCTTGTCGAGGATGGTCCTGTAGGTGAAGACCACGTCCTTCGACGTGAAGGGCTTGCCGTCGCTGAACTTCACCCCCTGGCGCAGGGTGTACGTGTACGTGCGGCCGTCGTCGGCGACTTCGGGCAGCTCGGCGGCGAGCGCCGGCCGGAGCTTCATCTCTTCGTCGAAGGTCAGCAGTCCGTCGAAGATCTTGGAGTTGCCGTCCTTGCCGTAGCCGAGGAGCGGGCTGAGCGTCTCCGGCTCGTACGCGATACCGACGACGGCGGAATCCCCGGCTCCGTGCCCGGCGGCGCCGCTCGTGCCCGGCTTCGAGCAGGCCGCCGCGGTGATGGCCAGGGTTCCGGCCAGCGTCGCGGCGGCCGCCCCACGTATCGATCGGGACAGCATGGCTCTCCACACCCCTAATAAAGATCAACAGTTATTGCGAACAGCTCGCAATTAAACCGTATGTAAAGGGGTGCTTGCGCCACCGCCCCTTACCGGGGCGCGGGCAGATCCACGAGCTCCGCCACCGCCTCCGTGTGCCTGCCGGGCGCGCCCAGCGCGATCGAGTCGGCCTTGGCCCGCTTGAGGTACAGATGCGCGGGGTGCTCCCAGGTCATCCCGATGCCGCCGTGCAGCTGTACGCACTCCTCGGCCGCGTGCACCGCGACGCGGGAGCAGTACGTCTGCGCGACGGCCACCGCGAGGGGCGCGTCCGCGCTGCCGGTCGCCAGGGCGTCGGCGGCGTTGCGGGCGGCCGCCCGCGCGGAGACGACTTCGAGCCACAGCTGCGCCATGCGGTGCTTGAGTGCCTGGAAGGAACCGACCGGGCGGTTGAACTGCTTGCGGTCGCGCGTGTAACGGACCACCTCCTCCAGACACCACTCGGCGAGGCCCAGCTGCTCCGAGGCGAGCAGCCCGGCCCCGGCGAGCAGTCCGCGCCGTACGGGGGCCGCCGCCGAGCCGGCGAGCCGGTGGCCGCGGGCCCCGTCGAGGGTGACGGTGGCGAGCGGCCTGGTCAGGTCGAGCGGCGTCAGCGATTCGACGGTGACGCCGGGAGCCCGCGTCTCCACCGCGTACAGCCCGTCCTCGGCCGGTACGAGCAGGACGTCGGCGGCGGCGGCGTCCGCGACGGCGGTGATACGTCCGCCGAGGGAGCCGTCGTCGGCCCGTACCGCACGTTGCACGTCGGCCCCCGGAGCGGCGGAGAGGGGAACGGCGAGCGCCACGACCGTACGGCCGCCCGCGAGCGCGCCCAGGAGCTCCGCGACCGCCGCCTCCTCGGTGTCGCACCCCAGCAGCGTCTCGGCGGCGACGACCGCTCCGGTGAGGTACGGGACCGGGGCGACGCTGCGGCCCAGCTCCTCCAGCACCACCGCGGCCTCGCGGTGCGTGGCGCCCTGGCCACCGAGCTTCTCGGGGACGAGGAGCCCCGCCAGGCCCATCTCGGTGGCCAGCGAGGCCCACAGCCGCGGGTCGTACGGGGTGTCCGACTCCGCGCGGGTGAGGACGGCCGCGGCGTCACAGCGGTCGGCGAGGAGGGAGCGTACGGCCGCGCGCAGGTCGTCCTCGGCCTCGGAGTAGAGCAGATCAGGCTGAGCAGTCATCGGGACAGGTCCTTCCAGGCGATGTCCTTGTCGCTGCGCGGCTCGGACGGCAGGCCGAGTACGCGTTCCGCGACGATGTTGAGCAGCACCTCGCTCGTACCGCCTTCGATGCTGTTGCCCTTGGAGCGCAGGTAGCGGTAGCCGGCGTCGCGGCCGGTGAAGTCGACGAGTTCGGGACGGCGCATGGTCCAGTCGTCGTACAACAGCCCTTCCTCGCCGCGCAGTTCCACCTCCAGGCCGCTGATCTCCTGGTTGAGGCGGGCGAAGGCCAGTTTCATGCCCGAGCCCTCGGGGCCCGGCTGGCCGGCCACGAGCTGCTGGCGCAGCCGCTCACCGGCGAGGCGGGCGACCTCGGCCTCCACCCACAGGTCCAGCAGGCGCTGGTGCAGGTCGTGGGTGCGCAGTTCGGGGCGTTCGCGCCAGGTCTTGGCCACGGGGCCGATCATGCCGCCCTCGCGCGGGATGCGGGAGCCGCCGATCGACACGCGCTCGTTCATGAGGGTGGTCTGCGCGACCTTCCAGCCCTCCCCCACGCCGCCGAGGCGCCGGCTGTCGGGGATGCGTACGCCGGTGAGGAAGACCTCGTTGAACTCGGCCTCGCCGGTGATCTGGCGCAGCGGCCTGACCTCGACGCCCGGGTCGGTCATGTCGCACACGAAGTACGTGATGCCCTGGTGCTTGGGCAGGCCGGGGTCCGTGCGGGCGATGAGGATCGCCCAGCGCGCCACATGGGCGCTGGAGGTCCACACCTTCTGCCCGTCGACCACCCAGGTGTCACCGTCGCGCACCGCGCGCGTGCCGAGCGCCGCGAGGTCGGAGCCCGCGCCCGGCTCGCTGAACAGCTGGCACCACACCTCCTCGCCGACCCACAGGGGCCGCAGCAGGCGCTGCTTCTGCTCGTCCGTACCGAAGCGCAGGATGGTGGGCGCGGCCATGCCGAGGCCGATGCCGATGCGCCGCGGGTCGTTGTCGGGCGCGCCGGCTGCCGCCAGCTCCGCGTCCACGACGGCCTGGAGGGAACGGGGCGCGCCGAGGCCGCCGAGGCCCACGGGGTAGTGCACCCAGGCGAGTCCGGCGTCGAAGCGCGCCTTGAGGAAGTCCGTACGGTCCGTGGTGGCCGGCGGGTGGGCCGCCAGCAGCTCTTTCGTCAGGCTTCGTACTCCGGCCGCGTCCGTCATCGGGCCGCCCCCTCGGGTACGACGACCACGCGTCCGGTGGTCGTGCCGTCCGCGACGCGCTGGACGGCGTCCGCCGCGTCCTTCATGGCCACGCGCTCGCTGATCAAAGGCTTGATGGCGCCCTCGGCGGCCAGCCTGGTCAGCTCCTCGTGGCAGGCGAGGACCGCGGCCGGGTCCATGGTGTTGTAGAGGCCCCAGTGGAGGCCGACGATCGAGTAGTTCTTCACCAGGGCGTGGTTGAGTCCCGGCGAGGGGATCGCGCCACTGGCGAAGCCGACGACGACGATGCGGCCCTCGAAAGCGACGCACTTGACCGACTTGGCGTACGCGTCACCGCCCACCGGATCGTAGACGACGTCGGCGCCCCGCCCGCCGGTGGCCTCCTTGACCTTGGCGACGATGTCCTCGGTGCGCCGGTCGATGACCATGTCGCAGCCCAGCTCCCGGGCGATACGGGCCTTCTCGGGCCCGCCGACGACGCCGATGACGGTGGCGCCCGCCGCCTTGCCGAGCTGTACGGCCGCGCTGCCGACGCCGCCCGCCGCCGCGTGCACCAGCAGCGTCTCCCCCGCCTGGATGCGCGCCCGGCGGTGCAGCCCGAACCAGCCCGTCTGGTAACCGATGTGCAGGGCCGCCGCTTCGGCGTCGTCCAGCGACTCCGGCGCGGCAAGCACCGTGGCCGCGTCCACGACGACGTACTCGGCGAAACCGCCGTGCGGCAGCGCCGGGTTGGCGATCACGCGGCGGCCGTCCTCGGTCTCGCCGCAGACCTCGACGCCCGGGGTGAAGGGCAGCGGCGGCCGCACCTGGTACTGGCCGCGGCAGAGCAGGGCGTCGGGGAAGTTGATGTTCGCGGCGCGCACCTTCAGCAGAAGCTGCCCTTCGGCCGGCGTGGGCCGCTCGACCTCGTCGAGCCGCATCACCTCGCCGGGCTCGCCGTTCTCGTGCACTCGCCATGCCTGCATCCGAGATCCTCCACAACACCGTAGGCAGTACCGCGCTCGGCGCATACTAAGCGGTCGCTTGCCCCGATGGGAACAGTCTCGGCCCGATCACCCGGACTTCGGCCGGGCCCGTACGTGCATGCGCTCCCCCTGGGGCCCGAAGAGACTCAGGAACTCCGCGGGCCCCTCCCCCACCGGGCCGAACCAGTGCGGCACGCGCGTGTCGAACTCCACCGCCTCGCCGGGGCCGACCTCCAGATCGTGCGGGCCCAGCACCACGCGCATCCTGCCCGACAGGACGTACAGCCACTCATAGCCCTCGTGCGTGCGCGGCTCGGGCTCCTCCCGCGTGGGCCGGCAGATCACCTTGAAGGCCTGGAGCCCACCGGGCTGACGGGTCAGCGGAAGGTACGTCCGCCCGCCCCGCTCGATCGGCTTCGCTCGCACCCGCGGGTCCCCGACCGGCGGCGCGCCCACCAGTTCGTCGAGCGGCACCTGGTGGGCGCGGGCGATGGGCAGCAGCAGCTCCAGGCTCGGCTTGCGGCCGCCGGACTCCAGCCGCGACAGGGTGCTCACCGAGATCCCGGTCGCTTCCGACAGGGCCGCGAGCGTGGCTCCGCGCTCCTTGCGGACCTTGCGCAGGCGCGGGCCCACGCCGTTCAGTACACCGTCGAGATCCTGATCCTCATCCATGAGGACATTGCAGAATCAGCAAGGCCGCTTGTCAAACCACCGGTCGCCTCAGGCCGGGATCGCGCCACCCGCCGCCGGCCCGACGAGCTCTTCCAGTACGTCCTCCATGGTGACGAAGCCGATGACGGTGCCCTTGTCGCCGGTGACGGCGGCCAGGTGCGTGCCCGCGGCCCGCATGGCGGTCATGGTGTCGTCGAGCGGCGTGTCGATCTCGACCCGGATCACCGGGTGCAGCGCGGCACGCGGGAACGGCCGGGTGCGCTCCACGACGCCGAGGGCGTCCTTGATGTGCAGATAGCCCAGCACCTCGTCGCCCGGACCGGTGACCGGCAGCCGGGAGAATCCCCAGGTCGCCGCGGCCCGCTCCAGCTGCTGCGGGGTGGTGGTGTGGTCGACGGTGACGATCCTGCTGAGCGGCACCATCACCTCACCCACCGGGCGGTTGCCCAGCTCCAGGGCGTCGCGCAGACGCTCGCCGTCGGCCGGGGCGAGCAGACCGGCCTCGCTGGAGTCCTTGACGAGACGAGCGAGTTCGTCATCGGTGAAGACGGACATCACCTCGTTCTTCGGCTCGACCCCGAGCATCCGCAGCAGCACGTTGGCGAACGCGTTGATGCCGAAGATGACCGGCCGCAGGGCGTGGGTCAGGGCCACCAGCGCCGGAGCCAGCGCCAGCGCGGTCGGCACCGGAGCGGCGAGCGCGATGTTCTTCGGAACCATCTCGCCGACGAGCATGTGCAGGTACGTCGCCAGCGTCAGCGCGATCACGAACGCGATCGGGTGGATCAGCGCTTCCGGTACGCCGACGGCCTGGAACGGCGGTTCCAGCAGGTGGGCGATGGCCGGTTCGGCGACCGCGCCCAGCACGAGCGAGGAGATGGTGATGCCGAGCTGGGCGGTGGCCATCGCGGCGGACAGGTGCTCAAGGCCCCACAGGGTGCTCCTGGCACGGCGGCTGCCGCTGACGGCCTGCGGCTCGATCTGGCTGCGCCGTACGGAGATCAGAGCGAACTCGGCGCCGACGAAGAACGCGTTGGTGAGGAGGGTGAGTGCGCCGATGGCGAGCTGGATGGCGGTCATCGGACTTCCTCCGCGATCCTCACTGCGGACGCTGATGCCCGCGCGGACACCGACGCGGGAGCGGTGATCCGCACCCGGTCCGCACGGTGGTGCTCGACATCCAGGACGGCGATCTTCCAGTCGTCGACGTCGAGCCGGTCGGCGGGCTCCGGAATGCGCTCCAGGCGCGTCGCGATGAGCCCGGCGAGTGTCTCGTACGGGCCGTCGGGGGCGCTGAAGCCGATCTCCTGGAGCTGGTCCAGACGGACACTGCCGTCCGCTTCCCACACCGCGTGGCCGTCCGCCGACGGGTCCCTGGCCTCAAGCCCGGGGCGCTCGTGCGGATCGTGCTCGTCGCGTACCTCGCCGACGACTTCTTCGACCACGTCCTCGACGGTGGCGACGCCTGCCGTGCCGCCGTACTCGTCGATGACCACAGCCATGGTGCGGCTCCGGCGCAACTGCTGGAGCATCCGGTCGACAGGCAGGGAAGTGGGTACGAGCAGTGGCTCGGTGGCCAGGTCGGTGACCGGAGTCCGGTCCCGCTTCGTCTCGTCCAGGGCGAGTACGTCGCGGATGTGGACGGTGCCGATCACCTCGTCCAGGGTGTCGCGGTAGACGGGGAACCGGGACAGGCCGGTGGCCAGGGTGAGGTTGGCGGCGTCGGCGGCGGTGGCGCGGGCCTCCAGGGCCTGGACGTCCACGCGCGGCGTCATGACGTTCTCCGCGGTCAGCTCGCCCAGGTGCAGCGTACGGACGAACAGTTCGGCGGAGTCCTGCTCGATCGCGCCCTCGCGGGCGGAGTGCTGCGCCAGTGCGACCAGTTCCTGCGGCGTACGGGCGGACGCCAGTTCCTCGGCCGGTTCCAGGCCGAAGCGGCGGACCGTGCGGTTCGCCGTGTTGTTGAGGTGGCGGATCAGCGGCCCGAAGGCGGCGGTGAACGCGCGCTGCGGGCCGGCGACGACCTTGGCGACCGCCAAGGGGCTGGAGATCGCCCAGTTCTTCGGGACGAGCTCGCCGACCACCATCAGGACCACGGTGGACACGGCGACTCCGAGGACCGTCGCGACGGTGGACACGGCCCCGGCGGGCAGGCCTGCGGCCTGGAGAGGACCGCGCAGCAGCACGGCCAGGGACGGCTCGGCGAGCATGCCGATGACCAGTGAGGTCACGGTGATGCCCAGCTGGGCGCCCGAGAGCTGGAAGGTGAGGCGCTTGGCGGCCTTCAGGGCGCTTACGGCGCCCCGTTCACCGGCCTGCGCGGCCCGTTCCAGCTCGCCACGCTCGATGGTGGTCAGCGAGAACTCGGCCGCGACGAACAACGCGCACGCCAGAGTGAGTGCGAGAGCGAGGAGCAGAAGGAGAACTTCGGTCACCGTGCCACCTCCGCCCCACGGTTCGACGGGGCAAAAACGGCACGGCTCGTACTGGGAGGCTCACCCATTGCGGGACTGCAGCTCCTTCTTTGATCAGGTGTCTGGGCGGGGCGGGTAACCCTGCCCCCCAATAGTAAAGGGGGCGCAAAAGCGGTGTCGGGTGACGGCGATCACAGCCGCGACGCGCCCGGACACGGCGCGGCCCCCGGACCAACGCCCGGGGACCGCACCCGTACCGCTTCCGCTACCGCACGATCACCTCCGCGATCTGCGGCGTACTGCCGCCCTCGTCGCTCCAGAGCAGGCGTACGGCCGAGACCGGTTCACCGTCCACCGTGAACTCGCCGTAGCCGCCATCGAGCTCGCCGACCGTGTCCCAGTCGCCGTCCGGAGTGCGTACCTGCACGGCGGCCTGCGCGGAGCCGCCCCCCGGCTGCAGGACGGTCACGGAGGACACCTCCCGCGTGCCTCCGAGATCGACCTGGAGCGCCTCGCGCGACTCGGGCGCGCGGGCGGCCCGGTAGACGCTCGTCACGTCTCCGTCGGCGGCCGCGCGCAGGCTGCTGCCCGCCGCCGGCGGCGGTCCGCCGGTCACGGACGCGTCCTTCGTCTCGACGGTGAACTCCCTCACGACGAGCCAGTTCATCTGCCCGGCGGTGGCCCGCGCCCGCACGTACCGGGCCTCGGTTCCCGGCGGGGCGGTCGCCGTCACGACCGCCTTTCCGGAGAACGCCGCGAGCTGTTCCCAGGAGGAGCCGTCCGACGAGTACTCCAGTACTCCCTGACGCATGTAGTCGTTCACGCTCCCCGGCTTGGCCATGGCGAGCGAGATGTCGCCGATCTCGCGTTCCTTGCGCAGGTCGACCGTCACATGGTCGCCGGTGCGGGTGGCGCGGCTGCTCCAGAAGAACGTGCTGTCGTCGCCGTCGAGCATCCGCTCTATGGCGTTGCCCTGGTACGCGGGCAGGTTGGTGAGGCCCTTGACGGCGCCGGTGACGCCGAGCAGCCGGTCGTGCTCGGCGGCCGCGTCCTCGGTGAACTTGTCGAGCACCCCCTCGCCCACGACGACCGGGATCTTGCGTCCGTCGAGGTCGGTGTACGTGAAGGACTTCGCCGCGGTGACGAGCGCGGGCAGCCGCTGCCGCTGTTCCCACGCCTGGGCGCCGTCTCCGTCGCGGGCCAGTTCGACCAGCCGCAGGGCCGCGCGCGCCGCGACTCCCCACGCCTCTGCGGCGTCGAGCCACGGCTCGCTGTCGTGGATGAACTCCTGCTCGGCGATACGGTCGCGCAGTACGTCCGGGGACCGCTGAAGGTCGTACAGCGCGCTGTCCAGCCCGGCCGCGTTCTTGGACTCCCAGAACTCCGCGATCTCGGCGGCCAGAGCGGGTGCCTGCTGTGCGTTGATGCGGGAGCTGTAGTTGACGTCGGAGAAGATCCGCAGGGCCTTCTCGGTCCTCGCGTCGCCCTCCGCGTACTCGGAGATCGCCGTCCGCCACGATTTGCCCGGATCGTAGGCCGCGTCGTTCCACGTGTAGTCGGCGACCGTCATGAGCGGGATCTTCGAGGCGTACGCCTGGTTCATCGGGTTGGCGGTGATGCCGGAGCCTAGCTCCGCGGGCATCCCCTTCTCCCGGCCGTTGTACGGACCGAGCAGCAGCCGGTTGGTGACGTAGTCGTTCACCGGATAGTTGTCCCAGAGCAGGATCGGGTGCGCGAAGACGTCACGCGCTGCCTTCGCCTGCGCCACCGTGATCACCGGAGCGATGACACCGACACCGGTCCACTCGACCACCACGTCCTCGTCGAGCTGCTCGGCGAGCGCCTTCTTGTACGGGGACGGGGTGACGTTGTAGTACTCCGTCGGCACCATCTGGAGCGGCGCGGCGCCCGGGTGGGTGGCGATGAAGTCCCGGTTGACCCGGTTGAGGAGGTACGCCTGGGCGGCGCCCGCGGCAGCCGCTCCGGTCCCCCACTTGTCCTGGTCGGCCTGGCAGTTCCATTTCGTGTAGCTGATGTCGTCGAGCGGTACGGCGTAGGTGCGCACGCCGAGGTCCCAGACCGTCCGGAACTTGTCGGTCAGCGCCTTGATGTCGGCCTCGGAGCTGTAGCAGACGCTCAGTCCGGGCGACAGCGCGTAGGTGAACTCCACGTGCCGGGCGCCGGCCCGGTCGACGAGCTCCTTCATCTTCGCGAGCTGGGCGGCGGGGTACGGCTCCCGCCACCTCTCGCGCAGGTACGGGTCGTCCTTGGGCGAGTAGACGAAGATGTTCATCTTGTGCTCGCCGTAGAAGTCGAGCTGGTCGAGGCGGGCCGCGTGGGTCCACGGGATGCCGTAGAAGCCCTCGATGACACCGCGGATCGCGGTAGTGGGCCAGTCCCGGATCTCGGCCCCCGCGACCTTCGCGCCGGGACCCTTGCGCTCGGGCAGCAGCTGGCGCAGCGACTGGGCGGCGTAGTACGTACCGGCCCTGTCCTTGCCGGAGAGCGCGATACGGCGCTCACCGATGCCCAGGACATACCCCTCGGGAGCGAGTTGGCCGGGGCCCTCCATGCCGAGGGCGGTGAGCGCTTCGGCGGTCTGCGGGGTCTCCCCCGGCCCGCCGACGTAGACGGTCAGCCGGCTCCCGACGGGGCGTTCGCCGCGTACGACCTGGTGGGCGCCGGCGTCGAGGAGTGCCTGCTGGGTCACCTTGAGGGCGGCGGCGTCGGCCTTGGCGCCGGCGACGAGCGTCACCGTCGGGGTGACGGTGACGCGGTCGTCGCGCGGGCGGAGGTCCTGCGGTGTCGGGGTGATGACGGGGGCGGTTCTTCGGTCGCTCGTGTCCTGGGGATCGGCGGCCGCCCCGACGGCCGGAACACCGAGCACCAGGGCGAGAGCGGAAGCGCAGGCGAGCATGGCGAGCGGGCGCGGGCGGAGCGTCACACGTCCTCCAGAGGTCCCGGCGAAAACTGTGGGCAGTCGCGCATCTCAACGCCACAGAATCCTCCAGGGGCCTGACAGGCTGTCAATGGCGCGCACGTCTTAATCAAGACGTTTCCGCAAGTTGCCCACCCCCAGTCAACTTTCGGCCGGATAGCCGTACCCCTGGCGCAACCCCGTCCGCCATTCGGCGGCGGGGGACATACAAAGTGGATGTCTGGGCAGTCGGAGGGAACGGAGCGATCAGGAGAGAGGCGGGAAGATGACGACAACGCCGGTGCGGATTTCGGAAGTTCCGCGGCCACAGGTCGCGACGAGTGCGGCGCGGACCGGGGCGCTCCCCGGCGCGAGCGAGCTGCCGTGGATCGAGGACGCGGGGAAGGTGGCCCCGAAGGACGCCCGCAGTCTGTCGAAGGCGTTCCTCGACCAGCTTCAGGTCCTCGAAGAGGGCACACCCGAGCACCAGTATGCCCGTAACACCCTTATTGAGATGAACCTCTCGCTGGTGCGATTCGCCGCCGGACGCTTCCGCAACCGCGGTGGCGGCGACATGGAGGACATTATCCAGGTCGGCACCATCGGTCTGATCAAGGCCATCGACCGGTTCGATCTGTCCCGTGAGGTGGAGTTCGCGACCTTCGCCGTCCCTTACATCGTCGGGGAGATCAAGCGGTTCTTCCGTGACACGACGTGGGCCGTTCACGTCCCCCGGCGGCTGCAGGAACTGCGGGTGGAACTCGCCAGGGCCAGGGAGGATCTCGCCGCCGTACTGGACCGGGACCCGACGGTCAAGGAACTCGCCGAGCACCTGAAGCTCAGTGAGGACGAGGTCGTGGAAGGTCTCGTGGCTTCCAACGGCTACACCGCCGGCTCCCTGGACATGCCCACCGAGACCGGGGACGAGGGTCGCGCCAACCCCTCGCGTACCTTCGCCGATGTGCTGGGCGAGGCCGACCCCGCCATGGAGACGGTGGAGGACCTGCACGCCTTGGCGCCGCTACTGGGCGAGCTCGACGACCGGGAGCGGAACATCATCGAGATGCGCTTCGGCCAGGAGATGACACAGTCGCAGATCGGAGCCGAGCTGGGCATCTCGCAGATGCACGTCTCGCGCCTCCTGACGCGCACCCTCACGAAGCTCCGCGCCGGCATGCTCAGCGAATCCTGAGCTCTCCCGGCTCTCGCGCTCAGCGGCTGAAGACCTCGAAGGTGACGGCGGGCTTTCCGCCGAAGCGCTCCGCCGCTCGCTGCGCGTTCTGGGTGAGGAACGTGCGGCAGTACGTCTCGGGGTCGTCGTCCGTCAAAGCCTCGATGTACGCACGGTGTTCGAGCAGCGACCGTACGGACCGCTCCAGGCCGGGTCCCGCGTCCACGGCATGGGTGGGCGTCGTGGAGCCCGCGACGGCGACCCAGCGCACGCCGTCCCAGGGCGCGAGCCCCTGCTCGGTGAGCTCGGGGAAGATCCACCGGTTCCCGGCGTCCCCCGCCGCGTCCAGGGTGGCCCGGCCCACCGCCCGGTGGTCGGGCGTGTTCCAGACGACGCCGCCCCACGTGTCGCGGTGGTTGAGGGTGATGACGAGTTCGGGACGGTGCCTGCGGATGGCGGAGGCGATGTCCCGGCGCAGAGCGGTCCCGTACTCGATCACGCCGTCCTTGTAGTCCAGGAACTCGACCGTCGTCACACCGACGACCGCCGCACTGGCCCGCTGCTCCCGCTCGCGCAGCGGGCCGCACTTGTCCGGTTCCAGGCTGTCGATGCCGGCCTCGCCCCGGGTGGCGAGGAGGTACGCCACTTCGCGGCCGCCGTCGGTCCATCCCGCGATGGCTCCGGCGCACCCGTACTCGAGATCGTCCGGGTGCGCCACCACGGCGAGGGCGCGCTGCCAGTCGGAGGGCATCGGCTGAAGCTGCTGAGGCTGCTGTGTCGGCTCGGTCGTCATGCGCGCAGAATAAGCGGCGAAGCATCCGTTCCGGTTCCGCGGCAGGGGTTGCGGCGGTCGATGCCGCGTCAGATGACGCCGCGCGTCACGGTCCGCAGCGGGCGCAGCGCCGGGTCGCACCCCGCGCCCACCCCTCCTACCGTGGCGTACATGATCCGGTTCGAGCAGGTCGGCAAGGTGTACCCGGACGGCACGGCCGCCGTCCACGACCTGTCCTTCGAGGTGGCCGAGGGCGAGCTGGTCACCCTGGTCGGTCCTTCGGGCTGCGGGAAGACGACCACCATGATGATGGTGAACCGCCTGATCGAGCCGACCTCGGGCCGGATCCTCGTGGCCGGTGAGGACATCGCGGCCGTCGACCCGGTCAGGCTGCGCCGCCGTATCGGATACGTCATCCAGCAGGTCGGCCTCTTCCCGCACCGCACCGTTCTTGACAACACGGCCACGGTCCCCTTCCTGACCGGCTGGAAGAAACCGAGGGCCAGGGCGCGGGCGGCGGAGCTGCTCGACCTGGTGGGGCTCGATCCGTCCGTGTACGGGTCGCGCTACCCGGACCAGCTGTCCGGCGGGCAGCGCCAGCGGGTCGGCGTCGCCCGGGCGCTCGCGGCCGATCCGCCGGTGCTCCTGATGGACGAACCGTTCGGCGCGGTCGACCCGGTGGTGCGCGAGCGGCTCCAGGACGAATTCCTCGGACTCCAGGCGACGGTCCGCAAGACGGTTCTGCTGGTCACCCACGACATCGAGGAAGCGGTGCGGATGGGCGACCGTATCGCGGTGTACGGACAGGGGCGCATCGAGCAGTTCGACACGCCGGCCACGGTGCTCGGCGCGCCGGCCACCCCCCGTGTGGCCCAGTTCGTGGGGGCGGACCGGGGCCTGAAGCGACTGTCCGTGACCGAGATCGAGGCCGACGACCTGGAACAGCCGCCGTTCGCCCGCCTGGACGAGCCCGCGCGGAACGCGGCAGCCCGGCTGCGCGCGGACGGCGCCCGGTGGGCGGTGGTGCTCACCGACGAGAACGACCTGCACGGCTGGGTGTCCACCGAAGAGCTGAGCAGCGCGGGCCGTGGCGGCGCCACAGTGGGCGACCTGGCCCACCGGATGGAGGCATGGGTGCCGGTCGGGGCGCCGCTCAAGCATGCCTTCAGCGAGATGCTGCAGTACGACGCGGGATGGGTGGCGGTGCTGGACGGCGCGAGGTTCGTCGGCGTACTCACTCCGGCGAAGCTGCACGAGGCACTGCGCCGCTCGGTCGACGCCGACGCGCAGGGCGTGCCGCGCGGCCAGGTGTCCTTCGACTCGGTCGCGGACGCGTGACCGGACGTCAGCCGCCCGAACGTCGGCCGTCAGCCGTCCGCCGGGATCAGTTTCCTGGACTCCAGGTAGCGCCTGGCGACGTCCTCGGGCAGCCTGCGCCAGCTGTCCACCTGCTCATTGAGGGACGCCAGGTCCTCGGTCGTCAGTACGGTGTTGAGCTGGTTCAGCGCGCGCTTCACACCGGCGGACCCGGCGCGCGACCGGTTGACCACGGGCACGATGTGGTCGGCGTTCTGCAGACGCTTGTCGTCCTCCAGCAGGACCAGCCCGAAGTCGTCGAGGGTCGCGTCCGTCGTCGTGGTGAGGACCATCTGGTCCTGGCCGTTCTGGACGGCCTGTTTCGCCGGGGTGGTGCCGACTCCCTTGGGGTCGACGGCGGTGATGTCGATGCCGTACGTCTTCCTGAGGCCGGGCGCGCAGTAGGGACGCTCGACACACTCGTCGCCCGCCGCGAGGCGCACCGGCTGCCCGGACCTGCCGAGGTCGGAGAGGGTCTTCAGCCGGTGCTTCGCGGCGTACGACGCCGCGACGGCGAAGGCGTTCTGGTCGACGGCGCGGCCCGCGTCGAGGACGCTGAGGCCGCGCGGGGCCGCCAGGGCGCGCAGCGCGGTCATCGTGGCGCCGAGGTCGGGTGAGCCGACGGGCGGGGCGTCGGCGCCGTTGGCCGTGGAGTTGAGCCAGTCGGCGAAGGTGGCGGCGTACTCGGGGACGACGTCGATCTGGCCGTTTTCGAGGGCGGGCTCGTAGAGCTCTCTGTTCGTGACGGACAGGATCGTCGTCTCGTATCCGGCCCGGTCGAGGAGGAGCGCGTACATCCGGGCGAGCAGGTCGCTCTCGGTGAAGCCCGCCGATCCGACGGTCAGCTGCCGGCTGTCGCCCGGCGGCGCGGTGACCTTGCCCCGCTCCTCCAGGGCGGGCCCCGTGGCGCAGGCGGCGAGGGAGACGGTGAGCAGGAACGCGGCGACGCGGACGGCTGTCATGTCGCGCCCCTCCTCGCCCACTGGGGCGCGAGCCACTGCGCGGTCTCGAACACCCCTTCCACCAGCAGCGCGAAGAGGGCGACCAGCACGGCTCCCGCGACCACCTGCGGGGTGCTGGCGAGGTTGAACCCGGCGGTGATGATCCGCCCGAGGCCGCCGCCGCCCGCGAGCGCCGCGATCGTCGCGGTGGCGACGAGCTGCACGGCCGCGACGCGCACCCCGGTGAGGATCAGCGGAAGGGCGAGCGGGACCTCCACGCGCCACAGCAACTGGCCGCCCGTCATGCCCATCCCGCGCGCCGCCCGGACGGTGTCGCGGTCGACGCCGCGCATGCCGACGTACGCGTTGGTGAGCAGCGGCGGTACGGCGAACAGCACCAGCGCGATGATCGTCGGCCACTGGCCGTACCTGCCGACGGGGGTGAGCAGCAGCAGGACGAGGACGGCGAAGGTGGGCACGGCCCGACCGACGTTGGAGATGTTGACGGCGAGCGCGCCGCCCTTGCCGAGATGGCCGAGCACGAGGGCGACGGGCAGCGCGATCAGGCAGCTCAGCAGCAGGCAGACGACGGTGAGGAAGAGGTGCTCGCCGAGCCGGTTCCAGATGCCGCCCTCGCCCGACCAGTTCGCGGCACTGGTCAGCCAGTCCCAGGCAGCGGAGAGGGTGTTCACGCGCGCGCCTCCCGCATCCAGGGGGTGAGCACCCGCTGCACGCCGAGCAGCAGGACGTCGGCGGCGACGGCGATGACAACGCACAGGACGGAGGCGGCGAGGACCTGGGCCTTGAAGTAGGTGTTCATGCCGGAGTAGATGAGGTTGCCCAGGCCGCCGTACCCGACGATCGCGCCGATGGTGACGAGGGAGACCGCGGAGACGGTGGCGATGCGCAGGCCGGCCATGGCGGCGGGGAGCGCGAGGGGCAGCTCGACGGCGAGCAGCAGCCTGACGGGTCCGTAACCCATGCCCCGTGCGGCCTGCCTGGTCTCTTCGGGCACCGCGCGCAGTCCGGCAAGGATGTTGCGTACGAGCAGGGTGAGCGAATAGAGGACGAGCCCCGCGATCACGAGCCAGGCGGACAGCCCGTACACCGGCAGCAGCAGAGAGAACATCGCGAGCGACGGGATCGTGTAGAGGACGGTCGTCACCCCGAGCACGGGGCCCGCCGCCCCGCGCCATCGACGGGCGGCGACGGCGAGGGGGACGGCGAGCACGAGACCGAGGAGGACGGAGACGCCGGTCAGCTGGAGGTGCTGGAGTACGGCGTCCAGGAGGATCTCGCGGCGGGTGGAGAGGTACTCGCCGCAGAGCCACTCATTACGCGCGAGGCAGTCGTCCGGGGGCGCGGTCACCCCTCCATTGCAGCCCGCGGCGGGGCGGTGCCGCGCGTCATGGTGGACTGTTCGGGGACGTTACGCCGCTCCGGGGCGAGGCCTCGCGGCAGGGCGGGAATCTCATGTACCGGGCCGAGGACGGCGCCCCCGGACGCGGTACGCGGTACGCGGTACGCGGGTGGAGCGTCCGGCCCTGGTTCGCGGTCCTCAGCGGCGACGCGTCCGCGCACGCGGGCGTCACCTCCGCACGACTGGTGCGCCCTGCGACGGGTGCTGTCCGCCGTCGCGGCGCGCGCGTCGGGCCGGCCGGGCTCCGGGATTTTGGCGCGTACGCCGTCTGGACCTCTGCCCCGCGCGGGTCCAGTGTGGTGCCTCGTCACCGGACGGGAAGGGGAGAGGCGTGAGGTGCGGACGATTCGCGGTTTTCGCCGCACTGGCGCTGGCCTGGGTGACCGCTTGCTCTGATCCCTCGGACACCACCACCGCCGCCGCTCCCCCGCCCGGCGCACGGACGGCAGCGCCCGTTCCGGCCCCTGCCCCGGAGTCACCGCCGAAGTCGCAGCCACCGCGCGGGAAGTCACGCGTGCTCTACCTCGGGGACTCGCTGGCCATGGAGAGCCGGCGCGTCCTCGCCGACCGCGTCGCCGCCGGGGGGCGGGCGACCGTACACAGCGCGCCGTACTCGGGTACGACGCTGTGCGACTACCTGGAGGGAACGGCGCGCGACTCCCTCGTACCGTCCCGGCACAAGGCGGCCGCCCTGGTCAGGTCGCAGCGGCCGCAGATCGTCGTGCTGCAGTTCTGGGGCAACGCGTGGGCGTACACGCCCTGCATGGACTCGATCCCCCAGGGCGGCGGCTCGCGCTACTACGCGCGGTACGCGGCCGACGCGAAAGCTCTCACGGAGCAGATCGCGGCGGCGGCACGCGGTGCCGGCATTCAACGGCCCAGGATCGTCTGGGTGTTGCAGGCCCCGGACGCCTTCTCGCCGGACCGGGTCCGCCGGGTCAACGGCATCTACCGGGACCAAGCGGACGCCGGCGGGGACACGGTGGCGGACGCCGGCCGGGAGGTGAGCCCGGCGGGCAGCCGCTACACCTGGGCGCAGCGGCTGCCCTGCAACGACGACGAGCGGGCCCGTCCGGGCGACTGCCGCGGCGGACTCACCTCGCTGCACCGGGACGACGACCACCTGCACTTCTGTCTCGCGCCGACCACGAAGACACCACGCCCCTGCCCGGTGCATTCACCGGGCATCGTGCGCTACTGCGAGGCGATCGCCGAGACGGTCGACGCCGTTCTGCGCCGACCGCCTCCCGCGACCGGCCCTCCCGCGACCGGCAGGGACCGGGCCGGACGGGCGGCCGCGCGGTAGGCAGCCGTCGTGGCCTCCGGCTCCCGCTCCCGGCCGGCGAATCCCCTGCTACGGCGCCATCTCGTACGCCCCGGACAGCGCCGCCACGCGCTCCCAGACCCGGGCCGAGCGGGCGTCGTCGACGACCGGGCGCCGGACCGCGTCCAGCGCCCAGCGCTGCTGCTGCCCGGTGGCGGAATCCTTGCCGTACAGCTCGACGGCGTGCGCCGAGAAGTCCCGTACGAGGACGGAGAACAGCTCGTCCAGCACGTCCTCCTCCAGGCCGGTCAGGCGCGCCTGCTCCAGGATCAGCTGGCCGTGGACGACCAGCGCGAAGAGCTGGCCCACCGCGAGCAGGAGGTCCAGGTCGCGGCTCTGCTCCTCGTCGGGGGCGGCGGTCCTGACGAACTCGCACAGGGCGTCCGCCTGCTCGCGGAAGCGGCCGACATTGGGCACGTGGGCGTACGCGTCGTAGGCCGTGCGCCAGTCGTGGAAGCGTACGGAGCCCAGGCCGCGGGCCGGTCCCTGCCGGAAGAGGAAGTCGTCGTCCGCCGCGTCGAGGCGGGTCGGTACGGGCGCGTACTCGGCCGGGTCCAGCAGGTGGTTGCGCATGAACTTGAGGATGAGGGCGAGGTTGACGTGGACCGTGCCCTCCAGCTTCGGCAGCCCCCGGATCTCGACGGCGGCCTGGGCGAAGTAGGTGTCCTTCTCGAAGCCCTTGGCGGCGATGACGTCCCACATCAGGTCGATGACCTTCTCGCCCTCCGTGGTCACCTTCATCTTCGTCATCGGGTTGAAGAGCAGGTAGCGGCGGTCGTCGGGGCCGGCCGAGCGGAAGTAGTCGACCGCGCGGTCGCTGAACAGCTTCATTCCGACGAGGCGGACGTACGCGTCGGTCAGCTCCCGGCGCACGTGTGGGAAAGCGGTGACGGGGCGGCCGTAGAGGACGCGGTTGTGCGCGTGGGTGACGGCCTCGTACATCGCGTGCTCGCAGATGCCGATGGAGGCGGTGCAGAGGTTGAACTTGCCGACGTTGACGGTGTTGAGGGCGGCGTCGAAGGCGGCGCGTCCGGTGTGCAGCACGTCGTCGGCGGCGACCGGGTAGCCGTCGAGACGGAACTCGCTCACGTACTTCGAGGAGTCGACGACGTTCTTCACGAGGTGGTACGCCGGGTGGCGGCTGTCGGCGGCGAAGAAGACGTAACCGTCCGGGCCCTCGACGTCGGTGCGGCGGCCGAAGACGGAGACGAGCCCGGCGGCGTTGCCGTTGCCGATGTAGTACTTCGAGCCGCTGGCCCGGAAGCCGCCGGCACCGTCACTGTCCGGCTCAAGCAGCATGTCGGTGGAGTAGATGTCGGCGCCGTGGGACTTCTCGGACAGGCCGAAGGCGAACACCTCGCCCTGGGCGAGGAGTTCGGCCGCTCGGGCGCGGGCGGCGGCGTTGTCGCTCTGCCAGACCGGGCCGAGGCCGAGGACGGTGACCTGCCACGCGTACCAGTAGTCGAGCCCGTAGAAGCCGAAGATCTCGTTGAGGGCGGCGATCCTGGCGGTGTCCCAGCGCTTGTCCTGCTGCCCGTCGGCGGCGGAGGCCGGGGTGAGGAAGGTCGCGAACAGCCCTTCCTTCGCGGAGAACGCGAGGAAGTCCGCGAGCCAGGCACGGGAGCGGTAGTCCTCTATCAGCTTGCGCTTGCCACGGTCCTCGAACCAGTCGACGGTGGCGCGCAGCAGCCTGCGGGTCTCGGCGTCGAAGTGCGCCGGGTCGTAGGTGCGCGGGTTGAACAGCAGCGGGTCGGCCATGGAAGTCCGCCTTTCCGGGGTGAGGGTTGAAGGGGTGTGCGGTGAGGGGGGCGTGGTGTGCTCGCCGGTGCGCCGGTTCAGTGCTCGCCGCCGAGCCGGTGGAGCGTGGCGAGTACGTCGTCGAGCCAGGCGAGCATCATCCGCTCGTACGCGATGCCGCCGCGCAGCACGACATGCTGGAGCTCCCGGCCGGCGTCGGGCACTCCGCCGGTCTCCGGTCCGGTGAAGTCACGCCGCTCCCCCGCGAGATAGTGCGCGAGCCGGTCGGTGTGCGCCTGGTGGTGCCGCTCGACCTCGCTGATCAGCGCGGCCGGGTCCTCGTCGAAGGCCGCGCCGCGGATCTTCACGGCGAGGTCGTGCCGGACGCTCTCGGGTTCGATCGGCTCGTGCAGCCACTGGGCCAGCGCGGCCCGGCCGGGGGCGGCGACGGAGTACTCCTTCTTGTCCGGCCGGGCCTGCTGCGGCACCTCGCGGACGTCGATCCAGCCGTCGCTCTCCATCCGCTTGAGAACGCGGTAGATCTGCTGGTGGGTGGCGTTCCAGAAGTAACCGATGGACCGCTCGAACCGCCGGGCCAGCTCATAGCCGGAGCCCGGCTTCTCCAGCAGGGAGACGAGAATCGCGTGTTCGAGCGCCATGCCCCGATCCTTCTATGCAACTCGTTGCATAGACAAGCGGCACGGCCAGGGTGAGACACGGTTCACGTCAGCGGTTCACCTCAGCGGGGGGCGGGCCAGGAGTACCGCCACGTCGTCCTGCGCGGGGCGTGCCAGCACCTGTTCGAGGATGCTGTCGCAGAGATCTCCCAGCGGCTGTTCACGGTGGATCAGCGCCCGCGCGAGCTTGTCCATGCCCTCGTCGAGGTCCCTGTCACGGGCCTCGATGAGGCCGTCGGTGTACAGGACCAGCAGACTGCCCGGAGGCAGCGGCACCCGTTGCGTACGGAAGTCCCGCCCTCCCGTCCCCAGGGGCACCCCCGGCGAACCGTCGAGGAACGTGACGTCTCCGCCGGCCGCGGCCACGGCCGGCGGGGGGTGACCGGCCCTGGCGATCACGCACTGGGCGGTTGCCGGGTCGTGGACGGCGTAGACGCAGGTCGCCATTTCGTCCTCCCCCAGGTCGGTCACGACGGCGTCGAGGGAGCGGAGCATCTCCGCAGGGGGGACGTCGTGGCGGGCGAGCGTGCGTACCGCTGTGCGCAACTGTCCCATGACGGCCGCCGCATGGATCCCGTGACCCATCACGTCGCCGATGACGAGTCCGGTTCTTCCCTCCGGCAGTGTGATGACGTCGAACCAGTCGCCGCCGACGTCGTGGTCGCTGGCGGGGAGGTAGCGCCCGGTGAGTTCGAGGCCGGTGACGTCGGGCAGCGCACTGTTGGTCAGGCTGCGCCGCAGGGTGAGGGCCGCTTGCCGCTGGCTGGTGTACATGCGCGCGTTGTCGATGTTCAGCGCGGCGCGCGCGACCAGCTCGTCGATGAGTACACAGTCCTGCTCGTCGAACGGCTCGCGGGTGCGCAGCCGCGTCACCACGACCGCGCCGAGCACCTTGCCGCGGGCGACCAGGGGGATCAGCCGCGCGGAGCCGAGGGTCGTGAGGTACGCACGCAGCCGGTCGGCGCGGGGGTCCCTGATCAGCGCCGGGACGTCGGACTGGTACAGGTTGATGGGGTGTCCGTCGGCGATGACCCGCTCGTACAGCGAGTCGAGCGGAATCTGCGAGGTCGTGCCCGGCACCAGCTTCTCCGTGGGGGCCGACGGATCGGGGAACGCGGCCGCCATCCGGCGGACCACGCCGCGGGTGGACGCGGCGGCCTCGTCCGGTTCCAGGACCTCTTCCAGCAGCTGTACGTCGGCCGAGTCGGCGAGCTGCGGCACGAGCACCTGCACCACCTCCTCGGCGGTCTGCCACAGGTCCAGGGTGGTGCCGATCCGGGTGCCGGCCTCGGCCAGCAGGGCGAAACGGTGCCGGGCCCGTTCGGCCTCGATCTGCGCCTGCTGGCCTTCGGTGATGTCGATCAGGGAGGCGATCAGTCCCAGTCTGCGGCCGGCGTTGTCGAGCAGCGGGGCGTAGGAGCAGGACCAGGTCCGCTCACGGTCGGGGTCGGCCGGGGTCCGGCCGGTCCGGCGGGCGTCGACGACGGGCGTACCGCGGTCCAGGACGTGCCGCATCATCGACTCCAGGGCCGCGGCGTTGACACCGGGCACCACCTCGGTCAGCCGCTTGCCCAGGTGCTCGGCCGCGGAGACACCGTTCATCCGGGCCAGGGCGTCGTTGACCCGCAGGAACCGCAGGTCGGGGCCGAGGGTGGCCAGGCCGATGGGTGACTGGGTGAAGAGGCTCTCCAGGGCCGCCAGCGAGTCCCGCATGCGCAGGACCTCTGAGGTCTCGACGGCGATCAGGAGCGTGCCGGGCCGGCCCTGCGGGTCGGCGGCGGGGACGATCCACATCTCCATCGTCACGTGGTGACCGTCGCGATGCCGTACGGGCAGGGTCCCGACCACGGTCTCGCCCGCCTGGACCCGCCGCGTCAGCTCGTCCGCCAGTTCCCGGTTGGCGTCGGGGACCAGTACGGGTGAGGCGGGGCGGCCGAGGACGTCCTCGGGCTGATGACCGAGCAGGTCGCGGGCGGCGAGCGACCACTCCACGATGCGACCGTCCGCGTCCTCGCGCCACAGCGCGATCGGAAGCAGTTCGCGGAGCACGCCCGCGTACCCGACCACGCCCGGAGGCTGCCCCGGCACCTCGCCCGCCGACTGGTATGTGTCCAATGCATCGACCTAACCCCGGGAGGGCGCATTTCCTACTGAAACACCTTATCCGAGGCATCGATCCGGGGCCTTCTCCCGCTCCGGAGCGACCGGGCCGCCCGGCCCCACCGATGCTCCGCCGGACGCCGCTACGCTCTTCCTGACTCCGGCCCAAGTCACCGCCCGGCGCGCGGCAGGTCCGCGGGGCCTGGTGAAGGCAAGTCCCGACGACAAGGAGTACGACGCGTGTCCCCTCTCTTTCCGGCCCTGGCCGCGGGCTCGAACCGTCAGGCACTGTGCTTCGGCGACCGCTCGCTGACCCATGCCGAACTGGCCACCGCCGCCGGCGCGCTGGCCGGCCGGCTCCGCGGGGCCGGCCGCGTCGCGGTCTGGGCCACGCCCACCCTGGAGACCGCTGTCGGCGTGGTCGCCGCGCTGCTCGCCGGCGTACCGGCCGTACCCCTGAACCCGAAGACCGGCGAGCGCGAGCTGGAGCACATCGTCTCCGACAGCGCGCCGTCACTGGTACTGGCCGCACCGGGTGACGCACTTCCGCCGGTGCCGGCCGCGCTGGAGCGCGTCGACGTCGACGTACGGGCGACGGGGTCCGTGGCACTCCCGCCGGAGCCGCCCGCCGAGTCCCCCGCCCTGATCGTCTACACCTCCGGCACCACCGGGCCGCCGAAGGGCGCTGTCCTGCCTCGCCGGGCGATCACGTCCTCCCTGGACGCGCTGGCCGACGCCTGGCAGTGGACCGCGGACGACGTACTCGTCCACGCACTGCCTCTCTTCCACGTACACGGACTGATCCTGGGCGTCCTGGGCCCGCTGCGACGCGGCGGCGCCGTCCACCATCTGGGCCGCTTCGCAACGGACGCCGTGGCCCGCGAACTGGCCGCCCACGGCACGATGCTCTTCGGCGTCCCGACCATGTACCACCGCATCGCCGAAGCACTCCCCGACGACCCGGCGCTCGCCAAGGCCCTGTCCGGTGCGCGTCTGCTGGTCTCCGGGTCCGCCGCGCTGCCTGTGCACGACCATGAGCGCATCGCCGCCGCGACCGGACGACGCGTCATCGAGCGGTACGGCATGACGGAAACCCTGATGAACACGAGTGTCCGCGCCGACGGCGAGCCCAGGCCGGGCACGGTCGGCGTGCCGCTCGGCGGCGTGGAACTGCGGCTGGTCGAGGAGTCCGGCGAGGAGATCACGGCGTACGACAGCGAGACCGTCGGTGAGATCCAGGTGCGTGGGACGAACCTGTTCACCGAGTACCTGAACCGGCCGGACGCGACCGCCGCGGCGTTCGACGGCGACTGGTTCCGCACCGGCGACGTGGCGACGCGCGATCCTGACGGTTATGTACGCATCGTCGGCCGCAAGGCCACCGACCTCATCAAGAGCGGCGGCTACAAGATCGGCGCGGGCGAGATCGAGAACGCGCTCCTCGATCATCCCGGAGTGCGGGAGGCGGCGGTCACCGGGGAGCCGGACGCCGACCTGGGCGAGCGGATCGTCGCCTGGATCGTGCCGGCGGACGCGGAACGCCCGCCCACGGCAGACGAGTTGGCCCGGCACGTGGCAGGTCAGCTGTCACCGCACAAGCGGCCCCGCGAGGTGCGGCTGCTCGGCGCGCTGCCGCGCAACGACATGGGCAAGATCGTGAAGCGGGCGCTGCATGGCTGACATCTGGACGGCCCGAGAAGCGATCGCCGCGGTGGTGGACGGGGGACGCTTCACCGAACTGCCCGACGCAGCGCCAGAGGTACCTCACAGAACGGACGCGTCCGGTGAATCCGACGGTCCGATCGGCTGGCCGGGCTACGGGCAGTCGCTGGCCCGCGCCGAGGAGCACACCGGCGAACGGGAGTCCGTCGTCTGCGGGACGGGTTCGATCGGCGGCACGGACGTGGTCGTCGTCTCCTTCGAGTTCGGGTTCCTCGGGGGCTCCCTCGGGGAGCGCACCGGGGACCGCCTGGAGGCGGCGTACACCGTGGCCCGCGAGCGGCGTCGCCCGCTCGTCTCGCTCATCGCCACCGGCGGCAGCCGCATGCAGGAGGGCATGCGCGCGCTGGCCCAACTGCAGCGGGTGGCCCGCCAGTCCGCCCTGCTGCGCGGCTCGGGAGTGCCGCAGCTGGCCGTCCTGCGCGACCCCACGACGGGCGGCGGGTGGGCGACGCTCGGTGCGGGCGCGGACGTGATCCTGGCCCTGCCCGGTGCACAGGTCGGCTTCGCCGGGTCGAGGGTACGGCCGCCGGGTGCCCATCCGGGGGCGTACACCGCCGAGGGGCAGTTGGCAGCGGGGCAGATCGACGCGGTCGTACGTCGCGAGGACGTACGGGATTCACTCGCCCAGTGGCTGCGCCACCTGACCGCGGCGCCCTGGGACGGGCCGCCCGAGCCCCCCGGCTCGCTCGCCCCGTACGCGAACCACTCGCACACCCCGACCGGCTGGGAGACGGTGCTGCGGGCCCGCTCCCCCGAGCGCCCGCGCGCCGACGCGTACCTCACGGCGTACTTCGACCGCGTCCAGGAGATCAGCGGCGACCGCTGCGGGGGCACGGACCCGGGCATGCGCTGCGGTTTCGGGCTGCGCCGCGGCCGCTCCATCGCGTACGCCGCCCAGTGCGGCACCGCCACGCTCCCCGCGGGCTACCGCACGGCCGCCCGCCTCGTCCGCCTCGCCGGCCGGCTGGGCGTCCCCGTGCTCACCCTCATCGACACACCGGGCGCGGCCAACGACGCCGAAGCCGAACGAGCGGGGGCGGGCGCCGCCATCGCGGACCTCTTCGGCGCGATGGCCACCGTGCGCGTACCGGCCACCACACTCCTCATCGGCGAGGGCGGATCCGGCGGCGCGCTCGCCCTGGCCGCACCCGGCAACCTCTGGGCCACGCACGACAGCTACTTCTCCGTGATCGCCCCGGAGGCGGCGGCAGCCATCCTCAAACGCGCCCCGGACCGGATCCCGGAAACCGCCGGCCAACTGCGCCTGGGCCCCTGGGACCTGGTGGATCTGGGCATCGCCCGCGGGGTGGTGAGCTGACCGCCCAGAGGGCGGCCGGTCCGCTACGTCTTCCCCCGCGTCACAGAGCGGTGTCGCGGGCTGCGGCCCTTTCGGCCGGCTGCCCCGCCGCGGCCAGGGCGATGTTGCGGGCCATGCCGCCGAAGACGACGGCGTGGAACGGCGAGACGCCCCACCAGTACGCGTGCCCGAGCAGACCATGGGGATGGAACAAGGCCCGCTGCCGGTAGCGGGTGCGGCCGGCCTCGTCCTGGTCGGCGTACATCTCCAGCCAGGCAAGGCCCGGCAACCGCATCTCCGCCCGCAACCGGAGCAGCCGGCCCCGCTCGATCTCCTCGACCCTCCAGAAGTCGAGCGAGTCCCCTACACGCAGCCGGTGGGCGTCGCGCCGGCCGCGCCTGAGCCCGACACCGCCGACCAGCCGGTCGGCCCAGCCGCGCACCGCCCACGCCAGGGGGAAGGAGTACCAGCCGTTCTCGCCGCCCACACTCTCGATCACCCGCCACAGGGCCTGCGGCGTGGCGTCGACGGTCAGCTCCCGCCGGTCGGTGTAGAGGCTGCCGCCGGCCCAGTCGGGGTCCGTGGGCAGGGGGTCGCTGGGGGCGCCGGGTACCGATGCCGACGACCAGCGGGTGGTGACACGGGCCTCCTGGACCCGCTGGAGCGCCAGGGTGAGCGCCGTGTCGACGCCGATCGGGCAGCCGGGCGGATCGGGGACGTACGAGGCGATGTCGTGTTCGTCGCAGACGACTTCGTGACGCAGGGACTCGGCGAGCGGACGGGCGATCTGGTGGGGCACCGGTGTGACCAGGCCGACCCAGTAGCTGGACAGCCTCGGGGTCAGGACCGGCACGGGCAGGATGAGGCGCCTGGGCAGTCCCGCCACCGCCGCGTACCTGCGCATCATGTCCAGGTACGTGACGACGTCCTCGCCGCCGATGTCGAACGCGCGGTTCACGTCGCCGGGCATGCCCGCGCTGCCGACCAGGTAACGCAGGACGTCCCGCACGGCGATCGGCTGGATACGTGTACGCACCCAGCTGGGTGTGACCATGACCGGAAGGCGCTCTGTGAGGTAGCGGAGCATCTCGAAGGAGGCGGAGCCGGAACCGATGATGACCGCCGCGCGCAGTACGGTCGTCGCCACCCCCGACCGCAACAGGACCGCGCCCACTTCGCCGCGCGAGCGCAGATGCGGCGACAGCTCGTGTTCCGGCACGTCGCGCGGCGTCAGCCCGCCCAGGTAGACGATGCGCCGCACGCCTGCCGCTCGGGCCTGCTCGCCGAAGATCTCGGCGGCCCGGCGGTCGGTCCGCTCGAAACCGGCGCCGGTACCGAGGGCGTGGACCAGGTAGTACGCGACATCAACGCCTCGCATCGCCTCGCGTACTGAATCCTCGTCGGTGACATCGCCGCGCACCACTTCGACACGGCCCGCCCAGGGGTGGTCGCGCAGTCTGCCCGGGGAACGGGCCAGGCAGCGCACCTGGTACCCGGCGTCGAGCAGTTCGGGGACGAGCCGGCCACCGATGTAGCCGGTGGCGCCGGTGACCAGGCAGCGAAGCCGCGGTGTTCCGTCCACGTGCGTCATGGGGCGCCTCCGTCTCGACCGGCGTTCGTTCGCGGCGTCCGGTCGCCGCCGTTCCCCGCCGCTCCCCCACTGCACATCTTCGCCCCGCGGTGGTGCGCGCGGGCGCGGCGGACACCGCCCTGTGGGCCGATCGGGTGACTGGTGGCCGGAGCGAGGCCTGAGCGGTGAGCGGAACAGCCTCAGCCGATCGGTGCGTACAACACCCCCAGCTTGTCGATCTCGCCTCCCGAGCGGCCCGTGAAGCCGACGATCTGCCAGCCGGCGGGGGCTGTGTGGGTCATGGTGTCCGTGGTGGCCGGACCGGCTTTCACGGTGCGGGACTTGTCCGTCCTGAAGGCGGCCGAGAAGAGGCGGGTACGGCCGTCCTTCTGCCCGCGCGTGAGTGTCACCGAGGTGAGGTGTTCGTCCGGGGCGAGGGTCAGGGACGCGGCGGCGCCGCCCGTGCCGCCGTGAGTCAGCGACGTACCGTCGTCGTGTGTGAGTGCGACCGCGTCGAGGCGTGAGGCACCGCGGAGCGTCAGCGTGCGGGGTGAGACGGGCGACGGGAGGTCGTCCGCGTCGTTGAACGCCGTGCCGTGCGGGCCACCGAAGAAGTCGCCGGCCCGGAGCGCCGGGTGCAGCGTCCAGGAGAAGTCGACGGCGTGCGGGAAGTGGTCGGAGAGGTTGCCGCCCTTGGAGTCGAGGAAGGACGCCCACTCGTTGTTGTAGCGGGTGGCTGAGAGGTTGACCAGGTCGCTGCCGCGGTAGAGGACCTTGTCCACCACCTCGCACTCGTTCGTCGGGGCCGTCTTGGGGCAGACGATCGGTTCGCTTCCCTGTGCCGGGGCGCTGCCGCCGCGGGCGAGCTGGACCCAGGCGTCGGTCAGGCCGTTCTCGGTCGCCAGTGTGCGGATGTTGTCCCCGGAGCGCGTGTAGCGGGTGTTGGTGTCGCCCATGACGATCACCGCGTTGCCGGCCGAGTTCGCCTGGATGAAGTCGGAGAGCTGTTCGATGTTGGCGCGGCGGGCGGCCAGCGCCGCGTCCGTCACGTCCGCGTTCGTGTGGACGTTGTAGAGGTCCACGAACACGCCCTCGGCCAGCCGGACCCGGGCCAGGGCGAAGCCTTTCGGGGTCAGGCAGTCGGTGCCCGTACAGTCGCGCCAGTCGACCCGCTCGAAGTCCTCGAAGGCGTAGTCGGAGAGGGTGTTGAGGCCGTCACCGATGCCGGCGCCGCCACTCGTCGCGGTGCGGTACGGGTGTTTGTCGCCCGCGTACAGCGCCGCGTGGTAGTTGAAGTCCTCCTGGACGTTGACGATGTCGTACGCCGCGAGACGCGGGGAGATCAGCGGGGTGTTGGTCTCCGGATTGCCGGAGCTCAGCCCCTGCGGAAGGCCCGCGACGTTGTACGTGAGGACGTTGAAGGTGCCTGACGTGTCGGCGGCAGACGCGGGCGCCGTGCCCGTGGTGGCGAGCCCGGCGAGGGCGAGGGCGCCTGCCACGAGGGTGCCAATGAGTCTTCTCATGGGGCGGGAGTCTCCAGACGCGAAGCGGAGGAAGATCGACGGCGCGCAGGATGGTGCAGCAACTCCCTTTCCCAGAAGGCACCTTGGGAAACTGTGGATGGTGGGAGCGCGTCGAGTCTCGGCTTCACGCGGCCGCACAGGCGGCGCCGGACACACGGGGCCGGCGTCCCGGGCCCATGGGCGACAGGCTCAGTCCTTCTCCGGGTCCTCGACCTGGTACGTCTTGGTCCAGGCAGCCCCGCACCGGCAGCCGAACTGCTCGATCAGCTCGCCCTCGTCGGAGACCGACATTCCTTGATTGATGCGGACGTGTACATGCTGCTTGCTCATGGGGACCACTCTTCGTCGCGGACGCATGTCCGGCAGGATCGTCCCTCATGGTGGGCATATGTCGCGCAATGCACCAATGACTCAGGTCACACTCTGCGCCTTCGCTGCCCTCAGAGGGCACGACGATCACTAACGGCCCGATGACGGGGCGGTTGCGGATCGACCACTGGGCGCTTCCGGTGGCCGGCGCCGGACGTTGGACCGGGCATGGAGATTTTCAGTAGCGAACCGATGCCGGCGCCCCAGACCTCGCCGCTCGGCGCGTACTGGCTGAACTCGCCACCGCACGCGAGAAACGGCTGCCCGCGGTGTCTGCGAATGGGCAGGGCCGGGGGGCAAAACACCCACGTCACCGCCGCGACCGGACCGCCCGCCCACCGCACCGCCCCGCAGACGTCGCCGAAGTCCGCGGCCGGTCGGCTGGCGGTGCCGGCGCGGATGGTGATAGTCGCCGTCGCCGTTTGCACAGTTCTTTCAGCGATGCTCGCCGTTGCGCTGACGTGATGCCGCGCGGTGGCGACCGCCGCGCTCATTTCACGGCGTAGTCGGCGAGCGAGCCCTCCAACAAGCCGAAGACGCGATGGGCCGCGACGGTCACCGTTTCGGCGATCCGTTCAGCAGGCGGGCGAGCAGCGTGGGACTGTCCGCGATCACCCGGGCGAACACCTCTCCGGAGAACCCCATGACCGGGTCGCGCCGCTCCACCCCGTCGAGGAACTCGCGCCGCAGCGCCGCGAGCGCCGACTCCCCCTCGGCCCGGCCTGCGACAGTGCGGGAAAGGCGCGCGACGAACTCGTCCTGGCGATTGTCGCAACTTTTCGCCACCCGCCGCCACCCCCGCCGTACCCCGAAGGGCTCCAGATGGCCGATTTCGATGCCGGTACCGAGTTCGACCGCCAGGTCCAGACGCTGGTCGATCTGGGATACCCGGGCCTCGCCGGCATGACCGACACCGCGTTCCGCAGCCTCGTCTCACCGCTGCGCGGGCCCGTTCTCGCCCGGGCGGCAACGATGCAGCCGCCGACGGAGGGCCGAGTGCCCTTCCTGCTGGTGGTCAGCAGGGCGCTCGTACCCCTGGAGGAGTCCGTTCCGCTGACCACGCTCGTCGGCAAGAGCAGCCCCGGAGTCATCGAGCGCTTCTACGCCCCGGGCGAGCTGGAACGGTTCGTCGCGCTCAAGGAGCTGGAGGTCCCCGAAGAGGACGTGTACGTCGCCTTCGACGTCGACAGGGGCGAGGGATTCTGCGGCGTCGTCCCTCTGGACGCCCTGGCTGCGGTCGCGGGGCGCGACCGCACCCCGCTCACGATCGAGGAGGGAGTGGCGTTCATCACCCAGCACCCCCAGGCGCTGGCCGAGAACAAATGCTTCTCCCTCGGCGGGTCCCGCCTCGGGGACCGCCGGGTCCCGGCCCTGTGGATCAGCAAAGGCGCCCCGAAGCTGGGGTGGTGCTGGGAGGGCAACCCGCACACCTGGCTCGGCCTGGCCTCGGCCGGCGACCGCGGTCACTGAGGACTTGGACCCGTGCCCGGCCGACAGGGTCGCCGGGTGCGCTCGGCGGGAGAGCTACGGCCGGCGGCGAGGCTTGCCGCGCTTTGGGCCGCCGCCCTTTGAGCCGCCGGCTTTAGAGCCGCCGGCTCCACTCCGGTGACTCTTGCCGCCCGACTTGCCCACTGCCGACTTGCCCCCTGCCGGCTTGCGCCGTGCGCCGCCGGTATCGGGGCTCTTGCGCTTCGGCTCTTCCGGCTTCAGGGAGCGCCCCCGTGAGCTGTTCACGGTCCGCCCGCGGACGATCCCGATGAATTGCTCCACCAGGTCGGTGGTTTCGTCCTGCGGCCACGACAACGCGACGCTTGCCTGCGGGGCGTCCGGGACCGGCCGGTATGTGAGGTCCTTGCGGTGGTGCAGGCGGGCGAGTGACTGAGGGACGACGAGCAGTCCCACCCCTGCCGCCACCAGTTCCATGGCGTCCGCCGTCGTGGCGGGGCGCTCCTTCGCGGGCCGTCCCGGCAGACGTTCCCAGACGAGGGTGTCGTCGAGGGGATGCAGCACGATGTCGTCAGCGAGATCCTCTGTGGACACCTCGTCGGCCGCCGCCACGAGGTGGTCCTTCGGGACCACCACCACGGTCGTCTCGGTGTAGAGAGGGATCGCGTGGAGGTCCGCCCGGTCGACCGGCAACCGCACGAAACCCGCGTCGGCGTCACCACGCCGCAATACGTCGAATGCCTCGGCGGCGGACACCCCGATGAGGGTCAGTGGGACCTCGGGCAGCCTCTCGTTCCAGATCCGCACCCACTTCGTGGGCATCACTCCCGGTACATAGGCGAGCCGGAACGAAGGGGAAACATCCGAGCTTGTCACTCCGCCAGGTTACCGTCATGGTCGGAGGCAGTACGCACGCTCGATACTCTTGACACCATGACGTCGCACCAGAACACCCAGACCATGAAGCCCGCGACCGCGGCGAAGAAACTGGGTGTGTACCTTGAGGCCACCCCCGCCGAGTTCCAGGAGGGTGTCGTCTCGCGCTCCGAGTTGAACGCCCTGCAGACCGAGCCGCCCGAGTGGCTGCTGGAACTGCGACGCAACGGCCCGCATCCCCGGCCGGTGGTCGCGGCGAAGCTGGGCGTCTCCATCGCCGGTCTCGCCCGTGGCGGAGTAACGGAACCCCTCACCACAGAGCAGATCGACGCGCTGAAGGCGGAGTGTCCCGAGTGGCTGCAGCAGGAACGCGCCACCCTGGCCGAGGTCCGGAAGGAAGCGGTACGCATCAAGGAGAAGAACGCGGAGCGAGCCGGCCGGCCCGGCCAGCCGCGCCGCTGACGTCCACGCCGGGGCCGGGGCGGCCCTGCCGCGGGACGACCGGCCCGTTTCTACGCGCAAGGGCGGCCGGGGTAGTCGTCGCTCTCCGGTACGCCCGCCTCGCGCATTCTGCGCAGGACCTCCCGCAGGATCGCTTCGTCGTCGATGCACTCGGGGCAGTTGATCTTCGTGTCGAAGATCATGGTCTCCTCCGGGCCGGACCAGATGACCCACCGGTACGGATGCGAGGTCCCCTGCCACAGGTGTGCGTAGCGCTCGATGGCGTCCGCCCGCGTGGTCACAGTGCCGTCCCCTCGGTCTCCCGGCCGTCGACGAATGTCGTGACCACTTCTATGTCGCCGATGCGCGAGGCGTCGACGCGCCGCGGGTCGTCCCCCAGCACGACCAGATCGGCGCGTTTCCCCGGCGTGAGGCTGCCCGCTCTGTCGTCCCAGTGACAGGCGAAGGCGCCACCGACGGTGTACGAGCGCAGGGCGTCGTCGACCGTGATGCCCTCGTCCGGCCCGATCACCCGGCCCGACTCGGAGGCACGCTCGACCATGAACTGGATGGCGCGCAGCGGGGCTCCGTCCGTGACGGGACGGTCCGAACTGCCCACCAGGGTGATGCCGTGGTCCAGGAACCCCTTGCCGCGGTACAGCCAGGGGGCCCTGTCCTCGCCCATGACCGACGCGTAGTCGTCGCCGAAGTAGCGCAAGAAGTTCGGCTGGACCACGGCGATCGCGCCGAGTCGTGCGAAGCGAGGGAGCTGGTCGGGCCGGACCAGGCCCGCGTGTTCGATGCGGTGCCGGGCGCCCGGGCGCGGCCGGATGCGCTGGGCCCGCTCCAGGGCGTCCAGCGCGAGGTCGGCGGCGCGGTCGCCGATGGCGTGGACGGCGAGCTGCCAGCCGGCGAGATGGCCGTCGACGATGGTGTCCGCGAGGAATTCCGGATCGTCCTGCAACTGCCCCGCGTGCGGCAGTCCGTGGTACGGGCTGCTCAGTGCGGCCGTACGGGCCATCATGCCGCCATCGGTGTAGATCTTGAGCGCGCCCACGGAGAGCCAGTCGTCGCCGAACCCGGTGCGCAGGCCGAGGCCGAGGGCGCGGGCGATGCCGTCGGATTCGTGCGCGGCGACCGGGCGCAGCGCGTCGGCGGCCACCATGAGCTGCACCCGCACGGGCAGTCGGCCCTGCTCCCGGGTGAGCTGGTAAGCCGCCAGCTCGACCGGACTGTGGCCGAACAGCTTGCCCCCGATGCCCGCTTCGGCGCAGGCCGTCACTCCTTGTGCCAGACAGGTCCGGGCCGCGTACGCGATCGCGTCCGCGAGTTCCTCCTGGGAGTGCGGCAGACGGAGCGCCCGTGCGGCGCCCATGGCACTCTCGGCGAGAAAGCCGTTCTCGTGCGGGACATGGGCGGGAAGCAGATCCAGCACAGCGCTGTTGACCACGCAGCCGTGTCCGGAGTCGTGCATCATGAACACCTTGCGCCCGTGGCTGACCTTGTCCAGTTCGGCGGCGGTCAGATGGCGCCCCAGGGCCCGCTGGTCGTACCCGGCGATGTCCACCCAGGCGCCGGGTGAGCACTTGCGGGCGACGGCGTCTTCCACGGCCGCCAGTACGTCCTCGACCCGCGCGCACGGCGCGACGCTGGGAGTGCTCGCCTTCAGACCGGCCCAGGCCAGGTGGACATGGCTGTCGATGAACCCGGGCAGCACGGTGGCACCCTGGAGGTCGATCACCCTGTCCGCGCGCAGGGAGGTCACGGCGTCGTCGAGGCCCACGATCCGGCCCTGCCAGATCCCCAGATCGTGGGCGACGGGGTGGTCCGGGTCCATGGTGACGATGTTGGCGTTCGTGAGCCTCGTACAGAGCATGGGCAGTCCGGTCCCTAAGGGGTCTGCGCCACGGCGGCGTCGCCGGCCATGACGGGGCGCTTGCGGGCGGTGGGCACCATCAGCGGAGTGCCGGTCTCCGGGTCGTCGATGATCCGGCAGGGCAGGCCGAACACGTCCTCGACCAGTCCGGCCGTCATGACCGTCGACGGGTGCCCTTCGGCCGCGATCGTGCCGCCGGGCCTCATCACGATCAGGTGACTGGCGTAGCGGCAGGCCTGGTTGAGGTCGTGCAGCACCGCGACGATGGTGTGTCCCTTCCGCTCGTGCAGATCGGCGCACAGGTCCAGCACCTCGACCTGGTGGGCGATGTCCAGGTAGGTGGTCGGCTCGTCCAGGAGGAGGACAGAGGTCTGCTGCGCCAGCACCATGGAGAGCCATACGCGCTGCCGCTGCCCGCCGGAGAGGTCGTCGACGGGCCGGTCGGCGAGGTCGAGTACGCCGGTCTGCCGCATCGCCTCGGTAACGGCGGCCTCGTCCTCGGCGGCCCACTGCTTCAGCAGCCGCTGGTGCGGGTAGCGGCCCCGGGCCACCAGGTCGCCCACCGTGATGCCACCGGGCGCGGTCGACGTCTGCGGCAACAGGCCGAGTCGGCGCGCGACCTCGCGTGAACGGTAGGAGGTGATGGCGGCCCCGTCGAGGTAGACCTGTCCGGCCTTGGGCCGGAGCATCCGCGCCAACGCCTTGAGCAGGGTCGACTTGCCGCAGGCGTTCGGGCCGATGATCACCGTGAACGAGTGGTCGGGTATGACGACCCCGAGGGAGGTGGCCACGGTCCGCTGGTCGTAGGAGAGGGTCAGGTCCTCGGCTCGCAGCCGGACGGCCGGGGGAACGGTTCCTGTCATGCGCGGCTCTTTCGGGACTCGGTGACCAGCAGCCAGATGAGGTAGAGCCCGCCGATGGTGCCGGTCGCGGTACCCACCGGGAGGAGAGCGGGTGAGAAGATCCGCTGCACCGCGAGATCGCTCCCGGCCAGCAGTACGGCTCCCATGAAGGCGGCCGGGACCAGTCCGGGGCCGGGCGAATGGGACAGCCTGCGGGCGAGCTGGGGAGCGGCCAGTGCGATGAACCAGATGGGCCCGGTCACCGCGGTGGCGAACGCGGCCAGCGCGACGCTGATGACGAGCAGGACGAGTCGGGTGCGCGCCACATCGACGCCGAGCGCCATCGCCGTGTCGTCGCCCATCTCCACCATCGACAGTCTGCGGGCGAAGCAGAAGGCGAGCGGGAGCAGGACCGCCACCGCGACGCCGACCGCGGCCGCGTGGCTCCAGCCCCGGTTGCCCAGGCTGCCGATCAGCCACGCCTGGGCCTCCAGTGCCTCCTGCCAGCTTGCCCGCGTGATCAGGTAGGAGTTGACGGCGAGCAGCAGCGCGCTCACGCCGACGCCGATGACGATGAGCCGGAACCCCTGCATGCCGCCGCTGAACACCAGCAGATAGATCAGAGCGGCGGTGGCGAGCCCGCCGATCAGCGCTCCGAGCGCGATCTGGGTCATGCTTCCGTGGAGCATGACGATGACCACCAGTGCTCCGGTCGCCGACCCGTTGGTGAAGCCGATGATGTCCGGGCTGCCGAGCGGGTTGCCGGTCAGGCTCTGCAGGATCGCCCCGCTGACCGCCAGCGCCGCCCCGACGCACAGGGCCGTCAGCAGCCGTGGCATGCGCAGGGTGTTGACGATGAAGTCGGCGCCACCCGATCCGTTGCCGGCCAGTGCCCGGAGCACCTCGGTGACCGACAACTCGAAGTCGCCGGTGGTCAGGCTGACCCCCATGACCACGATGAGCGTGACCAGCAGGGCCACCGTCACGGCCAGCGCACGGCCCTGTACCCGCAGGGACAGCCGGCCGCCCCGGGTACGGACGACCATCCCGCTGACCACGCGGGGCACCGGGGCGTCCGCGGAGCCGGTCGCCGGCGTCGCGTCGGTGGCGGAGGAACTGGCTTCCCGTACAGCGCTCACAGCATGACCAGCTTTCGACGGCGGCACAGCGCGAGGAACAGCGGTGCTCCGAGAAAGGCGGTGATGATGCCGACCTGGACCTCGCCGGGAGCGCCGATCACCCGCCCCAGGACGTCCGCGCCGATCAGCAGGATCGGCGCGAGCAGCATCGAGTACGCCAGCACCCACCGCTGGTCGGAGCCCACCATGAAGCGGGCCACGTGCGGCACGGCGAGACCGACGAACCCGATCGGCCCCGCGGCGGCGGTGGCGGCGCCGCACAGCAGCATCACCGCGACGGCGCCGAGGGCCCGGGTCCGGCCGACGTCGACACCGAGCGCGCGCCCCACCTGGTCGCCCATGGCCAGTGCGTTCAGCGACGGAGCCAGCCCGAGGGCGATCATCACACCCACGCCGACGAAAGGCAGGATGACGTACACGACTTCGAGGTTCCGGCCGGCCAGCGCGCCCACGGTCCAGAACCGGAACTGGTCGAACGCTCGCGGATCGAGGAGCAGCACTGCCGAGTTGAAGGCGTACAGCACCGCCGTCACGGCTGCTCCCGCGACGACGAGCCGGTCGGGGGTCGCCAGCGTCCGGCCGGACGAGCCGAGGAGATAGACCACGACCGATGCGATCGCCGCGCCGGCGAAGGCGAACCACACGTACCCGAGGACCGTTCCCATACCGAGGAACGCGATGGCCACGACCACACCGGTCGAAGCGCCCAGGCTCACGCCGAGCAGGCCGGGATCGGCGAGCGGGTTGCGGGTCAGCGCCTGCATCAGAGCGCCCGACATGCCCAGTGCCATGCCCACCAGGAGGCCGAGGACGGTCCGGGGGATGCGGTAGTCGTGGATGATGACCGCGGCTTGTGATCCGTCAGGTTGCCACAGGACACTCCACGTCGAGGTGAACGGGATGTCCCTGGTGCCCACCCAGACACCGGCCAGTGCGATCAGGATCAGCGCGCCCAGCGCCACGAGGAGCCCCAGGCCGCGCAGTGCCGCTGCGGTGGCCCGGCGCGACGCGGGCGCGGCTGGGCCGTCGGCGCCTTTTTCGGATGCCGTCTGGGGCTCGACCGACAACAACGGCTTCCCCCCGACAGCAGATCGCGTATTCCGCGGCAAAGGTGACGTACACCTGACGTACACCCAGAAACATCGACTTAGGTGAGGCTAACCGAAGGCGAGGCGCGCGGTCAACGCCCTGACGCGTTGCGGGAGTTCGGCCATCGCAAGCGGCCGGAGGCAAGGCTTGGCGGGGCCGGTAATCAGAGTAGCCTTACCTAACCAACCGGCCGTCTCCGCGGAGGTACGCATGCTCGTTGGAGGACCGACGGGGGGCCACGTCCTCCGCAGGACGATCAGGGGCCAGCGTCGCCATGTCGTCGGGGCGTCGCTCCTCGGCATGGCCCACCAGGGATGCGAGGCGATGGTTCCCGTCGTCATCGGTGTCATCATCGACGAAGCGGTGGCGACCGGTTCCTCAAGTGCTCTGCTGCGCCTGCTGCTGGTACTCGCCGCGCTCTTCTTCGTCCTGTCCACCTGCTACCGCACCGCCGCCAGGATCACCGACGGGGCGGGCGAACGGGCCGCACACCGGCTGCGGCTCGCGATCGGCGCCAGGGTGCTCGACCCGGGCGGCGGAGCGGACGCGGGCCGGCTCCCCGGCGAGCTGACCGCCATCGCCACCGGCGACGCCAAACGGGTCGGCGCGGTCGCGGCCGCGCTGCCGTACGGGGTGTCCGCGGTGGCCGGACTGGCCATCAGCGCGGTGGCGCTGCTCCGGATCTCGGTACCTCTCGGCCTGCTCGTACTGCTCGGCATCCCGCCCCTGTTGTGGCTCGGTCACCGGATCAGCCGCCCGCTCGAACGGCGCAGCGACGCCGAACAGGAGCGCGCCGCGCACGCCTCCGGCGTCGCCGCCGACCTGGTCGCGGGCCTGCGTGTACTGAAGGGGATCGGCGCCGAACCGGCGGCGGTGTCCCGGTACCGGCGGACCAGTCAGGAGTCGCTGACGGCGGCGCTGCGGGCCGCCCGGAGCCGGGCCTGGCACGACGGCGCGATCCTGGCCCTGACCGGGATCTTCATCGCCGTCATCGGACTGGTCGGCGCGCATCTGGCGATGCGCGGAACGATCAGCATCGGCGAACTGGTGGCGGCGGTCGGGCTCGCGCAGTTCCTGCTCGGGCCGTTCCAGCTCCTCACCTACGTCAACGGCGAATTCGCCCTGGGCCGTGCCTCGGCCGAGCGGATCGCGAAGGTGCTGGCATCGCCCCCCGCCGTGACCGCGGGACCGGCCGCGCTGCCCGACCCGGTCACCGGGCGGCTCCGGCTGCGCGGCGTCACGCACGGCGCGCTGCGCGGTGTCGACCTCGACATCGCCCCCGGAAGTATGGTCGGCGTCGTCGCCAGGGACCCCGCCGCCGCGGCCGACCTGCTGCTGTGCCTGGGCCGCGAAGCCGACCCCGCCGAAGGAGCGATCGAAGTCGACGGCGTACCCCTGGCCGGACTCGACCCCGACGACGTACGCCGCGTGATCCTGGTCGCCCACCACGACGCGGACCTGTTCGAGAGCAGCCTGCTCGACAACGTACTGGCAGGCACGGACAGCGGTACGGCGGACGCCGGGCCGGCGCTGACAGCCTCGGCGGCGGACGACGTGGCACGGGCCCTGCCCCAGGGGGTGGACACCGTGCTCAGCGAGCGCGGGCGCTCGCTGTCCGGCGGGCAGCGTCAACGGGTGGCGCTGGCCCGCGCGCTCGCCGCGGACCACCCGGTGCTGGTCGTCCACGACCCGACGACCGCCGTCGACACCGTCACCGAGTCCCGGATCGCCGGCCGCCTGAGGGAGCTCCGCCGCGGCCGCACCACGCTGCTGGTCACCACGAGCCCGGCTCTGCTCGCCGTGACCGACCGCGTGGTGGTGCTCGACGGAGGCACCGTGACCGCGGACGGCCGCCATCCGGAGCTTGTCGCCCAGGACGCGGCGTACCGCTCGGTGGTACTGACATGAAGTCAGCGAGTGGCGGAGGTGCGAACGGCGATGACGTGAACCACGAAGGACGGACGATGAGCAAAACCAGCACGCCCGGCCGCGAGCTCCTGCCGATCGCCACCGGTGCCCAGACCCTGGCCGTCGTCCGCGGGTTGCTGCGCGGCCACCGGCTCCTCGCGGTGTCCGCGGTGACCGTGCTGGTCGTCGGAACGGGCATCGGCCTGCTGACCGCCCCGCTGCTCGGCCGCGTCGTCGACCTGGTCGTCGAGCGGCGAGGCGCCGGCTCGCTGACCCTGCCGATGGTCCTCCTCGTCACCGTGGCGGTGGCCAGGGGTGTCGCGACCGCCGCCGGCCGTTCCCTGGTCGCCCGGCTCGGCGAGACCGTACTCGCGAGTCTGCGTGAGCAGTTCATCGGGCGGGCGCTGCGCCTGCCGCTCGAACGCGTCGAAAAGGCCGGCTCGGGCGATCTGACCTCGCGGGTGACCAATGACGTGACCCTGATAGCGAAGGCGGTACGCCAGGCGCTGCCCGATTTCAGCGGTGCCCTCGTCACCATCGCGCTGACGCTGGTGGGGCTCACCGTGCTGGACTGGCGCTTCCTTCCAGCCGTCCTGCTGGCCGTGCCGATCCACGTCCTCACCGTACGGTGGTACATGCCCCGCGCCACCCCCGTGTACGCCGAGCACCGAGTGGCGACCGGCGGGCTTCAGCACCAGCTGCTCGACAGCGTCGGCGGGGTGCGGACCGTGCGCGCGTTCCGGCTGAACGGCAGGCACGCCGATCTTCTGGAGCGGCGGTCACAGGAATCCGTCGACATCGCGCTGCGCGGCATCCGGCTCGTTTCGGGGTTCTTCTCGCGGCTCAACCTCGCCGAGTTCGTCGGTCTGGCGTCGGTCCTGGTCACCGGGTTCGTCCTGGTCGACAACGGTTCGGTGAGCATCGGCACGGCGACCGCGGCGGCGCTCTACTTCCACAGCCTGTTCAACCCCATCAACGCCGCGCTCTTCCTCATCGACGACGCGCAGTCCGCCGGCGCGAGCCTGGCCCGGCTGGTCGGCGTATCGAACCTGCCCCCCGAGCGCGAGCCGGACCGGCCTGGTGTGCCGGTGGACGGTTCCGTCAAGGTCGCCTCGCTCAGCCACGCGTACGTGCCCGGGCATCCTGTACTGCGCGAGGTGGACCTGGAGGTGCGCAGCGGGGAGCGGGTGGCCCTGGTCGGCGCGAGCGGAGCCGGCAAGACCACCCTGGCGAAGCTGATCGCCGGCGTCCACCGGCCGTCGGACGGTGTGATCACCCTCGGGGGCGTCGACGCCCGGGAACTCGGACCCGTCGGCATCCGGCGGGCGGTGACACTGATCAGCCAGGAAGTCCATGTGTTCGCCGGACCGCTCGCCGACGACCTGCGCCTGGCGCGGCCGCAGGCGACCGACGAGGAGCTGCGGGCCGCGCTGGCCCGGGTCGGCGCACTGGCCTGGGTGGAGGCGCTGCCGGACGGGCCCGGCACGGTGGTCGGCGAGGGCGGGCACCGGCTCACGGTGAGCCAGGCCCAGCAGCTGGCGCTGGCCCGCCTCGTCCTGGCCGACCCGCCGGTCGCGATCCTGGACGAGGCCACCGCGGACGCCGGCAGTGCGGGCGCTCGCACCCTGGAGGCGGCCGCACTTCAGGCACTGGAAGGGCGGACGGGGCTGATTGTGGCCCACCGGCTCCCCCAGGCCGCGACCGCGGACCGCGTGGTGGTCCTCGACCAGGGCCGCGTCGTCGAGACCGGCACACACGAGGAGCTGGTGGCCGCCGGCGGGCGCTACGCCGCCCTGTGGGCCGCGTGGTCCGACACCCGCCGACAGCCCCAGGACGCGGACGACGCCGCGCGGGCGGCTGCACAGACGCTGGAGACGTGACCGGCGGCCCCGTGCGAAGGCCCCTTGGGCAGGGCGAATTCCAGGGGCCTTCGCAGCAGGGGGTCAGCTCTGCTGGGCGACCAGACTCGCGGGCCGCAGATCGGTCCAGTTGGCTTCCACGTAGGCGAGACAGGCGTCCCGTGTGTCCTCACCGAAGACGGTCCGCCACCCCGCCGGCACCTCCGCGAAGGACGGCCACAGCGAGTGCTGGTTCTCGTCGTTGACCAGGACCAGGAAACGGCCCTGCGGGTCCTCGAACGGGTTGGTTGTCATACGTCGTCACTCCTCGTGGACATTACGGTGAACAGCTCCGAGAGCGGCTGCTCGGGGTCGGCCGCCGCCCTGCGCAGCAGCGCCTGGAGTTCGTCGGCGAGCTGCCGTGCCTTGGCACGGCCGAGCAGTCCGGTCGCGTGGATCAGCTCGCAGCGCACCGGCCCGTCGCCGCGCGGCTCGTAGAAGCTGAGCGTCAGCTCCGCCCTCGTCGAGCCGGTCGGGACGGCGTGGAAGGAGCCCATGCCGCCCGCGAGTTCCCCGAGGTCCGCCTGCTCATGGTGGATCACCATGACCTGCGGCCCCTGCGGGCGGAGGCCAGTCGCCCGTACCACCTCGTCGAACGGGACGTCCTGCCGGTCCAGGGCGCTGAGCGTCGTCTCCCGCACCCGCGTCAGCAGCTCCGTGAACGCCGGGTCCCCGGCGGTGTCGGTGCGCAGCACCACGGTGTTGAAGAAGCAGCCGACCAGATCTGCCAGTTGGTCGTCGCCGCGGCCGGCGACCATGGTGGCGATCGGCAGGTCGGTGCCCGCACCGTGGGCGGTGAGCAGCGCCGACAGCGCCGCATGCAGCACCATGAACATGCTGGTGCCGGTCGCCCGCGCCAGGTTGTCCACGTCGGCGTGGAGTCGTTCGTCGAGGACGAAGCCGACGTGGTCGCCGTCGTGGCCGGGTGGTCCGGGTACGGCGGGACGCGGCGGGTCCGTCGGCAGCGCCAGCTCACGCGGTATGCCCTGCAGCGTCTGCTGCCAGTACGCGAGCTGCCGCCCGCCGAGACTTTCGGGGTCCGCGAGGTCGCCGAGCACCTCGTGTGCCCAGTGGGTGTAGTCGCCGTAGGTCACCGGCAGTGGCTGCCACCGCGGCTGCCGTCCGTGCGTCCGGGCGGCGTACGCCGTGGTGAGGTCGCGGAACAAGGGCACCACCGACCATTCGTCGACGGCGAGGTAGTGCGTGGTCAGCAGCACCGCCTGGGTACCGTCCGCACAGGTGAGCAACCGGGCGCGCAGGGGCGGTTCCTGTGACAGATCCGGTGCCCGCGCGGCGAGTTCGGCGAGCCGGGCGTCCAGGTCCGCGCACTGCTCCTGTTCCAGGGCCGGGGCTCGGGCCGCCCGTTGGCGGACGGCTCCGTCCCGCTCGGTGAAGACGGTGCGCAGCGGCTCGTGCCGTGCCACCACGTCGTCCAGCGCGGCTGACAGCGCGTCCGTGTCCAGACCTCCGGGCGAGCGCAGCACGAGTGCGTGGTCGAAGGCGGCGTGCCGGCGGTACGAAGACCACTGCCACCGCTGTACGGGGGCGACCCGCCGCCCGGCACCGTCGGCACGGTGCCCGGCGGGGCGCAGCGCCGGCCGGGCGGCCGCCGCGCCTTCGAGCTTGGCCGCGATACCGGCGACGGTCAGCGCGTCGAAGACGTCACGGATGCTCAGCTCGGCCCCGAACTCGGAGCGGATCCGGCCGAGCAGCCGCATCGACGCCAACGAATGGCCGCCCAGGGCGAAGAAGTTGTCGTGGATGCCGACGGTCTCCAGCTTGAGGATCTCCGCGAACAGCTCCGCCAGGCGGACCTGCGTGCCGGTGGCCGGGCGTGCGTCACCGGTCATGCCGGACCAGTCCGGCGCGGGCAGCGCCTTGCGGTCCAGCTTTCCGTTGGGGGTCAGGGGCAGCGGACCGTCCAGTGGCACCACGAGGGCGGGGACCATGTACTCGGGCAGCAGCCCGGCGACGTGCGTACGCAGCGCCTGCGGGTCGAGCTCTCCGCTGTCCGGTACGGCATAGGCCACCAGCCGCACGATGTCGCCGTCGCGGTCGGGCACCACGGCGGCCTGGCTGACCGCCGGGTGGCCGGTGAGCGCTGCCTCGATCTCGCCCAGCTCAATGCGGAAGCCGCGGATCTTCACCTGGTTGTCGACCCGGCCGAGGAAGTCGAGGTTGCCGTCCCCGCGCCAGCGTGCGCGGTCGCCGGTGCGGTACATCCGGCTGCCGGGCGGGCCGAACGGGTCGGCGACGAACCGCTCGGAGGTCAGCGCTGACTTGCCGAGGTAACCGCGGGCGAGTCCGCGTCCGGAGACGTACAGCTCGCCCGCCACGCCGGGCGGGACCGGGCACAGCCGGTCGTCCAGCACATAGCAGACCGTGTTGGGGTCCGGCTGCCCGATCGGCACCCGTCCGGTGGGCCGTCCGCCGGCCTGCCGTGCGGGCCACAGCGTGGAGTTGACCGTCGCCTCGGTGAGCCCGTACGCGCAGATCAGGTTGGCCGTGGCGCCGAAGCGGTCGAACAGGTCCGGCGGCACCGTCTCGGTGCCGACCAGGATCGTCGACCCTTCGGGCAGTTCGCAGCCGGTGGGCAGTGCCGACACCAGGGAGGGCGGCAGGATCATGTGGGTGATCCGCTGGTCGGCCAGGAAGTCGGTGAGCGGGGGTCCGGCGACGCGTGCCTCGTCGGGTATGAGCACGAGCCGGCCACCCCGGCACAGCGCCATCGACAGTTCGAACGCGAACACGTCGAAGCCGATCGAGGCGAACTGCAGCACCCTGCTGTCGCGTCGCAGGCCCATCCGGTCGACGGCGGTGGCGACCAGGCTGGAGATGCCGTCGTGCGGGACGACGACGCCCTTGGGCCTGCCGGTCGAACCGGAGGTGTAGATGACGTACGCCGCCTGGTCGAGGCGCACCGGCGCTCCGTCCGCCTCGGTCCCGGGCAGCCGGTCGAGCTCGGACGCGGTTTCCGGGGCGTCGAGCAGTACCACGGGTACGCCCGCCACTTCGGGGATCTTCCCGGCCACCGGTTCGGTGCCGACGACGAGGGCGGCCCCGGAGTCCTCGATCATGTACGTGAGCCGGTCCGCGGGGTGTACGAGGTCGAGCGGCAGGAACGCGGCACCCAGCTTGAGTACGGCGAGCACCGTCGCGACCATGTCGGCCGAGCGGGTCACGGCCACGCCGACCACGCTCTCCGCTCCCGCCCCGCGCGCGGCCAGCAGCCGTGCGATCCGGCTGGACCGGGCGTCCAGCTGCGCGTAGGTCACCGTCCTCGACCGCTCCACGACGGCCACCGCGTCCGGCCGCTCGGCGACCTGCCGGGCGAACAGGCCCGGCAGCGCGGACTCGTCGACCACCCGCTCGGTGGCGTTGAAGCACTCCAGGACCCGCTGCCGTTCGTCGGCCGTGAGCACTGCGGCCCGTGAGACCGGCTGCCGCGGTGCGGTGACCAGCTCCGTGACCAGCCGCCGCAGGCGGTCGCCGAGCCGCTCGGCGGTCTCCTGGTCGAACAGCTCGGTGGCGAACTCCAGCCGGCAGCTGAGCGCGCCCTCGTCCCCGTCGGCCGGCACCCGCTCGGTGAAGCTGAACACGAGGTCGAACTTGGCCGACCGGATCCGGAACGGCACGTACTCCACCCGGAGTCCGGGCAGTTCCAGCTCGTCGCCGGTGCGGTTGTGGTAGCCGACCATCACCTGGAACAGCGGGTTGCGGGCGAGCGAGCGCGTCGGGTTCAGCTTCTCGACCACGGACTCGAACGGCACGTCCGCGTGGGAGAACGCGGCCAGGTCGGTGTCACGTACCCGGGCCAGCAGCTCGGTGAAGCTCGGGTCGCCGCTGAGGTCGGTCCGCAGTACGAGCGTGTTGACGAAGAAGCCGACCAGTTCGTCGAGTGCCTCGTCGCTCCGCCCGGCGATGGGCGAGCCGAGGGGGATGTCCGTACCGGCGCCCATGCGGTGGAGCAGCGCGGCGACGGCCGCGTGCACCACCATGAACATGCTGGCGCCGCTCTCCCGGGCCAGTCGCCTCAGCCCCTGGTAGGCCGGGGTGTCGAACTCGATGCCGAGTTCGGCTCCGGTGAAGGCCGGCCGTGCTGGCCGGGGCCGGTCGGCCGGCAGCTCGATCTCCTCGGGGGCGCCCTCCAGCGTCGTGCGCCAGTACTCCAGCTGCCCGGCGGCCACGCTCTGCGGGTCGGCGGGGTCACCGAGCAGCCGCTGCTGCCACAGCGCGTAGTCGGCGTACTGGACGGGCAGCGGCTCCCACTTCGGCGCCGAGCCGGTCCTGCGGGCGGCGTAGGCGGTGGCCAGGTCGCGCAGGAAGGGCCGGTCCGACCATTCGTCGGTGGTGACGTGGTGCAGCAGCAGGACGACGACATGGTCCTCGGGGGCCACCTCGACGACCGTAGCCCGAAGGGGCAGTTCGGTGGCGAGATCGAACGGGCGGTTGACGGTGGTGTCGACGATCCCGGCCAGCTCGTCCTCACGGGCGCGCAGGCACTCCACCACCGGCTGCGCCTGCTCGGTCGGCAGGACGCGCTGGAACGCCTGGCCGTCGCGCTCGGCGAAGACGGTCCGCAGCGCTTCGTGGCGTACCGTCACATCGGTCAGCGCCGCTCGCCACGCGTCCACGTCGAGCGGGCCGCGCAGCCGCATCACGAGCGGGAAGTTGTACGCGGCCGAGGTGCACTCGATCTGCTGGATGACCCACAGCCGCTGCTGGGCGTGGGACAGCGGCAGCTCCGCGGGCCGCTCGCCGGCCGTCAGCGCCGGGCGGGCGGGGGCGAGCGAGGCGGTTGCCCGTTCCACCAGCTCGGCCACGGTCGGCGCTTCGAAAAGGTCCCGGATCGCCAGCTCCGTGCTCAGCGCGGTGCGCGCGCGGCTGATCAGCCTGGTGGCCAGCAGGGAGTGGCCGCCCAGCTCGAAGAAGTCGCTGTCGATTCCCACGCTGCCCTCCGCAAGCGAGAGCACTTCGGCGAAGAGCGCGCAGAGCGTCTCCTCCTGCGGCGAGCGGGGCGGGCGGCTGATGCGCGGCCCGGCGAAGTCCGGGGCGGGGAGGGCCTTGGTGTCGAGCTTGCCGTTGACGGTCAGCGGAAGGGTCTCGACGGTCACCAGCGCGGCCGGGACCATGTAGTCGGGCAGCCCGGCCTTCAGGTGCTCGCGCAGCCGCCGGAGCAGCGGTTCGCTTTCTCCCGTGCCTTCCTCGGGTACGACGTAACCCGCCAGGCGTTTGGTCCCGGCGGTCTCGGCCACGACGACCGCGGCGTGCGCGACCTCGGGGTGTGCGGCCAGGGCGGTGGAGATCTCGCCCAGTTCGATCCGGTAGCCACGGATCTTGACCTGGTCGTCGGTACGGCCGAGGAAGTCGATGAGACCGTCGGCACGCCTGCGGACGAGGTCGCCGGTGCGGTACATCCGCTCGCCGGGGGTGCCGAACGGGTCGGCGACGAACCGCTCCGCCGTCAGGCCGGGCCGTTCGTGGTAGCCGCGGGCGAGACCTGTGCCGGCGATGTACAGCTCGCCGGGGCAGCCGGGCGGGACCGGGCGCAGCATCGTGTCGAGCACGTGGGCGCGGGTGTTGCGGATCGGCATGCCGACGGTGGGGGTCGGGCTGTCGGTGGTGGACCCGCCGAGGGTGTTGATGGTGTACTCGGTCGGGCCGTACAGGTTGTAGCCGTACGTGCCCTCGGTACGGAGCAGCCGGGTCCACACCGTGTCGGACACGGCCTCACCGCCGAGGAGCACCAGGGCGGGCCGGTGCTTTCCGGCTGCCTCGTCGTGGTCGAGCAGGCCCTCCTCGATCAGCAGTTGGGCGTACGTCGGCGTCACATTGACCACGTCGACGCGGTGCCGGTCGCAGTAGGCCACGAGCGCTTCGGCGTCGCGGCGCAACTCCTCGTCGCAGACGTGCACTTCATGCCCCTCGACGAGCCAGAGCAGCTCTTCCCAGGACATGTCGAAGGCGAAGGAGACGGTGTGCGCGATGCGCAGCCGTCGTCCGCCGGCCGAGGCGATCGCCGGGTCGAAGATCTCCTTCTGGTGGTTGAGCTGCATGTTCGTCAGTCCCCGGTACGGGGTGACGACGCCCTTGGGCCTGCCGGTGGAGCCGGAGGTGTAGATGACGTACGCCGGGTGTTCCAGCCGGTCCGCCACGGTGCGCGCGAACGCGGGCCGCTCGGTGTCGGTGATCTCCCCGCCCGGCAGACCGGCGAGTTCGGCGGTGACGGCCGGGTCGTCAAGCAGGAGTTCGGGGGCGGGGGCTCCCGTCTCCCCCCGCAGCGCCGGGGCGACCGGCGTCGTGGACAGCAGGCACATGGGCCCGGTGTCCTCGATCATCAGGCGCAGCCGGTCGGCGGGGTGGTCGAGGTCGAGCGGCAGGTAGGCGGCGCCGGTACGCAGTACGGCGAACAGCGCCACGACCATCTCGATCGAACGCGGCAGGGCGAGGGCGACGGCCTTCTCCGGCCCGGCGCCACGGGCGAGCAGCAGCCGGGCGAGCCGGTTGATCTGCGCGTCCAGCTCCACGTAGGTGAGGGCGCGCTCGCCGAACACCAGCGCCACCGCGTCCGGGGTGCGGGCGACCTGAGCCGCGAGCATGTCGGCGACGGTCTCGTTCGGCACCGCGTCGGTGCTGGACTCCCACTCGGCGAGCAGTGCGGCACGCTCGCCGGGCAGCAGCAGGTCCAGGGTGCCGACGCGCGCCGAGGCATCGGCGGTCAGCCGCTCCACCAGGGTTGCGAAGCGTTCCAGCGTGGCCTCGGCGTGGTCGTCGTCGACCAGGTCCGGGCGGTACTCCAGCTTCACCCGGACGACGTCGGCCGGGTTGACGATCAGGGTCATGGGGTAGTGGGTGGCGTCCACGCTGCCCACGCCGATGATGCCGTGCCGCTCGGTCAGCCGGCGGAAGGCTCCTTCGTCGGCGAAGTTCTGCAGCACGTACAGGGTGTCGAAGAGGGTGGTGTGGCCGCCGGCCCGCTGGAGCTCGGACAGGCCGAGGTATTCGTGGTCCATCAGGGCGACACGCTCGGTCTGCATACGGCGCAGCAGGTCCGCGACCGGCTCGTCGGGGTCGAGGGTGACCCGCAGGGGCACCGTGTTGAGGAACATGCCGATCGTCGTGTCCACGCCGGGCACGTCGGCCGGGCGTCCGGCGACCGTGGCGCCGAACACCACGTCGTGGCGGCCCACGGTCGCGGACAGGACGAGGGCCCATGCGGCCGACAGCACCGCGTTGATGGTCAGGCCGTGCGCGCGGGCGCATGCCCGCAGGCGGTCGCTGAGCTCCGGAGACAGATCGTGGGTGGTGCGCCGCGGGATCGTCGGCTCGGCTCCACGGTCGCGCGCGACGAGCGTCGGCTCGTCGAGCCCGGCCAGTGCGTGCCGCCACGCCTGACGGGCCGCGTCGAAGTCCTGTCCGTCCAGCCGGCTCAGGTAGGAGCGGTAGCTGCCGGGCACGGGCAGCGCGGTGTCGTCGCCCGCGGCCGCGTACAGGCCGAGGAGTTCGTCGAGGAACAGGGACTGCGACCAGCCGTCCCAGGCCACGAGGTGGTGAGTGAGCATCAGGCGGTCGGTGTGCTCGCCGAGCCGGATCAGCTTGAGCCGGAACAGCGGAGGCGCGGCCAGGTCGAACCGCTGCCGCCGGTCCGCGTCGGAGATCTCGGCCAGCCGTGCCTGCCGCTCCTGCTCGGGCAGCGCGGTCAGGTCCACCTCGGTCAGCGGCACCGGGACCCCGGCCGCCGCGCAGACGAACTGCACCGGTCCCGGCAGACCGTCACTGGTGATGCCCGCGCACAGGCTCGGGTGCCTGCGCAGCAGCGTCGCGCACGCCGCACGGAGCCGCTCGGCGTCGAGGCGGTGATCGAAGTCGAAGCTGTCCTGGGCGGTGTAGACGTCCAGGGCCGCCGTGTCGTAGCTGGCGTGGAAGTAGATGCCTTCCTGCAGCGGCGACAGCGGCCAGATGTCGGTGACGGGGGCCGGGCTGAGGCGTTCGACCAGGTCGATGCCGGCCTGGCCGAGCCGGACCAGCGGCACGTCCGACGGGGTGAGCGCCGGCACCGGTCCGGACTGTGCCGCCTGCGTGACGAGTTCGCGCAGTGCCTCCACCCACGCGCTGCCGAGCGCCCGCACGTCCTGCGCGGTCAGCGCGTCACCCTCGGTCCAGGTCCAGGTGGCGCGCAGCCGGGGGCCGTGGGGCGTGTCGGCGCACACCGCGTTGACCTGGAGCGGGTACGGCATCGCCTGGCCGGCGTCGGGTCCGACGCGCAGCGCGTCGGCCTCGGCCACGGGCGCCCAGTCACGGGTCTGCTCGGCGGCGAGCCGGCCGAAGTAGTTGAACAGCACCTGCGCGCCGGCCAGTGGGGCGAAGACGGGGGCGAGCTGCGGGTTGAGGTAGCGCAGCATGCCGTACCCCGCGCCGGAGTCCGGCGCCGACCGCACGGTCTGCTTCACCAGCTTGAGTACGTCGAGTGCCCCGTCGGCGGCGGGCAGACGTACGGGATGCAGGCCGGTGAACCAGCCCACGGTGCGCGACAGGTCGAGGCCGGTCGCGGCCCGTCCGTGGCGTTCGAGATCCACCAGCAGGTCGCTGTCCTCCCCGCCGCGCCACCGGGACACGGCGAGGCGCAGTGCGGCGAGGAGAACCTCGGTGACATCGGCCCCGGCAGCGGCGGGCACCGTCGTGAGCAGCGCCCGGGTGTCCTCGGTGGACAGGGACACGGTGTGTTCCCGCGCCGAACCGGCCGTTCCGGCACGGCTGGCGCCGGTGACCAGTTCGGCTCCGGGCGCCAGCGTCCGTGCCCAGTACGGCAGTTCGGCCTGCCGCTGCGGTGAGGTCGCCTGCTCGGCGACCTCGCGTGCGAACCGTCGCAGGGACGTGGGCACCGGCTCCAGCGCGGGCCGCTGCCCACGGGAGACCGCGGCCCACGCGGTGGCGAGGTCGCCCAGCAGAATGCGCCAGGACACGCCGTCGACCGCCAGGTGGTGGACGACGAGCAGCAGCCGTCCCGGCCCGTCGCCGGACGTGTCGAACCACACGGCCCGCAGCATGATTCCGGCATCAGGATCGAGCCGGGAGGCGGTGGCGTCGGACTCCTCGGCGATCACCGCGCGGAGACCGGCGTCATCCAGCCCGCGTACGTCGACACGCCGCAGCAGGGTGGCCGCGTCCACGGCGCCGGCGGGACGCGTCCGCGTCGACCACAGGCCGGGAATCCCTGGTCCGAGATCCATCCGGGAGAGCGTGAGCCGCAGAGCGTCGTGGTGGTCGAGGACCGCCTGCAAAACCCGGGTCAGGGAATCGAGATCCGCGGCGGCGGGCGCCTGGAGCAGCATGGACAGGTTGAAGCGGTTGACCGGTCCGCCGTGCTCGCGGAGCCAGTGCACGATCGGCAGCAGGGGGACGTCGCCCACTCCGTCGGTGTCGGGAACTGCCGCAGGGGCGGATTCCGCGGTGTCCCCGGCGGCCGCCGCCAGCGCGGCGGGTGTGCGGTGTTCGAACATCTGGCGAGGGCTGATCGGCATACCGGCCCGGCGAGCGCGGCCCGCGACCAGGATGGACAGAATGCTGTCCCCGCCGAGCGCGAAGAAGTCGTCGTCCGTACCGACCTCGTCGATCCCGAGCACGGCGGCGAAGATCTCGCACAGTACGCGCTCGCGCTCGTCGCGCGGCTCGCGTCCACCGGCGCCGGCGGCGGCCGGGGCGGGCAGGGGCAGGGCGTTCTGGTCGAGCTTGCCGCTGGGCGTCAGCGGCAGTTCGCCGAGGATCACGACCGCGCCCGGCACCATCGTCGCGGGCAGCGCGTCGGCGAGCGCGGAGCGCAGGGCGTCGGCGTCCAGGGCGCCGGTATCCAGGGCGCCGGCATCCAGGGCGCCGGCATCCAGGCCGTCCGCACCCGCTGCGGGCACGGCGTAGCCGACCAGTGCGCCGTCGCGGACGATCACGGCCGCGCGGGCGACGCCCGGCTGCGCCGACAGCATCGCCTCGATCTCGCCCAGCTCGATCCGGTTGCCACGGATCTTGACCTGCCGGTCGGTGCGCCCCAGGTACTCGACAGCTCCGTCCGCGCGCCGCCGGACCAGGTCGCCGGTGCGGTACATCCGCTCCCCCGGCGCGCCGTGGGGATCGGCCACGAACCGGTCGGCGGTCAGGCCGGGCCGGTCGTGGTAGCCACGGGCCAGCTGGACACCGGCGAGGTAGAGCTCACCGGGCACCCCGTCAGGAACCTGGCGCAGGAAGGCGTCGAGCACGTACAGCCGCGTGTTCCACACCGGGCGGCCGATCGGGACGGACAGCTCTGTGCCGCCCGCGTAGGGGAACCAGGTCACGTCCACGGCCGCCTCGGTGGGCCCGTAGAGGTTGTGCAGCGGTACGGGGCCGCGCCCTGAACGGGCGGTCAGTTCCCACCAGCTCCGGGCGGTCCCGCCGGTGAGCGCCTCCCCGCTGGAGAACACCCGCCGCAGGCTCGCCGCCCAGTCGGGCGCGCCCGCCCCGGCCTCCATGACCTGGACGAACGCGGCCAGCATCGAGGGCACGAAGTGCAGCGTCGTGATCCGTTCGGCGCGGATCAGCTCGGCGAGGTAGGCCGGGTCCCGGTGGCCGTCGGGTCGGGCGAGGACGACCGTGGCGCCTTCGAGGAGCGCCCAGAAGAACTCCCACACCGATACGTCGAAGCTCGACGGGGTCTTCTGCAGCACCCGGTCCTGCGAGTCGAGTCCGTACTGGCCCTGCATCCAGGCGAGCCGGTTGACGATCGCCCGGTGGGTGACCGCGACGCCCTTGGGCCGCCCGGTGGAGCCGGAGGTGTAGATCAGGTATGCGGGGTGGTCGGGACCGGCCTGCTCGCCCGGTACGTCGGAGGCCTCCACGGCGTTTTCCGCGTCTCGGGCATGTTCGGCGTGTTCGAGAACGATCCGCTCCGGTCCGCCGACGGCGGGCAGCCGCCCGGCCGCGGCGGCCGTGGTCACGACGGTGCGTGCCCCGGAGTCGGCGAGCATGAACGCCACCCGGTCGGCGGGGTAGTCCGGATCGACGGGCAAGTACGCCGCACCCGACTTGAGGACGCCCACAAGCGCCACCATCAGTTCGGCCGAGCGCGGGACGGCGACCGCGACGAACTGCTCCGGCCCGGCGCCGCCCGCCCGGAGCCGCCGCGCCAGCGCTTCGGCCCGCCGGTCGAGTTCCGCGTACGAGAGCCTGGTGTTCTCGAAGACCACTGCCGTGGCCTGCGGCGTCTTCGCCACCTGCGCGGCGAAGGCCGAGGCGAGCGTGTGACCGGGCACCGTGTGCGCCGTCGCGTTGAGCTCGGCCAGGCGCTCCTGCTCGTGTACGGACAGCAGGCCGACCTGGGCGATGCGCCGGCCCGGGTCGGTCACCACGGTCTCCAGCAGGGTCGTGAACCGGGCGGCCAGCACGGTGACCGCCGTGTGGTCGAGCCGGGCCGCGTCGTGCTTGAAGCGCAGTCCCAGGCGCTGGCCGGGCTGGACGACGAGGGCGAGCGGGTAGTGCACCGCGTCGAACACCTCGGTGCCGGCGATGCGCAGCGCGTCTCCCGGCCCGGAAGCCGGTTCTGGGGCGGGGTCCTGGGCCGGTTCCTGGGCCGGGTAGTTCTCGAACACCACCAGGGTGTCGAACAGTTCCCCGCCGCCGGCGGCCCGCTGGATCTCGGCGAGACCGAGGTGGTGGTGGTCCAGCAGCCCGGCCTGCTCGTCCTGCACGCGCAGCAGCAACTCGGTCAGAGAGTCCTCCGGCCGCATGCGCACCCGCGCGGGGACCGTGTTGATGAACAGGCCCACGGCGGCGCCGAGACCGTCGACCTCGGTGGTGCGGCCGGACACCGTCGTGCCGAACACGACGTCCGGACTGCCGGTGAGCCCGCCCAGCAACAGGCCCCAGGCACCGTGGACGACGGTGCTCATGGTGAGACCGTGCGCCCGGGCGTAGGCGGCGAGGTCCGTGGTGAGCCGCTCGGGCAACCGGACGTCGACGTGGTCCGGCCGGGCCTGCGGCCGGCTCCCGGCGTCGGTCCGCGCGGTGTCCGGCGCGGTCAGCCGCGTCGGTCCCGCCAGGCCGGCCAGCGCGAGCCGCCACGCGTTCCGTGCCGTGTCACGGTCGCGGCCCGCCAGCCAGGACAGGTACGCGTGCGGGGCGACCGGGGGCGGAAGCTCTTCACCCCGGTAGGCCGCGAGCAGCTCGCGCAGCAGAACGGACACCGACCAGCCGTCGGCGATGATGTGGTGCAGCGTGAGCAGGAGCCGGTGGCGTTGCCCGTCCCGGATCAGGGTGGCGCGTATCAGCGGTGGCCGGGCGAGGTCGAACCGTTCGGTCCGGTCCGCCCGCAGCAGTTCCTCAAGCCCCTGTCCCGATACGTCGGCCTCCGCCCACGGCAGCGTCACGTTCGCCGCGAGCCGCTGAACGACCTGTCCGCCGGGCAGCTGGCGGAATCCGGCACGCAGCAGCGGGTGCCGGTCGAGCAGCCCCTGCAGGGCCTGCCGGAGCCGCTGCGCGTCGACGGGGCCCGCGAGGTCGAAGAGTTCCTGGACCAGATACAGGTCGCAGGCCTCTTCGTCGAACTGCGTGTGGAAGAAGAAGCCTTCCTGCAGCGGTGACACCGGCAGCGCCGTCTCGTCGAGCTCGACCGGGCTCGCGGTGCCGGTGCCGGTGCCGGCGCCCGCGGCATCGGCGAGTGCCGCGACCGTACGGCGCCGGAAGACGTCGCGGGGCGTGATCGCCAGCCCGGCCGCACGGGCGCGGCCCACCAGCTGGATCGCGACGATGCTGTCGCCGCCGAGTTCGAAGAAGCTGTCGTGGACACCCACCGAAGGCAGGCCGAGAAGCTCCGCGAACAGCGCGGCGAGAGCGGTCTCGGCGGGGGTCGTCGGCGCGGCGTCACCGGTCATCGCCGTCCACCGCGGCTCGGGCAGCGCGCGGGTGTCGAGCTTTCCGTTGGGCGTCAGCGGAAGGGGGCCGTCCAGGAGGACGACGGCCGACGGCACCATGGAGTCCGGCAGCGCCTGCGCCACCTGCCCGCGCGCCGCCGCCACGGACGCGTCGGCGTTCGCGGCGCCCTCACCGACCAGATAGGCCACGAGACGCTTGTGGCCCCGGTGGTCCTCCCGTACGAGGACGGCGGCCTGGGCGATGCCCGGGCAGGCCATGAACGCGCTCTCGATCTCGCCCGGTTCGATCCGGTGCCCCCGGATCTTGAGCTGGCCGTCCGCGCGGCCGAGGAACTCCAGGTCGCCGTCGGCGCTCCAGCGGACCCGGTCGCCGGTACGGTACATCCGCGCACCCGGCGCTCCGAACGGGTCGGCCACGAACCGCTCCGAGGTCAGCCCCGGCCTGCCCAGGTAACCGCGGGCCAGGCCGCGCCCGGCGACGTACAGCTCCCCCTCGGCGCCCACGGGGACCGGGCGCAGTGCCGAATCGAGCACGTAGGCACGGGTGTTGGGGTCGGGTCGGCCGATCGGTGCGGGCCCCTGCCGGTCGGCCCGGGCGAGCCACAGCGTCGAGTTGACCGTCGCCTCGGTCAGACCGTAGGCGACGACGACGCGCAGCCGCTCGGCCCAGCGCGCGATCAGCTCGCTCGGCACCGCCTCGGTGCCGACCACGAGCACCGCGCCCTCGGGCAGTTCGCAGTCCTGCGGCAGCGCCGAGACGAGCGACGGCGGCAGGATCATGTGGGTGGCCAGGTGCTCCTCGATGTAGTCGGTGAGGGCGTGCCCGGCGACCCGGCGCTCGGTGGGGACGATGATGCTCCGGCCGCCGACGCACAGCGACATGATCAGGTCCCAGACCGTCACGTCGAAGCCGGCCGAGGCGAACTGCACGACGCGGCTGTCCGCGTCGACGCCGATCCGCTCGGTCGCTGTGGCGATCAGGCTGCCGACGCCGTCGTGCGGGACCACCACGCCCTTCGGGCGGCCGGTGGAGCCCGAGGTGTAGATGACGTACGCGGCCTGGTTCAGGGCGATCGGCAGGCCGGGGTCCGAGTCGTCGAGTGCGGCGGCTTCGGCGGCCACGGACGGGTCGTCGAGGAGGATCTGCCGGACGCCGGGCCGTGCGGGCAGTTCACCGGCCGTCCCGCGTGTGGTGACGACGGTCCGCGCGCCCGCGTCGGACAGCATGTAGGCGATCCGGTCCTGGGGGTGGTCGGCGTCCAGCGGCAGGTACGCCGCCCCTGCCTTCATCACCGCCAGCAGGGAGATGACCAGCTCGGGCGAGCGCGGGACGGCCACGGCGACGACGTCCTCGGCCCGTACACCCCGCGCGATCAGGAGCCGGGCCAGCCGGTTCGCACAGGCGTTGAGCTCGGCGTACGAAAGCTCCCGGTCCTCGCACACGAGCGCGACGGCGTCCGGCGAGCGGCGTACCTGGCGCTCGAACGCGGCGGGCCAGGACAGTTCGGGGACCTCGCGGGGCGAGACTCCGAAATCGTCGAGCAGCTGTGCCCGCTCGGCGCCGGAGATCAGCTCGGCGTGACCGATGGGGCGGTCCATCCCGTCGGCCATGGCGTTCAGCATCATGAGGAAACGGCGCTCGTGGTCGGTCAGCGTCCGCTCGTCGCACACCTGCGAGTCCGCGTCAAAGTGGATGCGGATGCTGTTGCCCGCACCAGCCTCCGCGACGGTGACCGCCAGGTCGCTGACCGGGCCGAGCCACAGGGGACGCAGGTCGGCCTCGTGCTCACCGAAGCGCAGCCCCTCGCCGCCGGGCAGGATGTTGACCGTCGGGCCGACCAGCTCCGGTACGCCGTCGGTCAGCCCCAGGTCCCTTGCCAGGTCCTCGGCGCGGTAGCGCCCGTGCTCGACCGCCGCGGCGATCGCACACCGCACCGCGTCCACGAGCTCGGATCCGGTCATGCCCCCGTGAACGGCGACGCGCAGCGGGAGGACGTTGGACACCATGCCGGGGACGCCCGCCGACTCCGCGTCCGGCCTGGCGGCGACCGGCAGGCCGAGGACGAGGTCCTGCTCGCCCGTGACACGGTGCACGTAAGCGGCCACCGCCGCCACCATCAGACGGGACAGGCGGACGCCGGCGCCCGCCGCCGCCCCGCGCAGCCGGGCAGTGTCCCGCGGCGACAGTTCCGCGGTGCGCCGGACCCGGCGGGTCGTCGGCGCCGACGCGCGCTCGACGAGACGCACGGGCTCCGGCCGGCCGGCCAGTCGGCTCAGCCAGTACGCGCGGTCCGCCCGGTACTGCTCGGACTCACGGTAGGCCCGGTCGGCGCCCACCAGCCGGGACAGCGCCCAGTCGGTGGCGCCGGCCTGTTCGCCGGCGGTGTAGAGCTCACCTGCCCGGCGGCTGATCAGTGCGACGCCCATCCCGTCGAGGACGATGTGGTGGTAGCGCTGGTACCACAGGACGCGGTCGTCCGTGAGCCGCAGCAGTGCATGGGCGAACAGCGGACCGTGCGCGAGATCGGCGGGCCGGTCGCGGTCGGCTTCCGTCCAGTCCGCGGCAGCGCTGTCGGGATCCGGAACGCCGCGCAGGTCGATGGTGGGGACGTCGACGGGGAACCGCGTGGGTGTCTGGCGTGGCTCCCCGCCGTCGAGGCTCAGGCACACGTGCAGGCATTCCGCCTCCTCGACCGCCTGCCGCACGGCGGCGGTCAGGCGGGCGAGGTCGACGTCACCGCACAGCTCCAGGACGAACGCGATGTTGCAGGCCGAGCTGTCCGGCTCGATCTGCTGGGCAAGCCAGATGCCGGACTGCCCACCGGTGACAGGTGTCCCGGCAGCGGGTGCAGCGGTTGTCCGGTCCAACTCGGCGTCAGACATCGTTCGTTGGCCTTTCCCTGGTCGTGTCTCAGTGGTGAGTCGTCAGTCGGCGCCGGCCCCACGTCGCTCCTACTTGACGGCCTCCAGCCTCGGCACCACCTCGTCGATGGCGTACGGGATGCTCAGCACGGTGTTGAAGGACAGCGCGGCGCCGATGTCCGGGCTGTTGTACGGCAGGAACAGGTCCCGCTTCTCCTGGTGGACCTTGGTCTTCTTGTAGAGCGGGTCGGCCTTCACGGCCTTCTCCGACTCGGGAGTGCCCAGCCACACCGTCCGGTCGGCGTCCATGACGTCGAGGCGCTCGGAGCTGAGCTCGGCGATGTTCTGCTTGCCCAGCGCCTTCTCATAGGCCGCGGAGGTGGTGAAGCCCATCTCGGTGAGGAACATGACCTTCGGGTCCCGGGGCGAGAACGCGGAGTACTTGCCTCCGTACGGCTCGCCGACGGCTACGGTCCTGCCCTTCCACTCGGGGTGCTTGTCGCGAACCGCCTTGAAGCGCGCGTCGATTCCGGCGATCAGCTTCTCGCTCTCGGCGTCCTTGCCGAGGGCCTTGCCGATCTGCTTCGTCATGACCTGCCACGACGCCTGGTAGTCCTCGTGGCCCTTGGGCTGGGCGACCACCTTCGCGATCTGGGACAGGGTGTCGTACTGCTCCTTCTTCATGCCGGAGTACTGAGCGACGATCAGGTCCGGCTTGAGCGCCGCGATCTTCTCCATGTTGTACTCGTCTCGCTCACCCACGATCTGGGGCGGCGTGGAACCCCACAGCTCCTTGGTCCACGGCCACTTGCCGTACGGCTTCTCCTTGAACCAGTCCACCGAACCGACCGGCCTGACGCCGAGCGCGAGCACCGCGTCCTGGTCCGACAGGCCGAGCGTGACGACCTTCTTCGGCTCCGCCTCGATCTTCGTACTGCCGTACTTGTGCTCGACCGTGACCGGGAAGGCCGCGGACTTCGCGTCCGCCTCCCCCGGCGGCTTGGACTCGGCCTTGCCGTTGGCGCTGCTGCCGCAGGCGGTCAGTGCCAGCGCGGCGACGGCGGCGACGGTCACGCGGGGGATGTGTCCGGCGATTCTCGTGAGCGCGGTGCGTGTACCAAGGGGCACGGGTGTTTCCTTTCACGGGGTTTCACAGTGCGCACCATGGCCACCCGGCGGGAGACGGGCCACCGGGCCGGCGCGATGGTGGGGGAAGGCGGGACTAGAGGGGTGTGCTGATCTCGTCGGCGGTGTTCCGGCGCCCCGGCCCGCCGGGGGTGGGCTCCTGGCTCCGGCCGACGATCGACTCAAGGATCTCGCCGACCCTGATCGCGGTGTTCGACAGCAGCGACGAGGTGATGCCGTGCGTGTGCTCGGTGCCGCCCTGCAGGTAGATTCCGCAGCGCAGTGCGGGGTCCGCCGCGACACGGTAGTCGCGCTCGACCCGGGGGCGGCCCTGGTCGTCGCGGTGGCAGAAGCCCTCGACCTCGCCGAGCAGGCCGAGGCCGTCGGCGGACCGGTATCCGGTGGCGTAGACGACGACGTCGGCGTCGAGCGGTGTCCGCTCCCCGGTGACCAGCGACTCGACCGTCGTACGGACCTTGCCCGAGGTCTCGACGACGTCGGTGAGCCGGGAGACGTTGAGGAACCGGAGACGCTCGGTGCCGAGGACCTTCTCCTGGTACTCCTGGCGGTAGAGGTCGTCGATCAAGTCGATGTCCACCACGGAGTAGTTGGTGTTGCCGTGGTAGTCCATGAGCTTGCGTTTGATCTCGTCGGGGGCGGTGAAGTACTCGTCGACCGCTGCCGGATCGAAGATCCGGTTGGCGAAGCTGCTGTCGTCGGCGGGGCTGTAGCCGTAGCGGGAGAAGACGGCGCACACCTCGGCGGTGGGGAAACGCCGGTGCAGGAAGGCCACGTTCTCCGCGGCACTCTGGCCGGCGCCGACCACGATGAAGCGGGACGGCCGGGCGCCCTCCAGGCCCTTCACCCGCGCCAGCAGGTCGGAGTTGTGCCAGATCCGGTCGGTACGGTCGACGCCCTCCGGCATGTAGGGCCGCAGCCCCGTGCCGATCACGAGGTTACGGGCCCGGTGGACCACCAACTCCGCCCCCGAACGTGCCGTCACGTCCACGTACTCCACCGCTCCGTCGCGTACGACGGGGCGCACGTCGACGACCTCGTGCCCGTAGGACACCATGTCGTCCACCTTGGCGGCGGCCCACTCGAAGTAGTCGTGGAACTCGACCCGCAGCGGGAACAGGTTCTTGTGGTTGACGAAGTCGATGAGCCGTCCCCTGCTCTGCAGGTAGCACAGGAAGCTGAACTCGCTCGCCGGGTTTCGTAACGTCACCAGGTCCTTGAGGAAGGACACCTGCATGGTCGCGTCGTCGATCAGCATGCCGCGGTGCCAGCCGAAGTCCGGCTGCTGCTCGAAGAAGTGAGCAGTGACCGCCTCCTGCCTGCCGACGCTTGCGTTGTGCTCGCTGAGCGCTATCGCCATGGCCACATTGGACGGTCCGAAACCAATTCCTATGAGGTCGTGGATCGGTGTTGCGTCGTCAGGAAGAGCCTGTGACATGTCACTCCCATCGTGCGGGACAGTCGCTTGTCGGCGGTGGGGAGGAGAACGGGGCAGGGCACGCCGACGGACCGGCGACCAAGCAGAACTTAGGTAAAGCTAACCTGATCCTCCGCACCTGTCGACGGGATAAAAGGGACAACCAACGAGACGCGGATGTGAACGTGCCCTGAAATTGGGCCCGTTGCGCGCTTAGGTAAGCCTTGCTTTACTGGCGCGGGTCAATCACAGTCCTGAGGAGGAACCCATGCGGGTCGTCATGTTCGGTTATCAGACCTGGGGACACCGAACCCTGCGAGCGCTCCTGGACTCCGAGCACGACGTGGTGATGGTCGTGACGCATCCCAGGAGTGAGCACGCGTACGAGAAGATCTGGAGCGACTCGGTCGCCGATCTCGCCGAGGAGCACGGCGTACCCGTGCTGATCCGCAACCGGCCCGACGACGAGGAGCTGTTCTCCGCCCTCGAGGAGGCCGCCCCGGACATCATCGTGGCCAACAACTGGAGGACGTGGATTCCGCCGCGTATCTTCAACCTCCCCCGTCACGGCACTCTCAACGTGCACGATTCGCTGCTGCCGGCGTACGCCGGGTTCTCCCCGCTGATCTGGGCTCTGATCAACGGCGAGCGTGAAGTGGGCGTCACCGCGCACATGATGGACGAGGAGCTCGACGCCGGCGACATCGTGGTCCAGCGCGCGGTGCCGGTCGGGCCGAAGGACACGGCCACCGATCTGTTCCACAAGACGGTCGACCTCATCGCCCCGGTCACCACCGGCGCACTCGACCTCATCGCGTCCGGGCGCACCGACTTCACCCAGCAGGACCGGTCCCGCGCGAGTTTCTTCCACAAGCGGTCCGCCGAGGACATCCGCATCGACTGGAACTGGCCCGCCGAAGACCTCGAACGCCTCGTGCGGGCCCAGTCCGCCCCGTATCCGAGCGCGTTCACTTACCACAAGGGCAAGCGCCTCGAAATCCTGGCCGCTGTCGTGTCCGAGGGCCGTTACGGCGGCACTCCCGGCCGCGTCTTCTACCGCGAAGGGAACGGAGTGGTGATCGTCGCCGGAGCCGACGCGCGCACCGGCCGCAATCACGGCCTCGCCATCACCCGCATACGCACGCAGGACGGCGAGGAAATGCCCGCGACCGATTACTTCCGCTCCATGGGCGGTTACCTCACCAGCCGCCCTTGACGTCGAGTGATCAACACCCCGCCCGTCCGGTCAAACCACTCACGGACGACTTAGGTTTGGTCAAAGTCGCCGATCGGACCGGAGGGGAAACGATGGAGCAGTCGACCGGCTCAGGAGCGACTCACGAATGGAGGGAGCCCGGGGGAACAGCGGCAACAAGGCGGTCGACGCGGGCAGCGGCCGGGACCCGGTCTCCCGACCGCCGCCCATGAACACGACACCGCCGAGCGTGCTGAACCTCAACGCGTACCTCATGTACGCCATGGGCAAGGCCGCGCGACGCAGACTCTCGGAGCGGCTGACAGCACATGGACTGCGGTTGTGGCATCTGACCCTGCTGGCCCTGCTGGCCGACCTCGGCTCGCAGTTCAAGGGGGAGCTGGCGGCCAGGCTGGACATGAATCAGAGTGATCTCGTCAAGATCGTGAACGACCTGGTCAAAACAGGCTACGTAGACTGCGCTCGTGACTCTGCCGACCGCCGCCGTATCGAAGTCACGCTCACACCCGAGGGCCGTGCCGCCCTGGTCCGCCTCAGCGCCGACATCTCCGCCGCCGACGACGACCTCCTGGCGCCCCTGACCGACGAGGAACGCACCCAACTCGCCTCCCTGCTGCGCCGCCTGCACGGCCACGTCAACCCGGTCACCGCCCACGACTGACCGTGGGCGGTGACCCGTCGGCGCGCGAGGGCGCGAAGCGGGCGGCGACGCGGTCAAGGCCGGCTCGGCGCCCCGTACCGACGGCGGCATGCGCGTGCGGCGGCGAGCAGTGCCTGGACTTGACCGCCGGCCTCTGCGGCGTCACGCAGCGGAGCGGGGAAGGGCAGCCGCACGTCGTGCTGCGCGCCGGCGTGTTCGAGCCGCAGTGTGATCCCGTACCGGTCCATGGACACGGGGGTGACGCGCAGTACGCCCTGCATGAGCCGCGGGTCCACGAGTCGGGTGAGCAGGGCCACGACGTCGCTGTGGTCGTCGACGAGGTGGGTGAGCATGTCGGCCTCGTAGGCGGCCAGAGGGTCGGGGCGGGCCAGAGTGAGTTCGTCAAGGCCGACGGCGACCGTCCCCGCCATGGTTTCCAGCTCGGCGTGCGCGAAGTCCAGACGCAGGTCGAGGCCGGACTCCTGGGACGTCCCGCCGACCGGAACGAACCAGCCGGTCAGCGTCACGCGGGCGCGCACCCGGTCGCGCACGGCGGTGGGTGCGACGTCGGTGAACCTCAGCACGGCGGCCACGATGCCGTGCGGCGCGAGGGTGACCTCGGCGGCCAGTGCGCAGTCGTCCGGCACCCGCAGCAGCAGTCGCCCCCGGTCGTCGAAGGTGTGCAGGCCGGCCGGCTCCCAGGAGTGCCGGTCCGTGACCACCATCAGCGATCCGGCCGCGGCCACCACGGTGCGGACCTGTTCCGCGCTGGTCGGCCGGGCCACGCACGCGTCCAGAACACCCATCCCAGAGCCTCCATCCTGAGTAAGCTTAGGCTTGCCTAACTTAACTCAGGATGGTCCTCTATGACCAGCGGGCGGTTCTCCTGCTCCGGAAAGCGGCCCGGGCTCCCACCACTGCGATACCGGCGAAGCCGCCGGCGGTCAGGGACGAACCCACGGCGATCCAGCGCCGCTTGTCCCGTTCCTGGATGTTTCGCTGCTCCTCGTAGGTCCGGATGCCGGTCTCGCTCGGACCGGTCCACACCGCGCAGCGGGTGTCGCCTGGACGCATCGGGCCGGGACGCTGCTCGCCGTCCGCGCCTACGTTCTCTCCGGGGCACGTGACCACGCCGGACGCGGTCAGACCCATCAGGAGCGGCACCAGGCCGATGCCGGCGGCGAGCATGAACAGCACGAGAAGTGCGCCACGGAGCTTCACGTCCGTAGCTTAGGTGAGCGTTCGATTCCGCGCCGTCAGTCGTGCGGTGGTCTCCATCAGCGAGACGGTGAACGGGTGTTGGGGCGAGGTGAGGATCTGCCGCGCCGGGCCCTCTTCGACGAGGTCGCCGGCGTCCAGTACGGCGATCCGGGTGGCCAGCGCGGCTGTGTCCAGGTCATGGGTGATCAGGACCAGGGACAGGTCGTGCCAGTCGCGCAGGAGGCCGGCGAGCGTGTCGAGGATGCCGCGCCGGGTGACCGTGTCGAGGCCGGACGTGATCTCGTCGCAGATCAGCACTCGGGGCCGGGCCAGCAGGACCCGCGCGAGCGCGGCCCGTTGGAGCTCGCCTCCGGACAGCTGCGCGGGGCGGCGCCGTACCAGCTCTTCGGTCAAGCCCAGGCCGGTGACGGTGGCCAGGGCTTCGGTCAGGGCATCCGCCTCGGGCACCGAGCGCAGCCGCACCGCCGTGCGGGCCACCTGGTGCAGGACCGGGCGATGCTCGTCGAACGCCGCCCTGGCGTCCTGGAAGACGTACTGCACAGCGGCCAGTTGCCGGCGCGTACGGTCACGCAGGCTGCGCGGGAGCGGGGCGCCGTCGAGGAGTATCTCGCCGTCGTGGTCCCGGTGCAGGCCCGCCAGGCACCGGGCCAGGGTCGTCTTGCCGCTGCCCGATCGGCCGACGACGGCCAGGCATTCCCCCGCGCGGAGGGTGAGTGCGGGGGCCCGGAGCACCGTCGTCCTGCCGTGCCGGGCGGTGAGGGGAAGCGTCCGGAGTACGACGCTGCCCTCACCGGTCGGTTCCACGGGGCCGGTGGTGCTTTCCGCCGCAAGGAGTTCGGCCGTCCAGGGATGCCGCGGTGCGAGCCACAGGCGCTCCGCCCGCCCGGACTCCACCACGTGTCCGTCGCGCATGACCAGAACCTCGTCGGCGAGTGCGCGTACGACGTCCAGGTCGTGGCTGAGCAGGACAACAGCGATGCCCTCCCTGGCCACGGCGGCGAGCCGGTCGACGATGCGCCGCTTCGTCAGAGCGTCCTGGCCGGTGGTCGGCTCGTCCGCGACCACCACCCTGGCGCCCAGCAGCAGCGCCTGCGCCAGGACGACGCGCTGCTGCTGGCCGCCCGACAGCTGGTGAGGGTAGCGCCGCAGCATCGTCTCGGCGTCCGGGAGCTGGGCCAGGGAGAGGGCACGCAGGATGCGCTCCCGGGCGGCGGCCCGGCGCTCGCCGCGGGGCAGGCGCCGTACCTGCGTACGGGCGATGTCCCTCAGCAGCGCGCCGATCCGGCGCGCGGGGTTCAGGACGGCGCCCGGGTGCTGGGGGCACGTAGCCCACCAGGCCGTCGGGCACGCGTACGTCGCCGGTCACGCGGGCGCCCGCCGGGTACTCACCGAGGAGCGCGAGGCCCGTCGTCGTCTTGCCGCTGCCGGACGCGCCCACCAGGGCGGTGATCCTGCCGGGGAGGACCCGGAGATTCACTCCGTCGACGATCACCCGGCCGCCGACCTCCACGCGCAAGTCCTTGATCTCCGCGACCGCGTTCACGTCCGCTTCCTCTTCTCCAGTACGGCGTCGACGAGCAGGTTGCCGCCCATGGTGAGGGCGACGATCAGCAGAGCGGGCACGACCACGGCCCAGGGCTGGACGAACAGCCCGGTGCGGTTGCGGTCCACCATCACCGCCCAGTCGGCGGCGTCCGGTTCGACGCCGACGCCGAGGAACTCCGCGGTCGCCACGAGGTACAGGACCCCGGTGAGCCGTACGCCCGCGTCTGCGGCCAGCGTGCGGGCGACCGACCTGCCGACGTACCCGACCGCCGTGCGCCACCACGTCTCGCCCTGCATGCGCAGAGCCTCGACCGCCGGGCGCGAGGCCGCTTCGGCCGCGGCGGCGTGGACGATCCGGGCGGCGTCCGGGATGTTGACGAGCGCCACCAGCAGCGCGAGGCCCACCGCCCCCGGCGTGAAGACGGAGGCGACGAGCAGGATCATCAGCAGCGAAGGCACGGCGAGCAGCACGTCCAGGGGCCGCATCAGCAGTTCTTCCAGCCACGTGCGGTGGGTCAGCGCGCCGGCCAGCCCGACGGGCAGCGCGACCAGGTAGGCGAGTACGGTCGCGGCGAGCGCGACGAGCACCACCGACCGGCCGCCGAACAGCACCTGCCACCACACGTCCCGGCCGACGAAGTCGGTGCCCAGCCAGTGCCCGCCGTCCAGGGTGAACGACGCGGCGCGCGGCCCCGGATCGCCCGCGAACAGCGGCCCCAGCAGGGCCAGGGCGAGCGGTACGCCGACGATCAGCGCGCCCAGCGCGAAGCGGGGCTTCATGCGGCCACCTCCGCCCGTGGCGCGAAGCGGCGGGCGACCAGGTCGGCGCCGAGGTTGAGGACGACGGTGGTGACGCCGAAGACGACGGCGAGGCCCTGGACGACGGGGACGTCGCGTTCGGCGACGGCGTTCATCAGGACGGTGCCGAGTCCGGGGATCACGTACAGCGCCTCCACGACGATGACCCCGCACAGCAGCCAGTCGATGGTGCGGGCGAGTTGCTGGGCGGCGGGCGCGATGGCGTTGGGCAGGGCGTGTCCGTACCGGACGCGGGCGCCCGGTACGCCGTAGCGGCGGGCCTGGGCGGCGTACGGGGAGGCCAGTGCGTCGATCATGCCGGCGCGTACGAGGCGGGCCAGGGAGCACACCGGCCGGGACAGCAGGACCAGGACGGGGAGCACCAGGGCCGCGGGGTGGGCGAGCAGGTCGGTGCCGTATCCGACGGCCGTCGGCGGCAGCCAGCCCAGGCGCAGGGCGAAGACCGTGATGAGCAGCACCCCGAAGGCGAACTCGGGTACGGCGTACACGCCCAGTGTTACGGAGCTGACCAACCGGTCCACGAGTTTCCCCTCGTGGCGGGCGGCCAGCACACCGAGGCCGACGCCGACCGGGACGAGCAGCGCCACCGTGAGGGCGGCGAGCAGCAGCGTCGGGCCGAAGCCGTCCGTGATGTACGTACTGACGGGCCGCCCCGAGGCCAGGGACGTACCGAAGTCGCCGTGCGGCAGACCGGCCGCCCAGTCGGCCAGGCGTTCGTGCGCGGGCCGGTCCAGCTCCATCGCCTCACGGATGGCCGCGATGCGCTCGGGGTCGGGCTGGTCCCCGGCGAGGGCGACGGCGGCGTCGCCCGGCAGCGCCTCGGTGAGGGCGAAGACGAGCAGCACGACGGCCACCGTCTGCACCACACCGAACAGCAGCCGCCGGGCGACCCAGGATCGCAGTCCGCTCACGCCAGCCAGACCTTGTCGAAGCGGGCCCAGTCGAGGGAGTTGGCGGGCGCCTTGGCCTCGACGCCCCGGACGTTGCGGGCGGTGCCGAGGATCCAGTCGGCGAAGCCCCAGACCAGGAAGCCGCCTTCGGCGTACAGGCGGCGCTGCATGCGCTCGTAGACGGCGGTGCGCTGCTTCTTGCCCTTGGTGGACTGCGCCTGCTGGTACAGGTCGTCGAAGTCCTTGTGCTGCCACTTGGTGGCGTTGGTGGTGGAGCCGGTCAGCAGGCGCTGGGAGATGTGTGCCTCGATGGGCATGGCACCGGAGCGGTAGGAGCAGAGGGTGCCGGAGTCGAGGATGTCCTTCCAGTAGCTGTCCTTGCTGCCGGTCTTGATCTGGACCGTGACGCCCGCCTTGGCGGCCTGGTCGCGGAAGATGGCGGCGGCCTCGGGGAATCCGGCGGCGACAGGCGAGGTGTCGAGGGTGACCTTGAGGTCCGCGGCACCGGCCTGCTTCAGGAGTGCCTTGGCGCGGTCGATGTCCTGTTCACGCTGGGGGAGGCTGTCGGCGTAGTACTCGTATCCCTTGCCGAACAGGTCGTTGCCGATCTCGCCGGCGCCGGACAGGGCGCCGTCGACCAGCTCCTTGCGGTCGGCGATCAGGAAGAACGCCTCACGTACCCGCTTGTCGTCGAAGGGCTTGCGGTCGGTCTTCATCGCGAACGACTGCATGGCGCTGTTGCGCAGCCGGACGATCTGGACCTGGCCCTGGTCCTCGTGGGCGCGGGCGGTGGTGGGGTTGAGTTCGTGGGCGTACTCGACCTGGCCGCCGAGGAGGGCGTTGATACGGGCGGACTCCTCGTTGGCGACGATGAATTCGAGTTCGTCGAGGTACGGGGCGCCGTCCCAGTAGTCCTCGTTGCGCTTGCAGACGGCCGACTTGCCGGGGGCGAAGGAGACGAAACGGAAGGGGCCGCTGCCGACCGGCTTCTTGTCGAAGTCCTGGGCGCCCTCGGGGACGATGTACGCGCCGAATGCCGCGAGCACGTTGGGGAATTCGGCGGTGGGGCGCTTGAGGACGAATTCGACGGTCCGCTCGTCCACGGCGCGGCTCGCCCTGAGGTCGATGGGCTCCAGGGAAGCCTTGGCGCGGAACGCCTTCTTGGGGTCGGTGATGCGGCGGTAGCTGTAGAGGACGTCCTGGGCGGTGACCGGCTTGCCGTTGTGGAAGGTGGCTTCCCGGAGGGTGACCTTCCAGCGGTCGAGGCCCGCGTTCGGCTCCCACTTGGAGGCGAGGCGCGGCTGGGCGGACAGGTCGGGGCCGTAGTCGGCGAGCTTGTCGAACAGGGCCTTGGCGCGGGCGACGTCGGCGAAGAGGTTGCTCAGGTGCGGGTCGAGGGTCTCGCTCGCGCCCCCGCCGGCGAAGGCGGCGCGAAGTCGTCCGCCGCGCCTGGGCTTGCCGTCGGCCTTGCCCGGGGCGCCGGCGGTAGTGGAGCCGGCGCAGCCGGTGAGGGCGAGCGCGCCCAGCCCGGCCGCGCCGCCGGCGACGGCGAGGAAGCCGCGGCGCCGCAGACCTGGGAAGCGGGGGTCGTTCATGGGGACGTCGTTCATGGGGACGTCGTTCATGGGCACGTCGTTCATGGGGACGTCGTTCATGGCGGTGTCCTTGGTGGTGTGAGCGGAATGAAGGCGTGGGGGGCGGGCGCGTGGGGTCAGCGGTGGTGCGTCAGGCGGGCCACGAGGTGCAGCCGGTCCGCGTCGGCGGTCTCGGCCGGGAGGTCGCCCTCCCGCCACGGCGGCTCGGTGCGGGGGCCCGGCCCGTCGTACAGGGCGAGCACCTCGAAACCGTGGGCGGTCAGGACGTGGCGCAGTTCCTGGGGGAAGAGCAGCCGCCAGGCGGATCGCTGCTCGACCGGCGGGCAGCCGTCGTCGGCGGTCCAGGTCCGCGTGCGGCGCAGGAGCTGCGCGGTCCGGTCGACGTACAGGGTGGTGGTGGAGCGGTAGGCGGTGCCCTGCCAGGTGAAGCCGTTGGTGGCCGGGGCGTCGAGCAGTTCCGTACGGCCGAGGAAGAAGGCTCCGTTGCGCATCTCCGCGACGAGCAGGCCGCCGGGCGTCAGGCAGCGCCGGCAGGAAGCCAGGAACCCGTCGAGTTCGTCGTTGGTGTGGCAGTACAGCAGCGCGCTGTCCAGGCACACCACGGCGTCGAACGGTTCCTGCCCGAGGTCGAATTCGCGCAGGTCGGCCCGGACGTACTCGGGGCCCGGGTGGTGGGCGCGGGCGTACTCCAGCATCGCGTCGGACAGGTCGGCGCCGGTGACCGTCCGGCCGGCGCGGTGCAGGTGCGCGGCGTCGCGGCCGGTGCCGCAGCCGATGTCCAGGACGCGCTCGCCGGCCCCGTACCGCCGCAGGCAGTCCTCGGCCCAGCGCCCGGCGATCCGTTCGCGGTCGGGGAAGCGGGCCTCGTACAGCTCGGGGTTGTCGGTGAGCAGGTTCGCGGCGGTGTTCGCGGCAGTGGTGGTCATGCGTCGCTCGCTTCTCGTGCTGTCACGGGTACGGTCACGGGGCGGCCGGGAAGGATCCGGCGGCGGTGCAGCCAGGCCACGCCGCCCGCGGAGGCGAGCCCGGACACCACGCAGCACACCCAGGGCAGCCAGGGCGCGTCCGCGTACTCACCGGCGTCCATGGCCCAGCCGACGACCGTGTTGCCGACGGCGGCCGCGATGCCGGAGACCACGTAGAACAGGCCGAAGTACGTGCCGGTGAGCTCCGGCCGCCCGAAGTCGGGGATCAGTTCCATCACGAACGGCTGGGCGATCATCACGCCCACGTAGAGCAGCAGGGCGCCCGCCAGGACGGGCAGGGCGCGCAGCGCCGCGTCCGCGAGGCCGTCGGGAGCCGTCCCGTGACCCGACACCACCATCGGCGGTACGAAGGACAGTCCCATCAGCGCGAGTCCGGCGCTGATCCATCGCGCCCTGCTGCCCCGCGCCTTCAGCGCGCGGGTGATGCGCAGCTGAAGCCAGAGGTTGGTGAGGGTGCCGACGAGGAAGACGAGCCCGGCCGCGCCGTCCCAGCCGGTGGCCCGCCGGGCGCCGTCCGGCAGCAGCAGGTACAGCTGGTTCTCCATGGTGAACAGGCCGACCATGGCCAGGGCGAACGCCATGAAGCCCCGGTTGCCGACCACCTCCCGCCAGTCGGCGAGGACGCTGTTCCCGCTCGATGTGACCTTTCGGGCCGGGAGCACCATCGCCTGAGCGACCGTGAGTACGGCGAAGATCCCGGCCGCGGTGAGCGCGGAGGCTCGGAAGTCGACGAGCAGCAGGGCGCTGCCGAGCAGCGGCCCGATCAGGGCGCCGGTCGTGGCGAAGACGTTGAACAGGGCGAACGCCTCCGCCTTGCGCTCCCCCGCCTCCAGCGCGAGATACGCCCGCACGGCCGGGTTGAACAGCGCCCCGGCCAGTCCGCTGAGCACGGAAGCGGCGAGGAGTACGGGCAGTCCGTCGCCGAGCGCGAACAGCCCGAAGCCGACGGTGCGCAGGGCGCATCCGGCGATGATGACGCCGCGCGCTCCCAGCCGGTCCGATGCCGATCCGCCGATGAGGAACAGCCCCTGCTGGCTGAGGTTGCGTACGCCGAGCACGATGCCGACGACGGCCGCCGACATCCCCAGGTCCTCACTCAGGTGCAGGGCCAGGTACGGGATGAGCAGGTAGAAGCCGGTGTTGACGCCGAGCTGGTTGAACAGGAGGAGCCGGATCGCGACCGGGAAGCCGCGTATCTCGTGCCACGTCTTCACGCCCGCGCCTCCTCGGCGCCGTGCGGACGTACTCCGAGACCGGGGTTCCGGCTCGTCCGTACGGTGCCGTCGGCGCCGCCGATACCGGTCCACGGGTCCTCGGCGAGCAGCCGATGCCCGTCCATTGCGCCGGGCCCGGACTGCCCACTCCCTGACCCCCGAGCAACCTGAGCAACCTGAGCAACAGGAGAATCCCGATGAGCCACCCCCCGCACCTGTCCCCCACCGTGCGCCCCGCCACCCCGGCCGACGTCGACGGCGCACGGCAACTCATGCTCGACACCTTCTACCGGGACTTCGGATACGGCTACGTACCCGCATGGCACCGTGACGTCGTCGACATCGAGAACACCTACCTGAACGACCCCCGCCACCTGCTGCTGGTCGCCGTGCACGACGGTGAAGTGGTGGCGACGACCGGCGTACGGTCGGCGGGGCCGGCCCATCCGCCGCACCCCCGCTGGCTCGCCGAACGTTACCCCTCGGGTACCACCGCGCAGCTCGTCCGGGTCTACGTACGGCCGGAGCACCGGCGGCACGGCCTGGCACGGACTCTGGTGCGCCGGGCATGCGACTTCGCCGCCGCGACGCCCGGCTACGACAGCATCTACCTGCACACCAACGTCGACGTGGAGGGCGCCGAGGCCTTCTGGCGCAGCATGGCCAAGGAGATCTTCGACGCCCGCACGACGGGCGAACACGGCCCCGGCGTCGGCACCGTGCACTTCGAGATCCCGATGCCGTAGCGCGGCCGCGCCGGCACACCCCTGGCCCACCGCCCGGCAGGCTGCCTCAGCCGGGCTCGGGGTCGGCCTGCTTGCGCGCGTGGGTGGCCGCCTTGGTGTGGATGTACAGGTCCTGCCGGCCCGGAGGGGCTTCGCGGCGTGGCGGCAGGGGCAGTTCGTACCGCACATGCCGCCGGTGGTCGGCGAGCTGACGTTCGACGTTGTAGACCCTGCCGAACTTCCAGAGCATGCGGGCGAAGTTGGTCTGACCGTGCATGAGGTTGCGGCCGAGCACCCCGAGCGCCCCGAAGACGGTCCGCAGGCCGAGGTGCTTGCGGTTGATGACCGCCTGGGTGCGTACCAGCTCCCGGTAGAAGACGTCGAGCGGAAGCTTGGTGGGAACGACGGCGTGCTGGATGTCGAAGAGCCGGTAGTCACGCGTCGCGAGCTGGCGGGCTTCCGTGTGCCAGATTTCCGTGCCGGGGTACGGCGTCATGACGGTGAGGTGCACGATTTCCGGTACGGCGAGCGCGAATTCGCGCACCACGCGGCGGCGCTCCAGCTCGGCGGCGATGCCGTGGCCGTGTTCGGGCCGGATGAACGCCACGTCGTCGACGATGAAGACGTTCGGTTCCCGGATCGACGCCATCTCCGCCCCGGCGGCCTGCGCGGACGCCTTGCGGTAACTGCGGCCGTAGAACGTCCACGCGGAGCAGAACGAGCAGTCCCAGGGACATCCGCGGGTGAACTCGATCGAGGCGCACGGGTCGAGCTCGCCGATGAAGTAACGGTTGCGCTTTCGCATGAGTTCGCGGGCCGGCCGCGGCTCGTCCAGGGTGTCCAGCAGCTTTGGGCAGGTCCCCGGCCTTCGGCGCAGACCACGCCGGGGACGCTCTTCAGCCCGCCGTCGCGTGCCGCCTCCAGCAAGGGGGCGACGGCCGGTTCGCCTTCGCCTCGTACGATCGCGTCGACCGCGCCGTCGGTCTGTTCCAGGACGTGTTCGGCGATGAACGAGATGCTGTGCCCGCCGAGGAAAACGAAGCACTCGGGCAGCTCCGCCTTGGCCTGGTGGGCGATTTCGATCGCCTCGGGAATGTTCGCGAGGTAATGCAGCGACAGGCCCCGTGCCTCCGGTGCGAATTCAGCCATCTCGCGGTCGAGCAGTGAGCGGGAGAGCACCTGCAGGTCCACCACTCGCACCTCGTGGCCCGCGTCGCGGGCCGCCGCGGCCACACGTTCCAGACCCAGCGGCTCCAGCCGCAAAAAGATCTCCGAGTACATCAGCGCACTCGGGTGAACGAGCATCACGCGCATCTCAGTCTCCAGCCGACGGCATCAAATGGCCCCTCCGGTCCATTTCGCCCCTTTACGACCGCCTTCCCTCCGGCGGCGCGCCGCAGCCCGCACACGCGCCGGCAAGCGCGCGCCCACGCCACCGTTGCCCCGCGCCCATGGTTGCCACTAGGGTTGTTCGGGTGACTGCCGGGTCGGCCATGGGCCATGCGCGAGTGAGGGTCCCGGCCTCGGCGTGAGCGCGAGGCGGGCAAGAGCCCCGCCGTTGCTCCGTGTCTTTGCTGCCGGCGCCCGTGTGCGGCGCCCCCGTCCCAGCGGATCCAACGTCACGGAGACACACCACTGATGTCATACGAACAGCAGCACCCGCACGCCTCCGAGCGGCCGGTGACCGCCGTACAGCTGAACCACACCGCGGTCTACGCCAGTGACCGGCACCTGTCGGCGGAGTTCATCGCCGCGATCCTGGGGCTGACGGTCGGCGCCCCGTTCGGGCCGTTCCTTCCCGTCGACCTCGGCAACGGCGTGACGCTCGACTACTACGAGATGAGGGACGAGCCGATCCAGTCGCAGCACTACGCGTTCCTCGTGCCCGACGCGCGGTTCGACGCCATGACCGCTCGTCTTGAGGCCGTCGGAGTCACCTATTACGCCGATCCCAGCCACACCGAACCCGGCAGGATCAACCGTCTCTTCGGTGGCCGTGGCGCGTACTTCGCCGACCCGGACGGCCACAACATGGAGATCATGACCCGGCCCTACGTCCGCCCCTAGCAGGCCGTCCGGCGGCGATCCGTCGAGCCACCTTGCCGGACGGCTCGGGTCGCCGCCGTCGGCAGTGTTGACGTGTTCTCGCCATGGCCTTACTTTTCCGATCGGCAGGTCAAACCACGTTCGATATCTCGAACTAAATGAGGAGTCCATGGCGCCGCCCCTCGACCGACGAAACTTTCTCCGCGGCGCGACACTCGCCGCGACGGTGCCCCTGGTGTCGTCCCTGCCCGGGTGGCAGGCGACCGGGGCGCCCCGGATGCTCGCCACCGGTGGTGAAACGGGGCCCGGGCTGCCGGCCCCGGCAGCCTGGACGGTCCAGCCGTTCCCGCTCAAGGACGTGACCCTCGGCGGCGACGGTGTCTTCGCCGCCAGGCGCCGACTGGTGCTCGACCACGGCCGTGGCTACGACGTCGACCGGCTGTTGCAGGTCTTCCGCGCCAACGCCGGGCTCTCCACCCGCGGCGCGGTCGCCCCCGGCGGCTGGGAGGGTCTCGACGGCGAGGCGAACGGAAACCTCCGCGGTCACTACACGGGCCACTTCCTCACCATGCTCTCCCAGGCCTACGCGAGCACCGGGGAGGCGGTCTACTCCGACAAGATCCGCTACATGACCGACGCCCTGACCGAGGTCCGCGACGCGCTGCGGCGCGACCCGGCCGTGCTCAGCGTCCCCGGCAGATTCGGTACGGCCGCCGAGAACGTGCGCGGCTCCCACAGGTACGTCGATCTGCCCGCCGGCGTCCTCGGCGGACTGTCCTCCGTCACCCTCTCCGCCTGGGTGAAGCCCACTCACGACGGTAACTGGGCACGCGTCTTCGACTTCGGCAACGACACCACCCGCTACCTCTACCTGGCCGCCCGCAACGCGAACGGTCATCCGCGCTTCGCCCTCACCACCAGCGGCCCCGCCGGCGAGCAAGGCATCAACGGCACCGCCCCGCTGCCCCTGAACCGGTGGAGCCACCTCGCGGTGACGCTCACCGGCACCACCGCGACGCTCTACGTCAACGGCGCCGCCGTCGGCCGGAACACCGCCACGACCCTCAACCCCGCGGCGCTCGGCACCCTGGCGAACAACTGGCTCGGCCGGTCGAACCACTCCGCCGACCCCGTCTTCGCGGGCGCCTTCGACCAGACCGACATCTGGTCGCGCGCGCTGACCGCCACCGAGATCGCCGAACTCCAGGACAGGCCCGCCGCCCAGTCCTCGGCGGGCCCCGGTGATGTGGCCTCGTACCGCTTCGACGAGACGAGCGGCCGCACCTTCGCCGACGCCTCCGGCCACGGCCGGCCCGCCACCCTCCGCCGGACCTGGGGTGCGCCGAGCCACCCCGGTTTCCTCGCGGCGTACCCGGAGACGCAGTTCATCACCCTGGAGTCGATGACCACCGGCAACTACACGGTGGTGTGGGCGCCGTACTACACCGCCCACAAAATCCTGCGCGGACTCCTCGACGCGTACCTCCACGCCGGCGACGACCAGGCGCTCGACCTCGCCACCGGCATGTGCGACTGGATGTACTCCCGGCTGTCCAAGCTGCCCGCCGCCACGCGGCAGCGCATGTGGGGCATCTTCTCCAGCGGTGAGTTCGGCGGCATCGTCGAGGCGATCTGCGATCTGTACGCCGTCACCCGCAAGCCCGAACACCTGGCGCTGGCCAGGCTCTTCGACCTCGACCGGCTCATCGACGCCTGCGTCGCGGGCACGGACATCCTGAACGGCATGCACGCCAACCAGCACATCCCCGTCTTCACCGGGCTGGTCCGGCTGTACGACGAGACCGGCGAGCAGCGGTATCTCACCGCGGCGAGGAACTTCTGGGGCATGGTCGTCCCGACCAGGATGTACGGCATCGGCGGTACCAGCACCGCGGAGTTCTGGAAGGCGCCCGGGGCCATCGCGGGAACCCTCAGCGACACCAACGCCGAGACCTGCTGTGCGTACAACATGCTCAAGCTGAGCCGGACGCTGTTCTTCCACGAGCAGGACCCGGCGTACATGGACTACTACGAGCGGGCGCTCTGCAACCAGATCCTCGGCTCCAAGCAGGACCGGCCGGACGCGGAGAAGCCGCTCGTCACGTACTTCATCGGGCTGCTGCCGGGGCACGTGCGCGACTACACCCCCAAGGCCGGTACGACGTGCTGTGAGGGCACCGGCCTGGAGAGTCACACCAAGTACCAGGACTCGGTGTACTTCGCGCGGCCCGACGGCTCCACCCTGTACGTCAACCTCTACAGCCCGACCACGCTCACCTGGGCGCAGAAGGGCGTCACCGTCACCCAGCAGACCGAGTACCCGAGGGAGCAGGGGACCACGATCACCGTCCGGGGCCGCAGAGCCGCCGCCTTCGACCTGCTGCTCAGGGTGCCCGCCTGGGCGCGGGACGGCTTCCGGGTGACCGTGAACGGGAAGGCGGTGAAGGGTACGCCGGTCCCGGGAAGCTACTTCACCGTGTCCCGCACCTGGCGCGACGGAGACACCGTACGCGTGAGTGTTCCCTTCCGGATGCGGGTGGAGAAGGCCCTGGACGACCCGGCCGTCCAGACGCTGTTCTACGGTCCGGTCAATCTTGTCGCCCGGGACGCCCGCACGGAATACCTCCGTATCGGGCTCTACCGCAACGCCGCGCTCTCCGGCGACCTGCTGCCCAGTCTCGCCCCCGTGGCGGGCAAGCCGCTGCACTACACCACCCCCGACGGTGTCGAGTTCGCCCCCTTCTTCGAGGGGACGGAGGACCCGGCGCACGCCTACTTCCGGCGCGCCGAGCCGCAGGTGGTATTCGCCACCACCGACGCCGGCGTGGCCAACCCTGCCCGGGCCGACGGCACCACGCTCCTGGACGAGGTCTGGGCCGCGGCTCCCTTCACCGCGAAGCCGGCCCTGGTGCGACACGTGGAGTCCACGGTGAACGCCTGGGTGGCCGAGGGGCTGCTCGGCGCGGCCGACGGCCGGAAGGTGGTGAGTACGGCGAAGAGGGCTTCCTACCCGGGCGGTCCCCCGGCGTCGTCCTGATCGGCCAGGCCCGTATGGGACAGGCCGCCGAGTTTTTGTTATCCGGGGGTCTCCCCGCACGTCTCCTGAGTGTTTCCGTCCCTCCGCGACAACAGGAGCCCCCCCCATGGGTCACGACAACAAGCACCGCGCGCTGAGCCGCCGCAGCATCCTCCAGATCGGTGGCGGGCTCGCGGTCGCGGGCGTGGCCGGTGGTGCGGCGGCCGCCTTTCCGGCGACGCCGCTGATGCCGCCGGCGCCGCTGATGCCGCCGGGGCCGAGGCCGCGCCCGCCCGCACGTTCACCCATCCGGGCATGCTCCACACGTCCGGCGAACTCAATCGCGCGAAGGTGAGAGTGGCGGCGGGCGCCCAGCCGTGGTTGTCCGGCTGGAACCGGCTCGCCGCCAACCGGCACGCCCAGTCCACCTGGAAGGCCAACCCGCAGGCGACGGTCGTCCGGGGCGGGACCGGGCAGAACTACACGATCCTCTTCAACGACATCCATGCCGCCTACCAGAACGCCCTGCGCTGGAAGGTCGCGGGCACCGGGGCACACGGCGACGCGGCACGTGACATCCTCAACGCCTGGTCGGCGACGCTCACCACCGTCACCGGCAACGCCGACCGGTTCCTGGCCGCCGGCATCTACGGCTACCAGTTCGCCAACGCCGCCGAGCTGATGCGCGGCTACCCCGGCTTCGACCTCGCCCGGTTCCAGCGCATGCTGCGAGAGGTCTTCTACCCCCTCAACAACCAGTTCCTCACGCAGCACAACGGGGCCTGCATCACCAACTACTGGGCCAACTGGGACCTGTGCAACATGGCCTCCGTGATGGCGATCGGAATTCTCTGCGACGACACGGCGAAGTACGACCAGGCCCTGAACTACTTCAAGAACGGCGCGGGCAACGGCTCGATCAAGAAGGCCGTCCCCTTCCTCCACCCGGGCGGGCTCGCCCAGTGGCAGGAGTCCGGCCGCGACCAGGGCCACACCATGATGGGCATGGGGCAGATGGGCGCGATCTGCGAGATGGCGTGGAGTCAGGGCGACGACCTGTACGGCTACGACGACAACCGCTTCATGAAGGCCGCCCAGTACGTAGCCAAGTACAACCTCGGCCAGGACGTGCCGTTCACCAAGTACACCTGGGGCACCGGCACGAAGTGCGCGTACCGCGAACAGACCGTGATCTCCGCCCATGGCCGGGGCCAGGTCCGCCCCGTGTGGGACCTCCTCCGCTTCCACTACGCCCGGCGCCGCCGGCTCTCCGTCCCGTACATCACGGCCATCGCGGAGAAGGTACGCCCCGAGGGCGGCGGCGGGGACTACGGCCCCAACAGCGGCGGTTACGATCAGCTGGGCTTCGGCACACTGATGTACGCCAAGTAGGACAGTCAGCGCCGTGGCGGCGGGGCGGTGCTGTCGCGCACCACCAGTCGGGTGGGGACGAGCGTGGTGCCGTGTTCCGTCGCCTCGTGACGCATCTGCCGCAGGACGCCCTCGACACAGCGCCGGCCCACTTCGGCGAAGTCCTGGTGAACGGTGGTCAGTGGAGGCAGGAAGGAGCCGGACTCCGGGATGTCGTCGAAACCGATGACGCTGACGTCCTCCGGCACCTTCCGGCCCCGCTCGTGCAGGGCTCGCAGGAGCCCCAGCGCCATCTGGTCGTTGGCCGCGAAGACCGCTGTGCAGTCCTCCCGGGAAGCGAGTTCCCGTCCGGCCCGGTAGCCGGACTCCGCCGACCAGTCGCCCCGCACCAGAGGCGGCGGCGTGCATCCCGCCTCGGTGAGTTCGGCGCGCCAGGCGTCGGTGCGGCGCTGCGCCGCGTAGGACTCCTCGGGGCCCGCGAGGTGCCAGACCGTGCGGTGGCCGAGGTCCAGCAGGTGGCGTACGGCGGTACGGGTTCCGCCCGCCTGGTCGGTGTCGACCACGGTGTACCGGTCGCCGGCGTCCGAGTCGGCCACCACGACCTGGACGTTCAGCGGCAGGGAGAGGGTCACCGCATCGAGCAGGTGCACCTCCTGAATGACAATTACCGCGTCGACGGCCAGCTCCCCCAGCCGCGAGAACGCACCGCGCACCTCGTCCTGCGTGGGGACGGCGACGGGCAGGAGCGTGACGGCATAGCCCTCGTGCGCCGCGGACATGGCGATGGCCTCAAGGGTGCGTACGTTGCCGGTGGTGGACAGGCCGAAGGTGATGACGCCGATGGTGCGGAACTCGCCGCGCTTGAGTGCCCGGGCGGCGCTGTTGGGCCGATCGACCACTGGGAGACGTTCAGCAACTCGCCGCCCTGGTTCATGACGACCAGCGGCTACGTCTCCGGAGGCTTCAACGCCACCTCCGACCAGCTCAAGCCCGAATCCGTCGACGACTTCGCCGCCTACCTGGCGGGGGCGACCGAGCGGCTGGAGAAGGCACACGGCATCAAGGTGGACACCATCGACCCGTTCAACGAACCCAACACCAACTACTGGAGCACCCGCCTGGGACCCGACGGCCAACCGGTCGGCGGCCGTCAGGAAGGAGCCCATATCGGCCCCGAGCTCCAGCAGAAGGTTCTTCGCGCGCTGGCCCCGGCACTGCGGCAGTCGAGGACCGGCGCGAAGATCTCCGCGATGGACGAGACCAACCCCAGCATCTTCGCGCAGAACTGGAACACGTATCCGCAGCAAGTGCGCGACCTCGTCGACCAGATGAACGTCCACACCTATGGCACGGCGGGCCGCACCTCCGTGCGTGACCTGGCCAAGGCGGACGACAAGCCGCTGTCGATGAGCGAGGTCGAGGGCGACTGGGGCGACGGGCAGAGCTTCACGGATATGAGGCCGGGCCTCGGACTGGCCCACCGCATGGTCGACGACCTGCGCGAACTGGAGCCGAAGGCCTGGGTTTTCTGGCAGCCCGTCGAGGACTACGACAACATGAAGCCCGGCGGGGAGTCGGCCAAGGGCGGCAACTGGGGGAGCATCCAGCTTCCGTTCAGCTGTACTTCGAAGGACACGCTCGCCACCTGTCCCATCCGTACCAACACGAAGTTCGACACGGCACGCAACTTCACCCACTTCATCAAGCCCGGTGACCGGCTGGTGAACGTCGACGACACCTCCAGCGCCGCCGCCGTCTCCAGGAAGGGCGACGCGGCGACGGTCGTCCACGTCAACAGCACCACCGACGCCCGTACGGTCACGGTCGACCTGTCCAAGTTCGGCCACGTCGCCCGCCACGCCACCGTCACCCCCGTCGTGACCAGCGCCGCAGGCAAACTCGAACGGCACGAGGCCGTCGCGGTCAGCGACCGGAAGGCCACCTTCACCGTGCCCGCCGAGTCGGTGACCTCCTTCGTCGTGCAGGGTGTCTCCGGTGTCGCGAAGGACGCGGCCCTGCTGCGGAAGGACCACACGTACCGCCTGACCGGCGTCCAGAGCGGCAAGGCACTCACGACCGCCGGCAACGGCACCAGCCTTGTCATCAAGACCGCGAGCACGGACACGGCCGACCCCGGCCAGCAGTGGCAGCTGCGGCAGATCAGCGGTGACACCGGCAACCGGCAGCGGTACGTGTTCACCAACCCGGCGGAAGGAAAGCGCCTGGCCGTGCGCGACGGCGCCCCGGTGCTGGAGGCCGACAGCCGCCCCCGCGACAGGGCCACCCAGTGGATCATGTCGACGACCGGCGACGGCACCTGGACCCTCGTCAACGCCGCCACCGGACGACTGCTCGAGGTGGGCGGCCAGGCCACGCACGACGGGGCCGCCGTGACGCTGTGGACGCCGAATTCCGGTCCCAACCAGCGCTGGAAGGTGTCCGACGTAACGGCCCACACCCCCTGACACGCGCCTGTGTCTCCGCCGAGTGTCCTCGGCGGAGACACAGGCGCGTCGCCGCGGCCATCGATCACGCGCTTCTGCGCGCGTACTCCCTGGTGGGAAACCTCCGGTTTCTCATTTTCCTCCGGATGGCCTACGCCGATTCGCCCCGTCAGACGCGACGACTTCTCATGGACTCAGCGAACGGGCCGGTCCCCGCTAGTCGTGAGCGCAGAAAGGCACGCCGATGTACGAGATGCGCGCCGAGTCGACAGTCGGCAGAGGTGAACTTGTCTGGCATGTCATCCGCAAGGATGTGGCCGCCAGCGCGCTGTGCGGGCGCCATCTGAAGCACCCCTCCCCCGCAGCACTGCTCGCCCAGATCGAGGCAGCCGCGGAACGCTACTGCCCCACCTGTATGACCGCCTTCGGCTCGGCGGTCCGCGGTCACGGGCGCTGAGGCCAAGGGTGAGGAGGTCGCTCCACGCGACCCTCCTCACCTCTGCTCAGTGCCTGCGGAGGCGACGTCAGCCGCCCTGCGGCGTTCCGCCGGTGAGGTGGACGGGCAGGCTGCGGTGGCCGTTGGAGATGAACGACGCCACGGGCAGCAGACTGTCCGCCGGGGCGGCAGGCGCCAGTTCGGGGAAGCGCTCGAAGAGGGCGGGCAGGGCGATCTGGGCTTCCAGCCGGGCCAGCGGTGCTCCGAGGCAGAAGTGGACGCCGTGTCCGAACGCGAGGTGTTCCTTGTTCAGCCGGGTTACGTCGAACCGGTCCGCGTCCTCGCCGTGGAGCGCGGGGTTGCGCCCGGCGGCGGCGTACGCGGCGAGGATCGCCTCGCCCTTCTTGATGGTCACTCCCCCGGTCTCGATGTCCTCCACCGCGTAGCGCAGGGGCAGGTTCGCCACCGGCGAGTCGACGCGCAACGTCTCCTCGATCACGTCGTTCCAGGTGGCTCTGCCCGTCCGGACCAGTTCGAGCTGGTCCGGATGGGTGAGCAGTGCGTGGACCGCATTGTCCAGCAGGTTGACCGTGGTCTCGTGCCCGGCGCTGATCACCAGGAGCAGGGTGTCGACCAGTTCGGCCTCCGACAGCCGGGAGCCGTCCTCCTCGCGGGCGGAGATCAGGACGCTGGTCATGTCGTCGCCCGGTGTCTGCCGCTTGAGGGCGACGAGGTCGGACAGGACGGTGTGGATGTCCTGGAAGGTAGCGGCGGCCTCCTCCGCGGTGGCGGCGGTGTTGAAGATGCTGTCCACGAGACGGCGCAGTTCCTTGCGCGTGCCCTCGTCGCTGACACCGAACAACTCGCAGATCACCTGGATGGGGATCGGATAGCAGTACTCCTCGCGCAGATCCACCGCTTCCCCCTGAGGCGTGGCGGCGAGGCCGTCGAGCAGGTCCGCGACCATACGCTCGATACGCGGGCGCAGCGCCTCGGTGGCGCGCGCGGAGAAGGCCGTGGAGACCAGCTTCCGCAGCCGCCGGTGGTCGCCTCCGTAGGCGGTGAACATGTTCGTCACGGCGACCCAGGTGAACAGCGGCCACTCGGGGGTTATCTCCCCGTTGATCCACGCGGACCAGTGCCGGCGGGGGTCCTTCGACACGCGAGGGTCGGTGAGCAGCTCCTTGAGCAGCGCGTGGTCACTTACTGCCCACGCCACCACCTGGCCAGGGAGTTCCACCAGCGCCGCCGGTCCCCGTTCCCTGATGCGGGCTCCCTCGGCGTGGATGTCCGCGCCGGAGACGTCGATGACGAGGGGGCGGGGTTCGTGTTCCATGTACTGGCTCCAGGGGTCTCGTCCGTGGTGACGACCGGCACGCTGATCGGTGGGAAGCGCACAGGCAGGGCGGCCAGAGCCCGGTGGAAGGGCCCCTGCCGCCACTCCAAGCGGCCTACCCCGACGGCGAGTTCGGCATCCGGAAGCCGGTCGAGGAGTTTTTCCACGGCGACCGCGGCGATCAGCCGGGCGGGGCTCTTCGCCGGGCAGGTGTGCGCGCCGGCGCTCCACGCCAGGTGCGCCCGGTTGCCACCGCGCCGGTCACCGGCCAGGGCCGGGTCGGTGTTCGCCGCTGCCAGGCTGACCAGGACGGGCTCGCCCTCCCGCAGCGCGGTTCCGTCGAGCTCCAGGTCGTGGAGCGGGTAGTGGATGGCGTAGTTCGCCATCGGCGGGTCCGTCCACAGCACCTCGTCGAGCGCGTCCTCGACGGGCAGGCTGCCGCCGGCCAGGTCGCCGCCGAACCGGTCGTCGGACAGCAGCAGCCGCAGGCCGTTGCAGATGAGGTTCTGCTGGGGTTCGGTGCCCGCGCCCATGAGGACCACGAGCTGATGCATCATCTCCTCGTCGGTGAGCTGCGCGGGATGGGCCATCAGCCAGGACGTCACATCCGCTCCCGGCCGCTCCCGCTTGAGAGCGACGAGTTCGGCGACGCCCTCGGTGAGAACCGCGTTCGCCTTCTCGGAGTCGGCATTGGCGTCGAAGATCCCGGACATGCCCTCGACCAGCTTGTCTCCGATGTCGGGCGGGCAGCCGAAGAGCTGGTTGAAGACGAGCAGCGGCAGGATCGCCCCGTACTCGCCGAGGAGATCGGCCTGCCCCCTGGGGCCGAACCGGTCGATGAGGGTGTCGGCGCTGTGCTCGACATAGCCGCGCAGCGCGTTCGGGTCGACGCGGCTCAGGCTGTCGGTGATCGCGCCACGCAGCCGCGCGTGCTCGTCGCCGTCGGTGAACAACGCGTTCGGCCGGTACATCATCATCGGTACGACAGGGCTGTCCGCGGGCACCGTCCCGTCGGCGAGGGCCCGCCACCTGCGCGGGTCCTTGGAGAACCGGTCCGGGCTGCGCAGCACCTCCAGGGCGGTCTCGTAGCCGGTGACGAGCGTCGCGTGGACGCCGGGGGCGATCTCCACCGGTGCGACGGTGCCGTGCGTGCGCAGCCGTGCGTACGTCGCGGCGGGGTCCGCGGCGAATTCCGGTCCGTACAGCGACTCAGCCGTACGAGCGGCGGCCGTGCCCGCGTGCGCCGGGCAGCCGGGCGGTGCGGTGCCCGGCGCGGGCTGGGGAGTGGTCATCGGTGCTCCTGAGAGGTGCGGGTCTGGAGGTACTCGACAAGGGAGATCAGCGCCTCGGTGGAGGATGCGGCGTCCCGTGCGTCGCAGGTGATGAGGGGGGTTTCGGGGAGGAGATCGAGGGCTTCGCGTATTTCCGCCACGGGGAAGACCGGTGCGTCGTCGAACCGGTTGACGGCGACCGCGTACGGCATGCCGTGCTCCTCCAGCAGGCCCATGATGTCGAAGGACTCGTCGAGTCGCCGGGTGTCCGCGAGCACCAGTGCGCCCAGGGCCCCGTTCAACATGTCTTTCCAGAGCGAGGTGAAGCGTTTCTGCCCGGGAGCGCCGAACAGGTACAGCACCAGTCGCTCGCTGAGGGTGAGACGGCCGAAGTCCATGGCGACGGTGGTCGTGGTCTTGTCCGGACTCCCGGCCAGGTCGTCGATCAGCTCACTGGCCTGCGTCATGGTCTCTTCGGTACGCAGCGGCCGGATCTCGGACAGCGTGCCGACGAACGTGGTCTTGCCGACCGCGAAGTGACCCACGATCAGAATCTTGACCGCGGCCCTGACCGTGTCGGAGACATACACCTGGCCGACCTGGTCAGAGCCTGGAGCGGAGACCATCGAGCACCTCCTGCAGAAGCTGGTCGTCGGGGAGTTGGGCCCTGGGGATGGGGGGCCGCGTGGAGATGTGGCCGCTGTCGATCAGGTCGCTGAGCAGGACCTTGGTGACGCTGATCGCCAGCGCCAGGTGCCCTGCCACTTCGGCGACCGACAGGGCTCCTCCCCGGCACAGCTCCATGACGCGGCGCTTCTCCGGACTCAGGCCGCCGAGCGGGCGGTCGGCCGCAGCCGTCACGAGCGTCACCAGGTCGAGCGTGTTGCGCGTCGGATGCGCACGGCCGTCCGTCACCACGTAGGGGCGCACGAGTCCGCGTTCACGCCGGTGGGGTGGGCTCATGCGGTACGGCTGGTGCCTGGCCGGGCCGGTACCGCGTCCTGGCGGGGCGGACTGGTCAGTTCCTTGCCCAGCCGGTCGACGAGCTTGTGCATTCCATAGGTGACCGCCTCCATGTCGACGTTCTGGGTGGCGGAGACAGCCAGGTACGCGCCCGCCCCCGCTGCCACCAGGAAGACGTACCCGTCGGCGAACTCGACGAGTGTCTGCTGCCACGGGGAGGATTCCTGGGCGCAGAACTCCGCCGTGCTGCGGCTGATCGACTGGAGCCCGGACAGCGCTGCGGCCTGCCGTTCCGCCTCGTCGCGCGCGATGCCCTTGGAATGCGCCCGGAGCATGCCGTCGGCGGACAGCAGGATCGCATGGCGGGCTTCCGGGACCTTGAGGACCTCGTCGAGCATCCAGCCCAGCTCGTTGGCCATATGGTCGTTCATCCCTGCGGATTCCCTTCATCGTCTTGCGAGGCGGCGCGCCCGAATCGGGTGCCGCGGGCGAACGCGCCCATGCGGGTGGCGGTCTCGGCGGCCGGGCGGGCCGGGGTGTGACCGGCGCCGGGCGGCGGCGCGGCGGCGGATGCCTGGTCGCCCGCCGCGTGGTCCTGGGCGGCGGCGCGGCGGCGGCGCTTGGGCAGGCCACCTGTGGTGGACGCCTGAGCGGTCACGGGAGCGGGCTCCTTCTCGGGACCCGGCCGGGCTTCCGGAGCACGGGACGTGTGGTCCGCCCGGGGAGCGGCGGCCGGAGCGGACACCGGCGCAGACACCGGAGCGGGGGCCGACTCGGCCTCCGGGGGAATCGCCGTCCTGGGGGCGCGTACGCGGTTGAGGAGTTCATGGGGGAGGAACAGCACAGCGCGTACTCCCCCGTAGGGCGACCGGGTGTCGACCGAGACGGTGAAGCCGTACCGGGCGGCGAGCACACCGATGACGGCGAAGCCGAACTGCGGCGGGTCGCCGAGCCGGTTGATGTCGATGTCCTCACGGCCCGACAGGCGCCGGCCCGCCTCCTCGGCCTCGCGCGAGTCCATGCCGACTCCGGCGTCGTCGATGACCACACAGACGCCGTTGTGCGCGGGCTGGACGCTGACCTCGACCGTGGTGTTGGGCTGCGAGTGGCGTGCCGCGTTGTCCAGGAGTTCGGCGACCGCGAGGACCACCGGCTCCACCGCGCGGCTCACCACGTCCATGTCGACCCGCGAGTGGACCACGACACGCCGGTAGTCCCGGATCCGCGAGGTGGCGCCGCGTACGACGTCGATCAGCGGCGAGGCGACCCGCTGCCGCCCCGGCCACGACCCGCAGAGAACGGCGATGGCCTGCGCCCTGCGGCCGAACTGTGAATTCGCGTGGTCGATCTCCAGCAGGTCCTGGAGCACATCGGGACTGTCGTGCCGGTCCTGCATCTCGGAGATGGACAGCTGCTGTTCATTGGCCAGGGCTTGGAGTGCGCGCATGGCCGCCTTGAGCGTCGCTCTCGCCGACTGGTCGGCTCGGGCCCGCGCCGTGTCGACAGCTTGGGTGAACAGGTCCTGGACCTGCTGCAGGCTCTGTCCGTACGCCGTCGCGGCCAGCCGCGGGTCGAGCAGGCCGGGCACGGGTACGGGCTGCTGATGCGCCTGGGCCAAGAAGGAGAGACGGGCCTCTACCAGGTGGGCGGCCTCCGCGTCACGGGCGCGCAGGGTGTCTTCCAGCGCCGTCAGGCGTCGGCGCAGAGCGGCGGTGAGCCGGCGTTGGCGTACCAACAGGACCAAGCCTGCGAGCGCACCGGCTGCAAGGCACCAGATCACCGCCTCCAGTATGTGTTGGGTCATCAATTCCTCATGAAGGGGGGCGAGGTGGAGCAAAGGACGGGGTCAGCGCGATGCCGGGGGAATCATCCGAACTCCCGCGCCCACCAGGGGCACTGGAGCCGCCGATCATCCTAGGAATGGCAGGCGGCTTCAAGTTGCGTTACGTATCAGGCCATACTCGCGCGACGTCCATGCTGAACGGCGGGCGGTGCTTACCAGATGGACTCGACCCATTCGGGGTGGTCAATGAACGGGTTCCGGTTGTGCTGGTAGGTGCTGTATATGACTTCGTTGCGGCGCTGTTCGAACGTGTCCGGCGGGTCCTGGAGCGACCACTGCTTCAGGACGCTGAAGCGGCCGATCGCCGGAAGGGAGCCGTTGCCGACCCGGTCGTTGGGTTCGAGGTCGGCAAAGCCGTCTCCGCCGTCGTACCGTACGGCCATGTAAAGGATCACGCGGGCCACGTCGCCCTTTACGGCATTACGGGGCTCGAAGCTGTCGGCGTCGGTGTAATTGCCCGTCGCGCCGGACACGGTGCTGCCGCCGTTGTCGAAGTCCTTGTTGCCGCGGATGTTGTTGACGGTGACGTCTTCGGGCCGCAGGTGGTGCAGGTCGGCGCGGGGTCCGGTGGTGGTTCCGAAGTCGCCGTGGGACTTGGCCCACACGTGCTCGCGGTTCCAGTCGCCGGTGTTGCCGCCGTTGCGGGTCTTGGCGATGGACTTGCCCGTGTACAGCTCGATGACGTTGGCCGTGTTGGCCGGGTCCTGGTCGGTGTTCTTCAGCGCCGTCCACACCTGGTCGTACGACACCGTGGACTGTGAGCTGATGATCGTGTGCAGTGCGCTCTTGAGGGCGGCACCGGTCTTGCCGTCCGCGGCCGCGTAGTACGAGCTGACGTCCGAGGCCGCGGCGACGGCGGTTGCCCGGTTGACGGCACTCGAAACGGCGGGGCGGGCCTGCGTGGGGGATGCTGCGGCCATGCCTGTGAAAGCGGCCGCGACCAAGGCGGCGGCCCATCTCGGGTTGGTGCGACGGGACATGGGGATGGTGACCTCTCACGGGTGCCCGACGAGGCGGGCAGTCACGACGGTGGTCGGACCCTGCCATACGACGGGCAACCTCGGATGACATCCACGGAACAACCACAATTAAAGATCACAACTGTTCACCATCGGCCAAGTGACCTTCAGTACGCGCGAGTAACCGACGAGCAGTCCGGTATGGCAGGCTGCTCGCGTGGAAGAAGGGCTGTGGCTGCGGAACCAGACATGGGCAGACCTGGACCCGGCGGGCCGCACGTTCGACGCGGACGTCGCGTACGACGTCGTCGCCGCGGTACCGATGCCGGATCAGGACGCCGGACGGACGTGGGATTTCCGTTACGAGCAAGCCGTGACCCGGGCGCTGGCCGAGCGGTTCGGCACCTGGGTCGTCGGCTGGAACGACTCGACGCACTTCGGCGGTCCGGTCGCGGCCTGGTGCTGCCCGTCCCATTCGGTCACCACCGAGGAGGAGACCCCGGACCGGGTCGTGGACTCGCTCGAGGAGTGGTGGGACTGGCTGCAGGAGCTCGCCGAGAAGTTCGACCGGCTCTCCCCCGCCCCGGACGCCTCGGCGGAGGACCGGCAATGGGCGTGGGAGCGGGCGACGGCCCGGCTGGCGACCGTGGTGCTGGACCGCACCTCCTGCGAGGCGGGCTGGTACGGGCACTGCCAGCTGGTCCTGCGCTGGTACCTGGAGAGCAACGGCGTTTCGCCCCGGCGGGCGGAAGAGTTGGTGGAGGACGCCGTCGGAGGCCGGTTCGAGAGCTGGACGGATCCGGGGCCGCTGCTGGTCGGTGACGTGGCCGAGCGGATCGCCGCCCATGCGGACCGCTGACGCCGGAACCCCCGATGATCTGCTGGTGTGGCAGGACGTACGCGAGCGGGTGGACTGGGCCCGGGCCTGCCCCGAGGTGACCGGCCCGGTACGCGCCGCCCGCGACGGCATCGCGGACCACGCGGCCGCGTCCGGGCCCGCGCGGGGCGAGGAGCGGGCCGAGCGGCTGGGGGCGGCCTGGCGGCAGGCGTACGCCGACGCGTGCGCCGGCCGCTGCCTGGACTTCGAGCGGCTCGCCGGCTGGCAGCGGACCGTACTCGGCGTTCCGCAAGCAGCGTTCCGTACCGGCACGGCCTTCGCCAAGGGGGGACGCGAGCGGTACGGGCTGCACGGGGACACCGAGCGGCGCTTCGCCGCCTGCCTCGCCCAGAGCCGCGAGCCGGCCGTACCGCTGCCCGCGAGGGCCGCCCGCCTGTACCTCGACGTCGCCTTCTTCCATCCCTTCGACGACGGCAACGGCCGCGCCGCGCTGCTCGCGCTCGGCCACCTGCTCGCAGCCGAGGACATCGTGCTCGGCTGGGTCGCCCCGCTCACGGTCGCCCGTTACGCCGACGATCCCGACGCGGCGGCCGAACTCGCCCACGTGACACACCGGCTCATCACCCGCCCGCCCCACCGTACGACTGCTGCTCCCGGACTGCGGACGCAACATCATGCTGAGGATGCGGACGCTGCTGCGTCGCTTTATGGAGTAATTGCATAACACGCAGACGCGTTGCAACCCGCCTCGTCTGCTTTCCGCCAGTTAGAGTTCGACGCCTCATGGCAAGCCGTACGTCACCGGCGAATGGGAGACATGATGCCCCTCTATCTCACGAGATTCAGTTACACGCCGGAAACCTGGGCCAGGCTGATCGGCAATCCAGAAGACCGCGGAAAGGCCGCGCAAGCATATGTCGAGTCGGTCGGGGGAAAGCTTCATGGATTCTGGTACGCCTTCGGCAGACACGACGGATATACCCTCTGGGAAGCCCCCGACAACGTTTCCATGGCCGCGGTCGCGTTGGCGATTACGGGAGGCGGCGCGCTGAGCTCGTTCGAAACGACAGTCCTGCTGACCGTTGGCGAAACGATGGACGCCCTGCGCAAGGCCGACCAGATCCAGTACCGACCGCCTGGCGCCTAATACTGCAGCCGCGGTTATGGGG